>DATNLQ010000058.1:0-24671 GCA_035602785.1 Solirubrobacteraceae bacterium
TGCTCATGGGAGACGCGGACTGCACCTATGACTTCCGCTACCTCGAGCCGTTCGTCGAGCGCCTTCGCGAAGGCTATGAGTTCGTGATGGGCTCCCGGTGGAAGGGATCGATCGAGCCCGGCGCGATGCCCTTGCTGCACCAGTATCTCGGCACCCCGGTCACCACCTGGGTGCTCAACCGCCTGTACTCGAGTCACTTCTCAGACATACACTGCGGTATGCGTGGCATCGCGCGGGATGACCTGATCGCGATGGATCTCGAGTCCGATTCCTGGGAGTATGCATCGGAGATGGTGCTCAAGTCCGTGCAAATGGGCCTGCGCACGACAGAGGTGCCGGTGCGTTTCCTCAAAGACCAGGCGGGTCGCGTCAGTCACCACAAGCGCGTCGGCTGGCTGTCGCCATGGCAGGCCGCCTGGGCGAATCTGCGCGCGATGTTCGTCTACGGCTCTGATTTCTTCATCCTCAAGCCGGGGCTCGTCGCATTCGCGGTCGGACTGCTGATCACGTTGCCGCTAGCGGGCGGCCCGATCAGGATCGGCCACGTCAGCCTGTCGCTGTATTGGATGCTCATCGGTATGACGCTCACCATCATCGGATTCCAAGCGTTCCTGCTCGGGTGCATCGCACAGGTCCTGTTCGACTACAGCGGACGAGCGAGAGCCCGGTGGCTGTCGATCTTCTCCTACACCCGGAGCGTGGTCATCGCCGGGACAGCGGCGATCGCGGGAGTTGGGTGCGGCGTGCCACTGATCGCGTATTACCTCTCCCATCATGAGACCCTCAGCCTAAAAGCGGCTCTGCCGGACGGCCTTGCCGTGATCGGCCTGATGCTGGTGGCGATCGCCTTTTCACTGTTCACGTTCACCCTTGTGCTCCACGGGGCGGCGATCACCATGGCGCGGTCGATGCGACACAAGGCCGCGGGTGCGTAGCACGGCCTACGGTCAGGGCTCGGCACCGTCCGTGGTAGATCGCTTCGGGGTGTGGCTGAGCACGATGGCCGTGCGACGCCGGGCGAATTTCGACGGCAAGCGGGTGGTCGACTTCGGCTGTGGTTATCAGGCGACGCTCGCGCGAGAGATCATCCCGCGTGCTCGCCACGTGCACCTGGTCGACCTGCAGCTAGCCGAGGACCTCAAGCAGCTTCCCACGGTGGCGGCGACCGAGGGCCCGATCGAGACTGTGCTGCCGACGATACCGAGACGGTCGATCGACGTCGTCATGTGCCTATCGGTGCTCGAGCACCTGGAGTACCCCCAACGTGTGCTCGACGGCTTTCACCGTATCCTAGTCCCAGGAGGGCTTGCCCTCATCAACGTGCCGTCATGGCGCGGCAAGTGGTGGTTGGAGCTCTCCGCGTTTCGCCTCGGCTTGAGCCCGGCATGCGAGATGGACGATCACAAGCGTTACTACGATCCTCGAGACCTGTGGCCGATGCTCGTTCGGGCGGGCTTTCGTCCAAAAGCGATCACCTGCGCCAGACACAAGTTCGGGCTCAACACGTTTGCCGTCTGCCGGGCAGAGGAACCCGACGAGATCGGGGGTTCGCCGATCACAGGCTAGCTGCAGCGGTCCCGATCCGGTGGGCGTTTGCCATCACTGACATCGTCACGGTAGTCGCGGGCACCGAGGGAAAGATGGATGCGTCGACGACATGCACCTGCTCCCAGCCTGACAGCCGTCCCAATGTGTCGGTCTCGAGGTGGCCGGGGCGACGTCGCATCGGCAGCGAGCCGCCGAGGTGGTTGCTCTTGCCCGGCGAGCCGATCTGGAGCAGGCCGGCGGCGGGAAGCATGCCCAATGGGCTTCTGGCGGCGAGCAGGCGACGCACGATCGCGCAGACGGGCGTGCCACGACGTGTCACAGCGTCGCCGACAAGGCGAACACGACGCCGATCCCAGTGCATCGTCAGACCGGCAGAGTCCGTCGAATGGAGATATCCCTGAATTACCACGACACGCCCCACGATGGGCCCGAGCATCCGCTCGAGCATGGCTCGAGGCAGCGGAGCTCGCCCTGCCAGCGCGGATAGCATGAGGTCGTTGTAGCCGTAGACCTGCAGGTGCACCGTGTATCGGGAGATGCGCGGATCCTCGAGCTCGAGGAATATCTGTGCGAGGGTGTTGCCCTGGGTCGCCGCGCTTGCCTCGGCCCGGTAGCGGGTGAGCATGGGCAGCAAGAAGTATTGGCTGTCGAGCAGGCGAATGTGAGATGGTGCATGACCGAGGGAGTCGAGCACGAGCCTCGTCGAGGAGATGGGACCACAGGCGACGAACACGCGCGACGCCGTCAGCCGATGTGTCTGGCGCGGGAGCTTGCGCGGGTGAAGATGGACGATCACCGAGTCGTCCTCTTGACTCAGGCGGTCGACGTATAGGCCCGGGCGATAGTCCAGGCGACCGCAGCGCACGAGCTCGTCGAGGGTGTGTGCGGCGTTGTAGATGGACTGGTACGGGCAGCCGTACATGCACAGGCCGGTGTAGCGGCAGGCGCGAGCGGTCTGCGTGGACGCGTTGACCGCGAGTCGCGACGCTCCGAAGCGCAACCCCGCAGCCTGCATATCCGCGGCCCGAGAGCGCATATGCGTCAGGATCCTCTCCGTCTGGCGGCTGCGCTGCAGATGATCCGGCCGGTCGGTGTAGAGCGGAAGGACGTCACTCAACGCGTCGCGCTCGCCGGCGATCGGCATGAACTGCAGCACGGCCCTGTAGTGCGGCTCCAGTTCATCGAGCGAGACGGGCCAGTCGTCGATGTCGCTACGGCGGAAGGGGAGAATGGAGGCTCCCCAGGAGTTGCTCAGTCCACCGCGCGCCAGCGATGGCAGCGTCTCGGCGTGCTCGCGTGCGATCGGCAGGTCTGCGTCGTCGAGGGCGTAGGGGAACAGCGAACCGTAGGATGGCTTGAGCGGGACGTGTCTGGTGCTGACGGGGAAGGCGTCGCGCACCATCTGTGTGAGCTGTGGGGGTGGCTGTGAGTGATCGTCATGCAGGAGGGATTCGAAGATCTCCATCCGACCCGGCTCGATGGTGTCGCCGGCGTCGATCATCGTCACGTGCTGACCGGCATCGACGAGCGCCCGTGTCACGGCGACGCCGGCAGGTCCCGACCCTATGACGATGACGGACATGGCGGCCTCGCTGCCCGTGATGCTCAGGAGCTCGCCAGCGATACGTGCGGGCGCCCGGCGAGCGGCAGATACAAGGAGCCCGTATCGCTGCGATCGACGCTCGGCATGCTTTGATTCTGTCATAGGACGACGCATGTACTGTCTCGTTTCGATGTTCGACAACCACCACATACGCGACAGCTCGGTCAAGCACGAAGTCGATATTTTTGTACCATTCTCGAGACGGGAGCGATAGGTGTCGCGGGGGATCTGTGCAGTCACCGGCGCCAGTGGTTACGTCGGAGCACGGCTTGTGAGCCATCTCGCGGACGCGGACTGGAAGATACGCGCACTTACCCGTTCGCGGCCCGGTCCAGGCTGTTCGTCACTCACACCAGCTCACTTCGAGCTCGGCAGCGATCTGGAGCCGGCCGTGCTGGCGGACGTCCAGGCGCTCGTGCACGTGGCCTATGACTTCGCTGCGACCCGCTGGCGCGAGATCGAGCGCGTGAACGTCGAGGGATCGCATCGCCTCTTCGCAGCCGCTCGCGACGCGGGCGTCGAGCGCATCGTCTTGATCAGCAGCGTGGCCGCGTTTGCCGGCGCGCGCTCTCTATATGGTAGGGCCAAGCTCGAGATCGAGCGCGCAGCGTTCGACCACGGCGCCACCGTCATCCGCCCCGGAATGGTGTGGGGAGCGCGGGGGGCGGCTGCGTTTGGGGCGCTGCGGCGCGTCGTACAGCGTTTGTCGATCGTGCCCCTGCTGGTTCCCGCGGACACGTCGGTGAGCATGGTCCACGAAGACGATCTGGCGCTGCTGGTGGAGCGTGTCCTGGACGGCTGGCCCGCGAGCTCGGGCCAGCTGCTTGTCGCTGCGTCGGCACAGCCGGTCACATTCGCGGACCTGCTCGAGTCGCTTGGCCAGGCGGCTGGCAAACGGCCGAGGCTCGTGCGACTGCCCTGGAGGGCCGTGTGGCTGGTGCTGCGCTCGCTCGAGCTGCTCCGGCTGCGAGCGCCCTTTCGAAGCGACAGCCTAATCAGCCTGGTTGCGGCCGACAGCGAGCCGCTGGCCCACGCGACCGACAGCGTTGAGCGTTACGGAGTGCGGTTGCGCCCATACGTCCTTGGTTAGACGACGTCCATCCCGGGCACTGGACCGGCGGGCGCTCAGGCCTGACGGGTGGACTCAGGTGGAGCGGGGGCAGCTGTGGGGGCCGATGCGGCTGCAATCGCGGGCTCGGGCGCGGTCGTCTCCGGCTGCTGTGGGGCCTGAGGAAGTGCCTGCCGAGCTGCGCCTTTCGCGCCTGCCTCGCCTGTGACCGCCTCCTTGAACTCACGCATGCCGCTGCCAAGCGAACGGCCGATCTCCGGTAGGCGCTTGGCGCCGAACAACAGCAGCAAGATCACCACCACGAAGGCGATGTGCAGTGGGTTGTCGAGGCCCATCGGTATTTGCAGTCTAGACCATGCGCCTGGCCGCCACCACCCTAGGCCACCCGTTCGCCCGGCCGCCACCGTCGTAGGCCATCGCGCCGATTGCGCCCACAGACGGCCGGGTCGCGGTCGCCGAGCATAGCGTGCGGTGGATGTGGTCGGCGAGCCGCAGCGCGATCACGACGATCGTGAACGTAGAGTTGGCCTGGCCGGAAGTCACGAACGCCGAGCTGCTGGCCACGAACAGGTCGTCGAAGCCGTGTACTGCCAGCTGCGGGTCCAGCACGCCGTCCTGCGGCCGGACGGACATGCGGGTGGTGCCCGCCTGATGGTAGCCGTCGAGCAGCTGCTCGCGAAAAGCCTCCTCGGGGTCCTCGTCGAGGTACTCCAGCCGACCGAGGCCGAGCCTGCGCAGGTAGCGATCGAAATGCTCGTGGGCGCGGATCGCTCCCCGGATGTCGTCGTCTTCGAAGCGAAGCCTGGTTCGCATCCGCGCCACCCCGAGCGCGTCGCGCTCAGCGGCGGGGGCGATGTGGCTGGCATGGTGGGGCAGATGCTCACCGTGATAGTAGAGCGCGTATACATTGGACGGACTGGGTAGGAACACCCCCGGAACCTTGTGGCCCGGTCTCACATAGCGTTCGTAGCCGAACGTGAGGGCGAACCTCGTAGCGCGCGGCAGGTGGCGCATGACATTGCGCAGGTGTCGCCCGTTGGACACATCTCTGTTCGTGCCGATCTTGCGCCGGCGAACGCCCTCGGCAACGAAGTGCTTGCCCATCGGCGATGCCAGGGCGAGATACAGAAACGAGAGGATCTCACTGCCATGCGAGGGATCGCTGATCGGGGGATTCTCCAGCCACATGGCTGCGTTTGGCAGATCGTGCTCGAGCAGGTAGTCGGGCGAGAAGGTGAAACGTCGACGCACGTATATACGAGCCGGATCGCGCTCGAAGCCATACAGCGTCTGGTGGGGAGGCGTCTTGAGGTGAATTCGCGCTATGGAAGCGCCAAGATGGGCCATGTACCAGCGGCCGAGGTGCCCGGAATGGTTGCCGATGCCGCCGGGATGGTGGCGATTGGAGGCGAACAGCAGCCGAGTCGATTCGATCCCTCCGCACGCCAAGACGTAGCGTTTGGCGCGTATGCGCAGCCGCCCGCCGGCCAGCGTCTGTCCCACCAGATGCTCTACACGTCGCTCGTCAGGCACGCACACGATCTCCGTGCAGGTGATCTTGCTCACCAAGGTTACGAGCGCGGAGCGCTTCAATGCGCCTCGGTAGGCCTTGCCGAAGTTGGTCGGGCGAGACCAACGCTCCAGCGAGGTCGACCGTATGTCGCCCTCCTCCCACCCGGGTATCAACGAAAAGCCCGCCAGACTGGGTATCCGGCTGGCGTCGAATGTGGGCGTGCCGCATATGCACAACTCGCATGCTCGTGAGAAGTATCTCTCCAGTTCGTCGTAGCTGACCGGCCAGCGAATGTCTCCGACTAGGCGGCGATCCGTGAAGTCAACGGGATCGAGTGGGACGCAGCGTCCACCCCAGAGGTTGGACGCGCCGCCGATCTGGCGGCGTGTTGCCAGCGACATGGGAACGTGCGCGGGGTCGTGTCCCACCGTTTCGCCGAGGTCCTGCAGCTCAGGGCAGTAGGAGTCACCTCCGCTCTCGACCAGGAGTACGCGATGGCCTGCGTTGGCCAACTCGAGCGCCAGCGTGATACCCGCCGGGCCGGCGCCCACGATCGCCACTTCGGCCTCGAGCGTGGTTTCAGTGGGTATGCGGGTCGCGTCGATTTGCACAAGATCACCTGCTGCGCGCAGCTCTTCTGAGAACTGCGCCGGCGATTCGGAACGTATCGAAGGCGAGCACTCATTCGAGTGGGAAACATGTGACAAATACACGGCACTGGCGCGGTAGCCGCTCGAGCCTGTCTCTGCGACGGCGTAGTCACACAAATGCGGGCGCTGCTGGCGTCAACCGAGCGCCCCTCGCACCAGCTGCGCCGCCACGATCACCATGAGGCCCGCGAATGCGTCGCGCAGAAGCGCGCCCGTGAGCGCGTTGGCGAGTACAACGCCGCCCGCGGCGCCGGCGAGCGAGAGCAGGCCCAGCAGCAGCGCGTCCGCACGGCGCACGTTGCCGTAGCGGTCGTGCCTGTACGCGCCGATTGCGGCCACCGGGACGATCGCCAGCAGTGAGGTGGCCTCGGCATGGTGCTGGCTGAGGCTCAGGAAGATGACCAGGCCGGGAACGAACAGCACGCCGCCGCCGACGCCCAGCAAGCCGGCGATCACCCCGCCGGCGAGCCCGATGACGATCGCGCCGATCATCGCGCCGACGTGCGCCCACGCGCTGGCCGTTCCGGCACGGACGACCCCTCGCGGGTCACTGCGTCACCAGCTCGACGGCGCTGGCCACCAACACGACCGCGAACAGCAGGGCGATCGCGCGCGTGTGCAGGCGCTGCTGCAGGCGCGCGCCCAGCACCACGCCCGCAACGGCAGGCACGCCGATCAGCAGGGCGTCGGGCACGTTGACGTTGCCGTACAGCCCCTGCGTGGCGGCGGCGAAGCCGGCGATGAACACGATCGCGGCGAGCGAGGTGGCGGTGGCGGCGCGCTCGTCATAGCCGAGCCACAGCACCAGCAGCGGCACGATCACGCTGCCGCCGCCCACACCGAACAGGCCGCTGAACAGGCCGGCCAGCGTGCCGATGACCATCAGCCTCAGCGAGCGCCCGCGCGACAGCTCAGCGGCGGCGTGCACGAGGGTACGGATGGGCCACGGTGAGCGCCATACTAGACGTGTGTCCCCAGCTGCAACGCTCGTGGAGGCGCTCGAGCCGATCCGCGCCGACCCCGACCGCTCAGCGGTGCTGCTCGACATCGATGGCACGCTCGCGCCAATCGTCCGCCACGCGGCCGACGCGCACGTGCCCGAGGCCACCCGCACGCTGCTGATCGAGATCGCCCGCCGCTACAGCGTGGTCGGCTGCGTGAGCGGCCGGCGCGCTGCCACCGCGCGCCAGATCGTGGCGATCGGGACGATCGCGTACGTCGGCAACCATGGGGGCGAGCTGCTGCGCCCGGGGGCGACGCGCCCTGAGGTCGATCGGGGCTTCGCCGACTGGACGGCTCGCGTGCGCTCGTTCGCAGCGCGCGTGTACACCCCCGAGCACCAGCGCATCCGCGTGCGCAGCGAGGACAAGGACGCGATCGCGGCGTTTCACTGGCGCGGCGCTCCCGACGAGCAGGCCGCCGCGGCGGCCGTGCGCGAGATCGCGGCGCAGGCAGAGCAGGAGGGCTTCGTGGTCCACTGGGGGCGCAAGGTGCTCGAGGTGCGCCCGCCGGTGACCTTCGACAAGGGCCTGGGCATCGCAGCGCTGCTGCGTGGAGCGTCGGTCGCGGCGGCGCTGTACGTGGGCGACGACACAACGGATCTGGACGCCTTTCGCGGTCTGCGCGAGCTCGTGCGGTCGGGCTCGCTCGACAGCGCGGTATGCGTAGCGGTGAGCTCCGACGAAGCTCCTCCCGAGCTGGCCGAGGAGGCCGACCTGACGGTCGACGGCCCCGGCGGCGTGCGCGGAGTGCTCGGGGCGCTGCTGTAGCGCCGTGCGCTTCGTCGAGTTCCTCAGGACCGCCGTTCTGCTCAGCGCCGGAGCGGCCACCGCGCTGGCCGCCATCACCGTGCTCGCCGCAGGTGAGAGCTCCGAAAAGTCGCTCGTCTTTGTGGCGGTCGGCTGGTGGGCGCTTGCGACCGCGATCGGCCTGCTCCTGGGCAGGCGCGCGCAGACGACCCCGCCGATCGCGCGGCTGTTGGCCGGCGCCAAGGCCAGCACCACGCTGCCCGAGCACCACCCGAGCGCAATCCTGCTCAACCGGTTGTGGCCGCTGCTGCTGTTCACGCTGCTGGCGGGCGGGCTGGCCTTCCTGGCCCCTCAGGTCCCGGGCATCGCGGCGGGCTTCGCGATCATCTGGGCGCTGGCCTGGCGGCGCCAGGACGCGGCGGTGGCGGCCATCGAGGAGCGCGACGGGGCGGCCTTCTACGTGCGCCGCACCTCATCGGTGCGGCCGATGGAGCTCGTGCGCGCGCCAGGATTCAAGGCGCTGCGACCTGAGCGGATCAACGGCGCCGTCAGCTGAGATGGCTGCGCACGCGGTCGACGTCCTGATCGTCTCGCTCGGCTCCACCGAAGGGCTGCGCACGGCCGACGAAGAGCTCGAAGACTCATTGCGACGAGCGGGCGCGAGAGTGGCGCTCGCACGGCCGCTGCCCCCCACGGCGATTCGCACGCTGATGCTCACCGACCTTGTGTGGGCGCGAGCCGCGCGGGCGGCGGCTGCCCACATGCTGCGCCAGCTGCAGCGATCGCCGCCGCGCGCGATTGTGTACTCGAGCACCACCGCTGCGCTGCTGTGGCCGCGACCGGGCGCCATCCGTTTCGACGCGCCTGCCGCGGGCAACCGGCCGGGCCGTCACGGCTCGTGGCAGCGCCCGCTCGAGCGGCGCAGGCTGCGCCAGGCGCCGCTGCTGTTGCCGTGGAGCGAGGGGGGACTGCGCGAGGCGCCCGCGAGCGCCGCGCGCGGTGAGCGCGCGGTCGTGCTGCCGGTGCCCGTCGAGCCGTCGGGACCGGCCGAGCCGACGCGCGACATCGCCGCGATCACCTATGCGGCCAACCCGGCCAAGAAGGGACTTGACCGTGTGCTGGCAGCCTGGCGGGGCGTGCGCGGCGAGCTGCTGGCGGGCAAGCTCGGCACGGGTGCGAGCGCGACGGCGACGTCTGCCGAGCTCGTCGTGGCGGGGGCGTCGGCCGACGAGCTGCGCATGGCCGGGTTCGACATCGAGGGCGAGGAGGGAGTGCGGGTGGTCGGCGCCCTGTCGGCGCAGGGCTACCGTGCGCTCATCCGCCGTGCGCGTGTGTTCGTGTGCGCGCCCCGTCGCGAGGACTACGGGATCGCCCAGCTGGAGGCTTTGGCCGACGGCTGCCTGCTCGCGACCACGCCCGCGCCCGGTCCCTATGTCGCGCTGCCGATCGCGCGCGAGCTCGACCGCCGCCTCGTCAGCGAGGACCTGGCCGGCGCCCTGCGTCTCGCCTTGACCGATCCCGCGCCCGACTATGCGCAGCGCGCACTGCACGCGCTCGCTCCGCTCAGTCGCGACGCCACCGACAGGCTGGTCGTGCAACAGCTGCTGCCGCGCCTGCTCGGCGCAGGCCAGGACGGGACGGAGACAATCCAACCGTAATCCCTGTATTCGCTGGCATTTGGCATGGCCCTGGGCTACTTTCGGTCGGTGTCGGCACCCGGTCACGCCAACCCGTCGGCCCGCCGCCGCCTGGGCGGCGACCCCCGACGCCTGATCGACGCAGGCCGCTCGCTTGCGGGTGTTGTGGCCGGTGCGCGATCGCATGCTCGCATCTCTCGCGTGAGTGGCCCTGCGTGGGGTGCGATCGGCGCCAGCGCGACCTTCATCGCGCTCACGTGCTGGTGGTTCACACAAGATCGCAGCGTCCCGATCTTCGACGTCGGCTTCCAGCTGAGCATGGTGCACGAATACCACGACATGCTCCTGGCCGGAAACCTGCTCGGGCCGCTGGAGCATGTCGACGTGTATCCCGTTTTCGGCACTGTGGTTGGCGCACTTGCGATGCTCGTAGGCGGACAGAGCGTGGCCTCGGCGACGATCGGCGAGAACGTCGTGTTCGTCCCGCTGCTGGCACTTGGCTGCTATCAGACAGGGCGGCTGCTGTTCGGGCCTTTCGCGGGCATGCTGGCGGTCGTGTTCGTGCTGGGCTCGCCGTTGCTCATCTCGCTGTTTCATGTCTTCCTGCTCGATGCCCCGCTCGCGGCCATGGTTGCAGTGTCGGTCTGGCTGGTGCTGGCAAGCGAGGACTTCAAACGCGTGGGTGTGGCCGGCGCGGCGGGCCTCGCGGTCGGCCTCGGGATGAACGTCAAGGTGCAATGCGCCCTCTTCCTCGCCGGTCTCGTGCTGATCGCGATCGCTCACGGTGGCTGGCGCAACCGGCGTGGCCTGGCCGTCTTTCTCGGGGTTGCGGTCCTCGTCGCAACCCCCTGGTACATCGTCCATATCCCGGAACTGCCGAGGATGTTCGCATTGGCCAGCTCGGGCCCGGGCACGCCGCCGGGCAACATCCCGCCGACGCTGTCGATCGACAACTTCAGCTGGTACTTCTGGAACGTCTTGAACTCGCAGCTGCTGGCGCCGCTGTTCGTGTTCGTGCTTGCCGGAGTGGCTTTCACATCCGCTAGGGCCATTCGCGACCGCGACCGCCAGGCGGCGCGACGCGAGTTCCTTGCGGGGGGCTTTGCGGCATGGCTTGCGATCACGCTGACCCCCCACCACGACATCCGCTACGGGCTGCCTCTGCTGGTCTTTCTGGCGGTGATCGGCACGGGGTGGATCGCGTCTTTGCCGCGCACGGCCAGCTTGGCGATGAGTTGCGTGCTCGTGCTCGCCGTGGCAGCCAACACACTGGGCATCGACTTCGGCGTCGGCCAGGAAGCCAAGCTGGCACTTGCCAACAGGTTGCCTGTGACTGAGCAGTATCCCGACCGGATCATCCTCTACACGACGAGCGGCTTCCTTGCCTCTGCGCCCAGACTCGACGGCGATGTGCCGCGCCTGCTCGAGAACCTGTACCGCGAAGGGGTGCGCACGGTCGCATGGAGCCTCAAGCAGAGTGAATCTGCGGACTTCTCCTGGGAAGGGCTCAAGCCGCTCGCGCTCATGGACGGGCTCAAGCCGGTGGCCACCGGACGAGTCGAATACAGCCTCACATCATCGGCTGCCACGCTTCTGCACACGCGCGTTGGCGCACACGCGCAGCCTACGTGCACGCGCCTGAGTGACGGCACGGGCGTGTGGGTGGCGCGCTATGACGTCGCCGCTGGCGAGATGGCCCTGTACTGCCCCACGCATCGCCCGCAGTTCTATGCCCCCGGGGCGGTCGGCTGAGAGTCTTGGCTTGCCGGATCATCGTTTGGCCAGCTCGCGCCACGGCCGGGTGTTGGCCACGTCGTTCTTGCTCAGCCAGGCACGCCGCGCCGTGGCGAGCCCCCAGCGCATGTTGGCCAGCGTGCGCGTGCGGTGGGCGTCTGAGTCGATCACGATCTGCACGCCCGCGCGCACAGCTGCGTGGGCGTGCACGTCTGACAGGTCGCGCCGGTCGGGGTTGGCGTTGATCTCCAGCAGCGTGCCCGTGCGCGCGGCTGCCGCGAACACGGCGTCCAGGTCGATGGCGTAGGGCGCGCGGCGCTCGATCAGGCGGCCGGTGGGGTGGCCGATGGCGCGCACGAGCGGGTGCTCGATCGCTGCGATCATCCGCTCGGTCATCGTCTGTTCTGCCATCGCGAGCGATGTGTGCACGGAAGCGACAACCCAATCGAGCTGCGCCAGCAGCTCGTCTTCATAATCGAGAGAGCCGTCGGGCAAGATGTTGACCTCGCTGCCCGCGAGCAGCTCGATGCCCTGCACCCGGTCGTTGGCCTCGCGCACCAGCTCGATCTGGCGGCGTAGTTGCTCGGGCGAGACGTCGTTGCCGAAGCCGTGCGAGGCCGAGTGGTCGGTGATCGCCAGGTACTCATAGCCGCGCTCGCGCGCCGCCAGGCCCATCTCCTCGATCGTGTTGTGGCCGTCTGAGGCGATCGTGTGGCTGTGCAGGTCGCCGCGGATGTCGGCCAGCTCGATCAGCCGCGGCAGCTCACCCGTGCGCGCCGCGTCGAGCTCGCCGCGGCTCTCGCGCAGCTCGGGCTCGATATAGGCCAGCCCGAGGCGCTCGTACACCTCCTGCTCGGTCGCGCACGTGTGGGTGGTGCCGGTCGCGTCGTCGAGGATGCCGTACTCGGACACGTGCAGTCCGCGGCGCACCGCCGCTTCGCGCAGCGCCGCGTTGTGGGCGCCAGAGCCGGTGAAGTGCTGCAGCAGGTTGCCCAGCTGCGCCGGCTTTGCGATGCGCAGGTCGACGTTGACGCCCGAGTGCGTGCGCGCCCGCGCGCCCGCCTTGCCGGCGGAGCTGACGCTGTCGATCTCCGCCAGGCGCTCGAGGCCCCTGGCGAGCGCCGTCGGGCGGGTGGTGGTGGCGACGATGTCGATGTCCTTGACCGAGTCAGCCTGGCGGCGGACGGAGCCCGACAGCTGGATGTGAGCGCCCTCGCCCGCGAGCTCGCGTAGGCCCGCTACCAGCGCCTCGCCGATCTCGATCGCGCGCGGCAGCAGCGTGCGCGGCGCGGCACGCGGCGGTGGCTGGGCGTCGGGGGAGTCGAGCGCGGCCAGCACGCTCGCCTCGAGCTTGGGCCCAAGCCCGCGGACCGTGCGCAGGCGTTCGTCCAGGGCGGCCTGGCGCAGCGCCTGCGGCGAGTCGATGCCGAGCTCTGAGTGCATCAGGCGGGCGCGCTTGGCGCCGAGGCCGGGCAGGTGCGTGATCGCGATCAGGCCCGCCGGGAACTTGGCGCGCAGCCGCTCCGCAGCGGGGATCGTGCCGGTGTCGATGAGCGCGATGATCTTCTCCTGCAGCGTCTTGCCGATGCCCGGCAGCTGTACCGCGCGGCCCTCGCGGGCGAGCGCGGCGACCGACACGGACGCCTCACGCACGGTCTTGGCCGCGGTCCGGTAGGCGACGACCCGGTGGACGATCGCGCCGTCGAGCTCGTACAGGTCGCCGAGCTCCTCCAGCGCGTCGGCAATGGCTGCGTTGGACGGGTCGGGCACGGCAACCAGGGTAGGGACCGCGGGCGAGCGGCCCGGCGCGCCTGGCGGGCGCGCCCGCCATCCCCGGCACTCACTAGGGTACGCCGGTCCATGTCCGGTGAGCCCTGGCTGATACTGCCCACATACAACGAGGCGGAGAACGTTCGGGCGATCGTCACGGCCGCCGGCGAGGTGCTCGCGGGGGCGGCAGCGGACGGGTTTCGCGTGCTGATCGTCGACGACGGCTCGCCCGACGGGACGGGGCGGATCGCCGATGAGATGGCGGCCGAGCGCGAGTGGCTGGCGGTCCTGCACCGCGGCGAGAAGAACGGGATCGGGCCGGCCTACCTGGCCGGCTTTCGCCACGCGCTGGAGCACGGCGCGGGCTACGTGATGGAGATGGACTCAGACTTCTCCCACGACCCGGCCGACCTCGCGCGGCTGCTGGCGGCAACCGACGGCGGCTCGGCAGGCGGCGGCGCGGACCTTGCGCTGGGCTCACGCTACGTGCCCGGTGGCGGCGTCAGCGACTGGGGCATGCTGCGGCGCGTCATCAGCGAGGGCGGCTCGCTGTACGCGCGGCTGGTGCTCGGCCTGCGCGTGCGCGACCTGACGGGCGGCTTCAAGTGCTTTCGCAGCGAGGTTCTGCGGGCTATCGACCTCGACGCGGTCCGCTCGCAGGGCTATGCATTCCAGGTCGAGCTCACCTACCGCGCCGTGCAGGCGGGCTTTGCAGTGGTGGAGGTGCCGATCGTCTTTCGCGATCGCCAGCACGGCCAGAGCAAGATGTCCTGGCGCATCGCCGCTGAGGCCATGTGGCTGGTGCCGCTGTTGCGCTTCAGGTGAGCGTCGGCCGACGGAGACACCTGTGCGGCAGTGGAGACACCTGTGTGGCGGTGGGGTGGGGTGAGAGCAAGCTGGGATCGGCCCCGAAACGATGATGATGTAGCATTACATCACGATGCACCGTACCCAGATCACCCTCACTGATGCCCAGTACGCGCGCCTGCGCGATGAGTCCGCTAGAAGCGGTCGTTCGCTGGCCGAGCTCGTCCGCCGAGCACTCGATGAGCGCTACGAAGCGGTGTCGAAGGCCGATCGGCTGCGGTTGCTCGACAGCGCTTTCGGTGCATGGGCGCACCGCGATGAGAGCGGCGCCGCGTTCGTGGAGAGGGTGCGCTCGGGCACGGCTCGCAGGCTTCGCTCGACCAGTTGAGTCCACTCGCTGACACCTCGGTGCTCGTGGACTACCTGCGAGGAGTGCAGCCAGCACGTGAGCTCTTGCGCTCGACGCTCGAGCATGAGGAGGTCGTGGCCGCATCGGTGCTCACCCGGATCGAGCTCTCGATCGGCATGCGCGCTGCAGAGCGACGCGCTACCGATGCGCTGGTGGGGGCGCTCCGCTGGCTGGCGGTCGACACCGCGGTCGCCAAGCAGGCCGATGCGCTCGCGCGGCGCTATGCCCGAAGTCACTCTGGGATCGATGCGGTCGACTATTGCGTGGCCGCGTCAGCGCTCGTCAACGGACTGGATCTTTGGACGCTCAACGTTCGCCGCTTCCCAATGTTCCGAGGACTTCAGGCGCCATGGTGAGCCCGCTTCGCTTCAGCTAGCCGGCCGACGGGCCGATGCGAGGGGGATGGATGCGTCGGCCTACGCGTTTGCCTACGGCATGCGTCATACGCGCGCGACGCTGCGCGCCTGGCAGTGCAGGCCGCTGCGCGTGGTCGGCCGTTGGGTGGCGGGCTCGGCCGTCGCGGCAACGGGGTTGCTCGCTGCGGTGTGGGCGGTGGCGTCGCTAGATCGCGGCTATCAACAGGTGCTCAAGCTGCAGCCGCCGTTCGCGGTGGGCGACGGCGGCGACGTCTTGCACATCCTTGCCAGCAACCTGCTGGTGCTGGGGCTGCATGCGATGGCGTGCGTGGCGGGGTTCATGGCGGGCAGCTCGCTGCCGCTGCAGGCCCAGCATCTGCGCGGCGCCTCGCGCTGGGCGCACGAACGCGGCGGGCGCTTTGCGATCGTGTTCGTGGCCAGCGCGACCGCCTTTTCGCTGAGCGCGCAGGCATATCTGATCGGGCATGCGCTGGCGGGCGTGTCGCACTTCCTGAAGGTGTCCCCGGGGATATTGCTCCTGGGCGTGCTGGGGCACGCCATCCCCGAGCTGATCGCGCTGTTCTTGCCGCTCGCTGCCTGGATCATGGCCAGCCGCCGCGGCGAGTGGGATCAGCTGCTGGCGGCCACCGTCGTGACGGTCGCGCTGGCCATCCCCGTGCTCGTGGTGTCGGCGCTGGTCGAGGTCTATGTCTCCCCGCATCTGTTCACCGCGCTCACCCACATCCACCCGCCGATCGTGCGCAGTTGGGAAGGCTGGACTGTCGTGGTCCGGTAGCCGAGCGTCTACGCTGTCGGTGATGTTCGGACGTATGGGGATCGTCGCTGCAGCTGTCGGCGTGCTCGCGCTTGGCCTCGTCCCGGCCAGCGCAGTTGCCGCGCCGCAGGACGTCGCCTCCACCGATGTGTATCTCGCCGCTGCCTCTATCGACCTGCGCGCGGCCATCGCGAGCATGCCGACGACGATCGATGCGAGCGTAGCCGCGCTCAATCGTGGCTACGCCGCAGAATGTCCGCGCGTTGCTGCGGGCTCGATCCAGGATGAAGCGGCCGACCCGATGACCTTTGAGGTTGCGGGCGCGCTGTGGTCGACCGCCTATCACGCGGACGCAAAGATCGTGGACTCGTTCGACCGGGCCGTCAAGCCGCTGCGCTGGAGCAACACGGCGATCACGCGCGAGGTGGACGGCTATGCGGCCAGCCTGCACGAACTGTCCGTGTTGCCGCTACCCGGCCTGTGCGGCGACATGCGGGCGTGGGCTGGCGGCGGCTTCAGCGCGATCCCCGCGAGCACCACGCAGTTCGACAGGCGCGTCGAAGCGATCGAAGGCCATCCCCTGAAGTTGGCGCTGCTGGCCCCCTACGAGGGCCCCGCGCAGAGAGCCCTGGCCGCGCGCGTGGCCGGCCTGGAAGCCCGCTTTGAAGAACTGGAAGGCGAACTGAGCCAGAAGTGGTTCGACGAGACGCTCGAAACGCTCGCGCTGCCGCAGTGACCGTGTGCTCGGGCGGCTTCCGTCATACCATTGTTATACGGAAGTCGCAGGGCAACATATCCCTTGGGGCGACCTTCCTTCATTTTGTATAGTGAGGGGCAAGCAACCAAGGAGAGAACCATGGCAGGCACACTCACGCAGATCACCGACACCAACTTCGACGCTGAGGTTCTCGAGGCTGACGGCCCGGTGCTCGTCGACTTCTGGGCGCCGTGGTGCGGCCCCTGCCGGGTAGTAGCGCCCGTTCTCGAGGAGATCGCCTCCGAGCGCCCGGACCTGCGCATCGTCAAGCTGGACATCGACGAGAACCCGCAGACGGCCGCGCGCTTCCAGGTCCTGTCGATCCCCACGATGATCCTGTTCAAGGCCGGCCAGCCGGTCAAGACGGTCGTCGGCGCCTACCCCAAGAAGAAGCTCGAGGCCGAGCTGGAGCCGGTCCTGGCATAGCTTTACCCGGCGCCGGCTGGGAATCGGCGCCGCGTCAGAGACATGGTCTTGCTGTCGCGTTGCGTCCAAACCGGGACGTAGCGCCGCCGGCCGAGCCCGGCGGGCGCGCGCGTTTGACGGGATTGCCGTGATGTCGATACTTGCGCTCAGCTAGAACACGCTGCTGAGAGCCGACGCGACCACAGGCTCGTCGTCTCGCCGCGGAGCGCAATGAGCCGACGAACGTTGAGATCCATCGCCCGAGGCACCCCCGCTGTGGGCGTCTCGCTGGCGGTGATCGGCTCGATCACGTGGCCCCTGTTGTTCAGCTATTCGGGCTTTGCCAGCGATTGGTCGCACCACCTGTGGCTGGTCTGGCATCAGAGCTTATCCATCCAGCAGGATCACTTTCCCAGCTTCTTCCTCAACAGCTCCTACTCCGTACTCAACCCGATATTCGCCTTCTATGGCGGGACGCTGTATGCCCTGACAGGCCTTCTGTCCCTCGCGCTGGGCGGGGCCCCCGTGCAGGCGTACGTGTTCATGTACATGGTGGGTTTCGTCGGCGCGTTCGGCGGCTGGTACTGGATGGCGCGCATGGCCGGCCTGCCTCGCTGGGCGGCGCTCGTGCCGGGCGTCGTGTTCGTCACCTCGTCCTACTTCGTCATGCTCGTCTACGTGCGCGGGGACTGGCCCGAGTTCATGGGCGTGTCGATGATCTCGCCAATGGTCGCATCCGGGATCAGCGTGCTTCGCGGCGAGCGCCTGCCCGTGGGTGCGACCGCCGCCCTGGCGCTCAGCGCCGTGCTGTTCTTCGGCAGTCACACCATCACCGTCCTGCTGGGGCTCACCACGCTCGCTGTCACCGTGCTCGCGATCTTCGTCTGCGTGCCCGACGCTCGCCGGCTGCTGACGCGCCGGGGTGCGTTTCGCGTGACCGGCGTGCTCGTGCCGGCCGTCATGGTGAGCGCCTGGTATCTAACGCCCACGCTCGCCTACGAGTCGCGTACGCGCGTCGGCAGCGAATACGAGCATGCGCGGATGGCAGTCAAGACGACCATGGGGTTGGTCTCCATGGCGCATCTTTTCACGCTCTCGCGCAGTTCCGCACTTTCGACCCCTTCTCCCTATCCGTTCGCATTGGCGTTGCCCACGGTCGCGATCGCCTGGGTGCTCGTGGGCCTTGTCGTCTTGACGCGCGGTCGCGGCGATCGGACCTGGGCGCGGGTGCTGGTGATCTGCTCTGCGCTGGCGGTGCTCGTCACCCTCGTCATGACGCATTCCGGCCTGCTGTTGGCGCTGCCACGCCAGTACACGTACATCCAGTTCAGCTACCGCCTGGAGTCATACGTGCTGCTGGAGTTGTCCGCCGCGATCCTGGCGGCTCTGGTGCTGGCCCGCAGCGGCGCCGGGCGCCGGCGACGCGCCTTCGCGTGGCTGGCGCTGCCCGTCAGCGTGGTCTGCCTGATCGGCGCGGTCGGGCAGGTCCTCGGCTATCCCTACCCAGGTCTGGATCGCTACGAAACGCTGGAGTTCTACGGCCAGGTCAATACCGGCCCCAACAGGGACTACGCGGACGCGTCTGAACCGGTGATCGCCAGTGCAAACCTGCCGACGCTCGAGTTCCCGCCCGCGGCCGTGCACGACGACCGGGTGTCGGCGTCGGTACGCGTGCGCCCGGGTACTCTGCTTGCCACCAACGTCGCGGCTGGTCCCTATCTGGTGCACGTGGCCGGTGCGAAGGCTGTGGGAACCGCATCGGAAACCGGCTACATGGTGCTCGCGGTCGGGTCCGCGCGCGCTACCGCCCAACGCGCCGGCGCGAAACTCGCTTCGAGTGGCTCTGATCCCGTCGACACCATCTCGATCGGCCCGTCAGATGGGGCGCCAATCGTGATCGGACGCGTGCTGAGCGTGGTCGGGCTGGTCGTCATGGCGCTGGGGCTGGTCGCGCTGGTGCTGCTATGGCTGCGACGCGCGCGGGCGCGATGACCGCCGCCTGGTGCGCACGCCCACGCCGGCGATCAGCGCGAGGATCGCAGCGATCGCGACCAGGCTTGCCGCCCTGCCCACCTCGACGGCCGCGCTGTGAGCCGTTTCGACCACCACATACACCGGGCCGCCGCCGCCGTTCGTCCTGCGCACCACCGCCAGGCCGCTTTCGGCGCGACCGATCCGTTCGAGGCCCCCGATGTGCACGAGGTAGCCGCCTCCGTTGATGTTGGTCAGGATCGGTTCGGGGCCAGGCGGAACTTCCATCCAGGCGGCGAAGCGGTCGCCGTGCACGAGGCTCGGTTTGATGAACAAGATGCGTTCGCCGGGCACCTGCACGGGCGTGGCGTGCACATCGCGATAGGACCCGCCGTCATACCAACTGGCCGGCAGGCGGTTGACGCTCGCCAACGCTTCGCCGCGATGCGCATACGATTTGCTCGTCCGTGTGGGCCCAGCCCACTCCTGCCACACGCACAGTGCCAGGCTCACGACGCAGGCCAGCGCCAGAGCGATGCGCAGGCGGGTGATCGTCGCTTTCGTGCATCCGCAGGCGGCAGCGCGCTGGAGGGCGACGGCTCCCACCAGCACGAGTCCGGCAACCGCGTAGAAGACGTAGGAGTTCAGCCGGTAGGGGAACTGGATCTGGTCGAACGGGAACGGCACGATCGCCCAGAACGGTTCGAGCATGATCATCGCCAGCAGCAGCGCCACCACGAGCGCGGCGCCCAGCCACCAGCGGCGCAATCTCATCTGGCCCCTGCTGCGCCACAACAGCAGCGCGCCGGCCGCCAGACCCCATGCCAGAAACCAGTCGGGCGCCTGCACGAACAGCCCCGGCGTGGTCGACTGCCTGGGCACGAGGCGCAGGGGGTCCAATAGCACGGCCGGGGTGTTAAAGAAGCTCGTTCCTTCCCAGCTCACAGACGCTTCGTTGCTGATTGCCACATTGCGCTCGTATGTCAGGTCGGGGATCAGGAACCAGGCGTTCACCAGCACGCTGGTCAAGCCCAGGACGCCGACCATGGCGAGGCGGCGCAAGGGCAGCCGCCGCGGCGCGCCGAGAGCGATCCACAAGATCGCCAGCGCCGCTGCTGCAACGGTCGTGCCCCATAGCAGCGTGAGGTTGTGGCTTCCGCTGAAGAGCACCGTGGAGGCGACGAACACGAAGATCGCAAGCGGTCGCCAGCGTGGCGCGCGGACAAGGTATACGCCGCTGGCAAGCAGCGGTGAGATGGCCGCGACGGCCATGAGCTCAGGCCACGCCCCGCGCCCGTACAGATTGGTGATGAAGTAGGCGCTGGTCACTAGCGTGAGTGCCGGCGCGTGGGCGATCCAGCCGCGCAGCCCGAGCTGTCGTCCCAGCCACAGCGCCCCCCCGTAAGCGCCTGCGATGGCGAGCATCGTGACTGCAACGTAGGCCAGGATCGGATTGTCGAGGATCTGGCCCGCGGCACCCGTGAGCGCGTACAGCGTTCCACCGTAGAATGCGAATAGCGGATAGAACACGCCCAGGCCGGTCGTGTTGAGGTAGTAGCTGGGGTAGCCGTTTCGCAGGAAACCGTTGCCCGCGGCCCATGTCAGCCACAGGTGGTTGGTGAAGTCCGGGGCAAAGCCCGAGCTGGTGAACACCATCGGTGAGGCCACCAGCAGCGTCACAGCCAAGGTCGCAAGCACGTCACCAGCGGACGAGTGCGTAAGGAGTTTGCGCACGGGATGCGCAGGCTCCGACGATCCGACGCTCTCCGTCTGAGTTGCCAAGGGAGACCTACCCTCATCGTGGTATGCCAGACAAGGCAGCGTAAGTCGCTTGACCGGATCGGGTGCGTCGGGCTCGCCTGAATGGGAGACGCCCGATCCGATCTCAGGGCTCCGCGGGCTTTGCACGGATCTGCGACGCCGGCTGTCGAGTGACTGATTTTCTGCCTGTTTGCAGGCAGTTGTTGCGCATCGCATCTGTCACATGCCTGCGAGCTCTGTGCGCCGAGTGTTATTCCAGTAATAAGAAACAGTCTGCTCAAACGGCATCGGTATCTTGGCCTCGATGGGAGCACATCGATGCTAGACAACGCCTCCACGGCTCTGTCCACGGCGAGCGCACCTGTGAACGCGGGCTTGCCGACAGACGACGAGCACAGGATCGCTGTGCGGCTGCGACCGCTGCCTGACGGCGCCTGGCCGCCGGCTTTCGAAAGGGGTTGGCTGACTGCCACAGGGGCACATGAGTCCTTCATCAGCTACGCGCCCGTCGAGTGCCAGGTCAACTGGTCTGCGGAGCTGGAGGAGCTGCACGAGCACAGCAGCCGCACGCATTTCATCGAGGTATGGACCCGCCGCGCCATGCTCGCACGTGTGGGAACGCTGCCCGTGGCGCCCACCGTGATCGACGTCGGCTGCTCGACCGGCTACCTGCTCGCCGACCTGCGCGAGCGCATCCCCGAGGCGACGCTCGTCGGCGTGGACCTCGTAGCAAGTGGGCTGCGCAAGGCACACAGGCATGTGCCCGACGCTCTGCTGGTGCAAGCCGACGTGTGTGACCTACCGTTCGATGACGAATGCGTGGACGTCGTGCTGAGCGCGAACCTGCTCGAGCACGTACCCGAAGATGTCGTCGCGCTTGGCGAGATCTATCGCATCCTTTGCCCGGGTGGGCGGGCGGTGCTCGTCGTCCCGGTCAACCCCGACAGCTATGACTGCTATGACCGCATGCTCGGCCACGAGCGTCGTTACGCGCGCCGCGAGCTCGCCCGCAAGGCAAGAGCGGTGGGGCTGCAGGTCCTCCAAGACATCTACCTGGGCGCGCCGCTGTTCCCGGCGTTCTGGGCAGTCAAGCAGCACAACCGCAGGCGCTATGAACACCTCCAGGGCGAGGCTCTGGAACGGAAGGTGAGAAGCGATATGGAACGCACGGGCGACTCGGCTCTCGGTCGCCTGGCCTGCAGGCTGGAGGAGCTGCTGCTCGTGGGCGGAGTGAGGCTGCCGTTCGGGATCCGCGGACTGTGCGTACTGCAACGTCCGGGGTCGAGCGCTTGAACCGCGTCGAGCACGACGGTGGCCCGCGGCAGAACGCGAGCCTGCGCGGCCGCCGCGCCGACGCGCTCGCGCGCAGGCCCGGCATGCTCGAGCCCGCGCCTGTAGCGGCCGGTACCCCGGGCGCGGACACGGCCGGGCGCCCCCGCGTGATCGATCGCAAGGGGGCGAGGCGAGTGCTCAGCATCGTCGTGCCCACCTTCAACGAGCAGGACAACATCCGCCGTCTGTACGGGCGCCTGATCGCGGTGCTGGGCGGGTTGGAGCTCGATTGGGAGCTGATCTTCAGCGTCGATCCCTGCACCGACCGCACCGAGGAGCTGGTCCTCCAACTATGTGGAGAGGACCCGCGGGTCAAGATGCTGCGCTTCTCGCGCCGCTTTGGTCAGCCGATGGCAACGATCGCAGGCCTCGAGGCCGCGCGCGGCGACGCGGTGGTCGTGGTGGACTGCGATCTGCAGGACCCGCCCGAGCTGATCCCCGAGCTGGTCGAGCGCTGGCTGGACGGCTATGACGTGGTGTATGCGCAGCGACGCACCCGCGCGGGCGAGACGATCCCCAAGCGCCTGGTCGCTGCCGCCGGCTACCGGGTGATCAGGCGCATAGCCGACGTCGATATCCCGCCCAACACCGGCGACTTTCGTTTGATGAGCCGCCGCGTGGTCGACAACGTGGTCGCGCTGAAGGAGAGCCACGGCTTTCTGCGCGGCCTCGTCGGCCTGGTCGGATTTCGCCAGGCGAGCGTCTGCTACGACCGCGATCCGCGGGCGGCCGGCTCGAGCAAGTACAACCGCTTCTTGGGATCGCTGGTGATCGGCCTGAACGGGATCGTCGGCTTCTCGCGTTACCCGCTGCACCTGATCTCGCTGATCGGCATGGCTCTCTCGGGCCTGGCCTTCACGCTCGCGCTCCTGTACCTCGGGTTGAAGCTCGCCGATGTGTCGTTTCCGGTCGGCAACCCGACGATCGTGATCGTCGTCTCGCTGTTCAGCGGCATCCAGTTGCTGTCGCTGGGGGTGATCGGCGAGTATGTCGGACGGATCTACGACGAGACGCGCAACCGCCCCAAGTACATCGTCGAGTCGCGCCACGGGTGGGACGGCGAAGCGTGAGTCGCCGGCTGGGAGCTTCGCGTGGCGGCTGTCAGCTTCATCGTGTTCAGCGCTCGTTCTCTCAACCAGCCGCCGGGCCAAGTTGCGAGGCGATGTCGTACGGGTATATGTACATCTGCATCGACCCGAACGCATACGTTGCCAGCGGCTTGCCAAGACCACGTGGCAGCGCGCGGATTTCGATCCCGGTGGCGTCCACGAGCAGGAAGGTGTGGCGCTGCTCGGGCACGTACCACGAGGGCACATAGGCCTGAAAGCCGGGGCACAGGTCCACGCCCTGTGGGTTTGCACACTGCATCAACGGACGCACGATCACGCGATCGTGCGTCCCCCAGGTCAATCCCGAGGCGTCCCCCCAATTCGTGTAGCCGACCTGCACGTGGTTGGCGGCGGCGATCCTGGTGATGATCGCCGCACTGCGGGCGAGCGGGGCGGAAATGTTGACATAGTCCTCGGTCAGTCCGACCAGGCTCGCTGCAAAGAACACCGACGCGCCCGCCGGGATCAGCCAGCTGGCGCGCGCGCCGCTCGGCAGCTGCAGCGCGATCACCGCGGCGACCGAGAATATGGTGACCGCGTAATAAGACTCGTGCGTTGTCATCGCCCCTTCGCCGGCGATCCAGAATGCACCGCAGGCGGTCACGGCCGAGCTGACCCAGAAGATGATGTGCAGCGAGCGAGCCAGCTCGGGTGGCGTTCCCGTGCCGCTCTTGCGCAGGCCCGCGGCGATGAACCGGTACGTGGTACGCGCGCCGACGAAGATCAGCGCAAGCAGCGCGGCCGACATCACGACGTCGCTGGCAAGTCCCAGCTCGGTGTGCAGCGTCCCCGGGGCTTCTGTGCCGAGATAGCCGTTGAACAGTTCCTTCAGGCCCTTGAACATGAGCTGCGCACGCGCCGGCAGTTCCGACGGCGAGGCGATCTCGACCGGCGTCGGCAGCGTCTTGAACCCAAGCGAGCCCATCGTCGTCGATGTGAGCTTCGCCACGGGGATCGCCACCGCAACCGTGCTCAGCGCAGACAGTGCGATCAGCCTCGAGCGCCGTTCGCGGCGTGTGCACGCCACGATCGCCGTGAACGTCAGCGGCATCACCGCCGTTGCGGCGAGCAGGAAGTCCGACGCAAGGCACGTGCCGATCGCTACACCCAGCAGCGGCGGCAGGGCCAGTCTGGCAGCCAGCGGGCACCTGTCGTGTGCTTGGGCCATCCACACGATGTACGCGCCGACCAACGCGGTGCAGGGGTACACCGTGTTGTGCGAGAACGGCGCCATGAAGAAGGTCAGCGCGATCGGCGACGCGACGAGCCCGATCAGCACCGCCAGCACAGCCGCGCGAGTGCCCGCCAGCTGCTTTACCGACCAGCCCACGATCAGTGCGCTGGCGATGAAGCAGGCCGTTGGCGCGATATCCCATAGCTCGCGGTGCAGCGGCAGCCTGGCGGTGAGCAGGCCGAACCACAGAGGCACCCACTGGCCGGCTGATGCCAGCACCGTATGTCCCCCCGTCCCCGTCCCGACCAGCGTTTCGGGCAGAAGGAAGGCGGAGGCAACGTCGGGATTCCATCCCAGTGCCGTGATGTTGTGTGCCAGCTTGACCACGAATAGGACGAGGTAGGCAGCTGCGATCGCGAGCGAGACCAGCCACGCGAGCGCCGGCCGGTCGAGCTCGACGCGCCCAATGCCTCGCCATCTGGCGCGCGTTTGGGTGAGCGACGGCGGGTTGGTGTCAGTCCGGTGGAGGGCCAAGACGCGAGG
>DATNLQ010000097.1:0-2560 GCA_035602785.1 Solirubrobacteraceae bacterium
CTCGCGAGGTAACGTCGCGGGCGGCTAGCTCCATCTTGTTGGGCGCGTAGCGCTTCATGAAGCGCTCGTTGAGCGAGTTGAGCAGATAGGCGCCCTCGCCGCGCGCGGCTTCGGTCATCAAGAAACCGCTACCGGCCAGCGTCGTCGGATGGTATTGCACCATCTCCATGTCCATCAGCGGCGCACCCGCCCGGTAGGCCATCGCTATTCCGTCGCCCGTGACGATCAGCGCGTTCGTCGTCGGGCGGTAGACCTGCCCGGCGCCGCCGCAGGCGAGGATCACGTTCTTCGCGTGGAAGGTCTCCATGCGCCCGCTGCGGATGTCGCGCGCGACGACCCCGACGCAGGTGCCGGAGTCGTCGATGATCAGCGACGTCGTGAACCACTCCTCGTAGCGCGCGACCGTCTCGTGGTGCTTGAGCAGCTGCTCGTAGAGCACGTGCAGCATCGCCTGGCCGGTGATGTCAGCGACATAGGCGGTGCGCTTCATCGACGCGCCGCCGAAGGCGCGCAAGTCCATCTCGCCCTTGTCGTTGCGGTGGAAGGTCACGCCCATGTGCTCGAGCTCCATGACCTCGGCCGGGGCCTCCGAGCACATCACTTCGATGGCGTCCTGGTCGCCGAGGTAGTCCGAGCCCTTGACCGTGTCGTAGGCGTGCGAGTGCCAGTCGTCATCGACGCTGATCGCCGCGTTGATGCCGCCGGCGGCGGCCACCGAGTGCGAGCGCACAGGGTGGACCTTGCTCATGATTGCCACGCTGGCCCCCTTCTGCGCAGCGGCCAGCGCCGCGCGCTGGCCGGCGAGGCCGGCCCCGATGATCAAGACGTCGTGTGCTGGCATGGCTCCTGAGAGAAACGTGGGGAAGGGTTTGCGGCGAGGACTCTATAACGCGGACGCTCGTCAGCCCCGCCTCACCGGGCCCGGCGCCTGCCCGCCGGGTGCCCTGCGGGCCTCATGTGGCGGGGCGCAGCGCCTGGCGTACCTGCGCGAGCGTGACCACGCCCTGCAGCACGCCGTCGCTGTCGACGGCGACCATCGCGCCAAGCCGGCCGAGTCCCTCCGAGCCGAGCAGCGATTCCAGCGGGGCCTCCTGGCCGATGCGCACGGGCATGTCCTCCTCGAGCACGTCGAGCACGGGCAACGCGGGCCGCCCTGCGGCGATCTCGCTCTCCACGCGCTGCTGGCGCACGACGCCGAGGAAGTGGCGGGCGGGGTCGACGACGGCGAACCACGGCCAGCGATAGCGAGAGAAGAACTGCTCCTGGGCGTCAAGCAGCGTGACGCCCGCGTCGATGGTGACGGGCTGGCGGTCCATGATGTCGCCGACGGTGATGCTCTTGATCCGCCGCCCGAGCGTGCCCTGCATGACCGCCGCGCCGGCGGCCTGGTAGAGGAACATCGCAAGCAGGATCGTGAGCAGCCCGAGCGTGGAGCCCTTGCCGGCGAGCTCCCACACCCCGAGCAGCCCCACGCACAGCGCGAAGGCCTGGCCGGAGCGCCCGGTGGCCTGGGTGGCGCGGTTGCGGTCGCCCGTGCGCCACCAGACGATTGCGCGGGCAATTCGCCCGCCGTCGAGCGGGAACGCGGGGACGATGTTGAACACGAACAGGATCGCGTTGATGAAGCCCAGCCAGCCGAGCAGGGCGACGAGCGGGGTGGTGGTGGCGCTGGTGCTGGTGACGGCCAGTTCGGCGAAACGCCCGCCGCTGGTGAGGATTGCGCCGAGCGCGGTGAAGATCACGAACAGCGCAAGCGTGACGGCAGGGCCTGCGGCTGCGATCTTGAGCTCCTCGCCTGCGCTCTGCGGCTCGCGGCGCATGTGTGCGAGGCCGCCGAAGAACCACAGGTCGATGCCGGCGATCGGGATCCCCAGCCGGCGCGCGGCGAGCGCGTGCCCGAGCTCGTGCAGGATCAGCGACGCGAAGTAGCCCAGCGCGGCGGCGACGGCCACGACGTAGTCGGTGCTCGACGACTGCCCGAGCACCTGTGGGAAGTAGTCGCGCGAAAGCCAGTAGATCAAGAAGAACAGCACGAAGAACCAGCTGGCGCTGACGCCGATGCGGATGCCGAAGATACGGGCCAGCTGGAAGTTGGTGCGCGGCCTCATGTGACGATCCATGTTAGGCCGACGCCGGGCAGAGCAGCGGCCGTCGCGCGGCGATCCGGCCCAGGCGAAACTTCCAGCCCGGGGGAGGACCCTCCGGCCTGGGCGTGGCGTCAGGTCTGCTGCGGGCGCCCGCGGGCGATGATGCCCTCGAAGTCCACCCCGGCGGGCAGCGTGCCGTACTCCAGGCCGGCGTCGCCGGCCAGGCGCGACGCGCAGAACGCGTCGGCGACGGCGGGCGCGCCGTTGCGCACGAGCAGCGAGCCCTGCAGGCACAGCGCCATGCTTTCGACCACGCGCCGGGCGCGCATCTCAAGCGTGGCGGTGTCGGAAAACGCTCCCTTGAGCTCATCGACGCGCGCGTCCAGGCGCGCGTCGGCTCCGCGGGCCTCCTCGACCTCCCCGAAGAACACCTCGAGCGAACGCGGCGAGCGCGTGAGCGCACGCAGCACGTC
>DATNLQ010000083.1:0-11628 GCA_035602785.1 Solirubrobacteraceae bacterium
GAGCCGGACGCGCGGACGCTGTCTGAGGTGCCCAAGAGCATGCGCGACGGTGCCGACCTCGCGCTCGACGGCGGTCAGCTGCCGGGTCGTCCCTCGACGGTGATCGACCTGCGCGACTACGCCGCGCACCGGCGCTGGCACGTCCTCAGAGAGGGGGCGCTGCCGCGCAACATGGTGCGCGAGGCGCTCGTGTCGCTGAGCTGACGTCCGTGCTAGCCTCGTAACAGCTGCCGCGACTGGCGCTGTGAGGTGGAAGCGACCACCGGGAAGCGGTCAGCGATCACGCCGCGCGCCTGGGCACCATAGTCGCCGTCCATCCGAGGAGAGCGCCGTGTCCGAGCTGAGCCCCGACTACTTCAACCGACCATTGGCAGAGGTGGATCCCGAGATTGCCGACGTGCTGCGCGGCGAGCTCGAGCGCGAGCAGCGCACGCTGGAGATGATCGCTTCTGAGAACTTCGTGCCGCGGGCAGTGCTCGAGTGCCAGGGCTCGGTGCTGACCAACAAGTACGCCGAGGGCTATCCCGGCCGACGCTACTACGGCGGCTGCGAGTGGGTCGACATCTCCGAGCAGCTGGCCATCGACCGCGCCAAGGCGCTGTTTGGGGCAGAGCACGCCAACGTCCAGCCCCACTCCGGCTCGCAGGCCAACGCCGCCGTCTATCACGCCCTGCTCAAACCCGGCGAGACGATCATGGGCATGTCGCTGGCCCACGGCGGCCATCTGAGCCACGGCATGAAGGCCAACGTGTCCGGGCGCTTGTATGACATCGTCGCCTACGAGGTCGACCGCCACAGCAGCGAAATCGACATGGACGAGGTCGCGCGCATCGCGCGCGAGCATCGCCCGCGGCTGCTGCTGGCCGGCTGGTCGGCCTACCCGCGCCAGCTGGACTTCGCGCGCTTTCGCGAGATAGCCGACGAGGTGGGTGCGCTGTTGATGGTCGACATGGCTCACTTCGCCGGCCTCGTGGCCGCCGGCTTGCACCCCAGCCCGATCGAGCACGCCGACGTGGTCACCACGACCACACACAAGACGCTCGGCGGCCCGCGCGCGGGCGTCATCCTGTGCAGGTCCGAGCACGCCAAGAAGATCGACTCGGCGGTGTTCCCCGGTCAGCAGGGCGGGCCGTTGGAGCACGTGATCGCGGCCAAGGCCGTGGCGTTCAAGATCGCCGCGAGCGAACTATTCGCCGAGCGCCAGCGACGCACGATCGCGGGGGCGCGGGCGCTCGCCAAGGAGCTGCTGAAGGCCGGCCACGGCGTCAATGTGCTGACCGGCGGCACCGACGTGCACCTGGTGCTGGTCGACCTGCGCGACAGCGAGCCCGCGCTCAGCGGCAAACAGGCCGAGGACCGCCTGCACGAGATCCAGATCACCGTCAACCGCAACGCCGTGCCGTTCGACCCGCGCCCGCCGATCGAGGCGTCGGGGTTGCGCATCGGTACGCCCGCGCTGGCCACTCGCGGGCTGCAGGGCGAGGACTTCGCCGAGGTTGGGGAGATTCTGGCGATCGCGCTCACGCCCGAATACCAGGCGCGCGCGGCCGAGCTCGCCGAGCGCGTCGGCGCGATCGTGGAGCGCTATCCGCTGTATGACCGCCTGCCGGCGGTCGCGCTGGCATAGCGTCCGTCCACAGCGCTGCACGCCGGGCTGCGCTGGTGACCTTGACGCGTGCGATGCTGTGGGGCAGTCGATGGCGCACCCGAACGAGATCGACGCGCTTTACGCCTTCCTTGTCGCCGCGGCCGTGACCGCGCTGCTGACGCCGCTCACGATGCGCCTGGCGCGGGCGATCGGCGCGATCGACGAGCCGCGCGAGCGGGGCCTGTCCGAGCGCCCCACGCCGCTGCTGGGGGGTCTTGCGATCTTCGCCGGCGCGCTTGTCGCCGCGCTGATCTGGCTGCCGGCCGGCTACTTCACCCAACACGAGCTGTGGCACGGTGTGTTGCTCGCCGCGGCCGTGATCACTCTGGTGGGGGCGCTCGACGATCGCTTCGACCTGCCGCCGGGTGTCAAGCTTGTCGGTCAGATCGTCGCGGCTGTGATCGTGGTGCACTTCGGCGTGGCCGTCAAGGCGATCACGCTGCCGTTCATCGGCAAACTGGACTTCCCCAACGCGGGCGTCACCAACGCCGGGCCTGTGCTCAGCGTCATCGGCCTGGTGGCCATGATGAACGTGGTCAACTTCTCCGACGGCGTGGACGGCCTGGCGGCTGGCGTGTGCGTGATCATCGCAGCGACCATGGCAGTCATCGCCTTCGACCTGGACCGCCAGCAGCCGGGCGTGCTCGCGGCGCTGACCGCGGGGGCGGCGCTCGGCTTCCTGTTCTACAACTTCCCGCCCGCGTCCAGCTTCATGGGCGACTGCGGGGCCAATCTGCTGGGCCTGCTGATGGGCGTGATCACCGTCGAGGCAGCCGTCAAGACGGCCGCCGTGGTCTCCTTCGTGCTGCCGCTGATACTGCTGGCCGTGCCGTTCCTGGACACCACGTTCGTGGTGCTCAAGCGGCTGAAGTATCGCCAGCCGATCTATCGATCCGACAAGGAGCACTTCCATCACCGGATGGCGCGCATCGGCTTCTCCTCCAGGCGCACGATCGCCTATCTGTACGCCTGGACGCTGATGCTCGCCGGCCTTGCGCTGGCGCTGCGCTTTATCCCCTACAGCGATCACAAAGGCCACCTGCACACCGGCTGGACGCTCGTGCTGGTCGGCCTCGGGCTGATCGTGGCCGCCGCCAGCGTCTACTTGGTCTACGTCCTGGAGATCCTCAAGTTCAGGCGTCTGGCAGCGATCCGCGTACGGCGGCTGCGGCCGCAGGCCTCACCAGCGGAGATCGACCTTGACGTCGCCAAGCGTCTGGAAACCGGTGAGTTCCAGGCGGTGTCCCAGCCCGGGGATGCGGACGAGCGTGTGCCTGGGGGCCCGAGCCGCGGGCGGGCTGAGCAGCGGGTCGGCCAGCGACAGGTGGATGAGGACCGCATACGCGCAGAACAGCAGCGTGGCGGCGCGCAGCCGCCGGTCGCCGCTGACCGCCGCTAGCGGCAGCAGCCAGATCGCATACCACGGCAACAGCCACGCGGTCGACAACAACAGGGCCAGCGTCGTCCACCCGGCCGCCACCATCCAGTTGGCCCCGCGCGCGGTTCGCCACAGCGCGTAGCAGAGCACGACCGCGAAGCCCGCGAGGAACAAGTGGCGCCACCAGCTGGGGGTTCCGCTCAGCCCCACCAGCCGCGCCGTCTCGGCGGGCAGGCTGTGCGTGGCCACCAGCTGCTGCTGTTCGCCAACCGCACCGAGGAAGCCGAAGGCATGGATGCCGAACCCGATCACGCCAACGAGCGCGACCGCCAGCAGGCTCAGCGCCGCGCTCGCCGCCACGCTCCTGCGCTCGCGCCAGCGCGACGGCGCAAGCACGAGGAACGGCAGCGCAAGCCCGGCCGTGACCTTGACGCCCACGCCCACCGCCAGCGCGCCCACGCCTGCGCGCATATGCGTCTTGGCGCCCGTCGACAGCGCCAGCGCTCCGGCCAGCGCCAGCAACAACAGCGTGTCGTTGTGCGCGCCCCCGACGGCCAGTGCAAGCAGCACCGGGTTCAGGCCCACAAACGCGGTCGCCCAACGTGCCGACAGCCCCATGCGCGCGCATGTGCGCGCGATCAGGGCCACCGCGCCAACGCTCGCGGCGACCGCCACCGCCTTGAACGCCCACAGGGCGCCGGCAAGCCCCAGCGGGGCGGTCGCGTAGCTGGCGAGCGTGAACAGCGGGCCGTAGGGCGAGTGCAGGAACGGCCACCCGACGAACTTGAACACCGGGTCGGTCGGCGCTTCGGCGGCGATGTGCGTGTATGGGTCCAGGCCGTGTAGCGCGCCCATACGCGCGAAGGCCATGTAGCCGAACACGTCCTGGGAGATCAGCGGCGGGCCCAGCGACACGGCCACATGTGCCAGCGCCACGCCTGCCAGCAGCGCGCGCATGCTCAGCGTGCGCGCGGTCACGAGGACCAGCAGGTAGCCGGCGCACATGATCAGCATGAACGTCTGGAAGCTGTGGCCGCCCAAGCCCACGTCCAGGCTCTGCAGAGGGCCGGCCAGCCAGCCCGGCCAGCCCCCGCTGCGCGCCGGCACGTACTGCGTCGGGCGCGTGGCCGCGCCGGCGCTCAGCAAGAACGCGCTTGCCAGCACGCCGAGCAGGCCAACAGCGCCCACCGCGCGCTGGATCTGTGTGGGCGCGCGCGCGGGCCCTGCGTCGGGCGCCCGCTCGGGCCTGGAAGCGACCCGCACTCGGGCTGTGGAAGTCGTCGCCTCGATGGCCCCATTGTTGCGCCTGCCGGGGCGCCGGCGCCCCCGTGCAGGCGGCAGCCGTCGAGCGCGCCCGCTAGCCTGTCGGTGCCACGAGCCGGCGGGCGTGCGACCGCGGGGGCTCGTTCATGTGCGCAGCCGCCCGATGCGTGGGCGAGCGAAGCTCCCATATGCGACGACGCAAACGCAAACCCACTTCGCGCCGGACCGCCGGGCGATCGAGGATCGGCGCGCCGGCGACCGACGACGCTCGTCGCAAGGTCCTGATCCTGTCGGCCGACGTCGGCGAGGGCCACGCCGCGGCCGCGCGCGCCCTGGCACAGCAGCTCGAGGCGGCGCCGCAGCAGACCGAGGTAACGGTCATCGACGGCCTGGCGGCCATGGGCCGCCTTCTGCGACCAGTGGTCGAGGACGGCTACCGCGTCCAGCTGCGCTTCTTCCCATGGACCTACACGGTCGTCTATCTGCTGCTCGAGCGGGTTGCGCCCGTGCGCCTGCTCGTGCGCCGGCTGCTGTGCCTGCTCGGCTCGCGCCCGTTGGCACGTACGATCGCCGCGTATGAGCCCGACGTCGTCGTCTCCACGTATCCGGCGGTCACCGTGGTGCTGGCGCATCTGCGCCGCAGGGGAGATGTGCGCTGTCCGACGGTCGCGACGATCACCGACCTGACGGGTCTGTTCTTCTGGGCCCAGCCCGGCATCGATCTGCATCTGGCCATGTACGGCGAGTCGCTGAGCTCGGTCGAGCGCATCGCCGGGCGCGGAAGCGTGCGCCTGGTGCGTCCGCTGATCTCCGCCGAGTTCCTGGCGCCCCGCTGCCCGCTGAACGCGCGGCGCGCCCTGGGGCTCCCGCAGGACGGTCGCATGGTGATCGTCTCCGGCGGCGGTTGGGGGGTGGGAGACATCGCCGGGGCAGTACGCGAGTTCACCCGCGTGCCCGAGGTCACGAGCATCGTCTGCCTGGCCGCGCGCAACGAGCCTCTCGCCCACAACCTGCGCAGCGCCTTCGCCCACGAACCGCGGGTGCACGTGTACGGGTTCACCGACAGGATGCCCGAACTGCTCGCCGCCGCCGACGTGCTGGTGCACTCAACCGGCGGCGTCACGTGCCTGGAGGCGATGGCCACGGGCACGCCGGTCGTCTCCTACGGGCTGCCCGTGGGTCATGCCCGCCTGAACACGCGCGCGATGGCCGCGCTGGACCTGCTGCGCCTGGCCAACGACACCGACGAGCTGCGCGAGCACGTCCGCGCCAGCTTCGCCGACGAGCCGCGCTCCGCACAGTCGGTCCCCGGCGCCTCGGCACTGGCGCACGTGCCCGCCGCCGCGGGGGAGCTCGTGTTGGACGCACCGCGACGCGTGCGCCCGATCCCTGCCTGGCGGCTGCGCACGGTCGCGATCGCCACTCAGCTGGCGTTGCTGGTGGGCGCGGGGACGTGGATGATGTCCACCGACGAGGTCGCCGCGCTGGCTGACAAGGTGCTCCACGTCCATCCCCTGACCCATGTCGCAACCGCGCAACGCAACGTCGGCGTGATCGTGCACGTGCCCGCCCACGACATGGTTCGTGTTGCCGGCGAGCTGGCCGATCGCGGTATCCACCTGTCCTTCGCAGACGATGCACGCGTGCCCTCGCAGGCGCAGATCAGCGCGCTGCGCGCGCTGGGCGACGAGGTGATGCCCGAGGTTCCCGCCTCGGCCGCCCTGCGTTGGCTGGACACGCGCAGCACGCTGCGCTCGCAGGCGCACGCGCTGGGCCTGCGTCACCACTTCTACTACCTGCAGCCGCGTGGCGGCCTGTCGGTCGGACAGCTCGTGCTGGGACGCTCCGCCGGCGCTTTGCCGGTGTGCGGCGCCCTGCGGCTCAGCGCGAGCAGCTCGCTGCCTCAGCGCCCGATGCGCGCGGGCGACGTCCTCGTGGTCGAGCTTGGCGGATCGTCCGCGTCGGTCGCCGGGCTCGAGCGGATCGTCTCCGCGCTGTCCACAGAGCGACTGGGCGTCGAGCCGCTCGCGTGGCTGACCCGTTCGCCGGCCATCAATGGGGCACCGCCCATCAGGGTGGTCAGCAGAGGCGAGCGCGCCAGCAGGGCAGCGCCCGCGATCAGCAGCGCCAGCGACGCGCCCAGCGGGACGCCGCCGAGCGGCGTCGCGCCGAAGCGCTCGCCCAACAGCAGCGGCGCGCACACGACCGGAATGACCGTCTGAGTCACGAACACCACCGGCGCCACCTGGATCGCCGGGCGCTCCTGCAGGGCACTCATCTCGCTGAGCACCCCGACGGCAGAGGCGGCGGCCGTCGACAGGATCCACGCGGCTGCCACCACGAGGTGTCCCGAGGCGATGTCGTCAGAGGCGAGCTTGGTCGCCACCCCGCTCCAGCCGAACGCCAGACCGGCGCCGATCATCGTCACCTCAGCCTGCTGTCGGCCGAACATGCGCAGCAGGTAGGGCAGCAGGCTCGCCACTCCCAGGCCGACCAGCACCAGCGTGATGGTCAGCTCCTCGGAGGTGTGCGTGGTGCTGCGCGGGGGCGCGAACAGGCCCGCGCCCACCACCCCCAGCACGATCGCGCACATCGCCACGTGCTCGTAGCGTCCGGCGTGCTCGCCGAGCATCCGCTCGGCCACGAGCAACAGCACCAGCAGGCCCATCGCCAGGGCCGGCTGCACCACCACCAGCGGAGCCAGCAGCAGCGCCACAACCTGCAGCGGAAATCCGAGGATCGACAGGCCCGTTCCGAGCAGCCAGCGTACCCGCCTGACAAGGCCCCAGACGAGTGCGAGGCGCAGGTGCTCATGGTCGGGTGCCTCCTTGGCGTCCATCGCCTGCAGCGCGATCCCTAGGCTGTAGAGGGTCGACGCCCCGATCGCCGCCGCGATTCCCAGCACGAGATCGATCATGTCCGCATACGATCATCGCATCCCCCGTCCGGCGGCACCCGTTGTTGCCGGCGCACTCGCCGGGGCGGCGTTCGCCGGCTACGCATTGCCGGTGCTCGCCGGTGCCCGGCCGGGTTACATCCCAGGCTCGCCTGCTCCCATCTGGGCCAGCTTGCGCGAGCTGCTCGGCGTCGAGGGTCGCACCGCATCCGGCCGCGGCTGCGCGCTGACCTTCGACGACGGTCCCCATCCGCAGGGGACCCCCGCGGTGCTCGACGCGCTGGCGCGCGCGGGCGCCCACGCGACCTTCTTTTTGGTTGGCGAGCAGGTGCTGCGCTCGCCCGCGCTCGCCCGCGAGATCGCAGACGCCGGCCACGGCATCGGCCTGCACTGCCATCGTCACCGCAACCTGCTGCGCCTGACCCCCTGGCAGGTCGCGCAGGACATCGCCCGCGCCCACGACGCCATCGCGACGAGCACCGGGCGCCTGCCGCAGTTGTATCGCCCTCCCTACGGCATCCTCAACGCGGCTGCTCTCAGGCTGGCCCGGGCGCGTGGCTGGCGCACCCTGCTGTGGAGCCACTGGGGCCGCGACTGGGAGGCGCGCGCCACCGCCGAGTCGATCGCCGCGCGCGTGACAGACGCGGTGGACGAGGGCGCCGTGCTGCTGCTGCACGACGCCGACGAGTACTCGGCGCCGGGATCGTGGACGCGCACCGCCGCCGCGCTTCCTCGCGTACTCGACACGCTGGCCGCACGGGGCCTGCAGCTCACCGCTCCCTGAGCGCGCGCCGTCGCGGTCGCTGGCTAACATCGATGGCTTGTCCACGGCCGTCTCGATCGACAGGGCGCGCCCCGGCGCGCCGTTTTCGCCAGTCGACGCGGCGGCCCAGAGGCACACGCGCACGCGCTGGTGGGTCGAGGCGCTGGCGGTCGCGTGGCTCTGCTGGATCTATGACGCGATCACCAACGTGGCGCCGCTGCGCCTGCATCTCGCGCTCGCCCATGCCGGCGACATCCTCAGCGTCGAGAGGTCGCTGCACATCGATCCCGAGCGCTCGCTGGACCGCTGGCTGGCCGGACATCACACGCTCGCGCTGGTGGTGTCCGACTACTACGACAACGCGCACTTCGTGGTCACGCTCGGGCTGCTCGGCTGGTTGTGGTGGCGGCGCGCGGACATCTACCGGCCGCTGCGCAACACGCTCGTGCTGGTCAACGTGCTCGCGTTCGTCGTCTTCTGGCGCTACCCGGTCGCCCCCCCGCGGATGCTCCCCGGCTTCGTCGACGTGGTCGCCTCCACGCACGCGATCGGCTCCTGGCACACCGGCGCGCTGGCCTCCAGCGCCAACCAGCTCGCGGCGATGCCGTCGCTGCACATCGCCTGGGCGGTGTGGTGCACGCTGGTCATCTGGCGAATCAGCGCGCGCATGTGGGTGCGGGTGCTCGGCGTCGTCTACCCCTTCCTAACCGCCTTTGCTGTGCTGTCGACGGGCAACCACTACACGCTGGACCTGCTCGGTGGGCTGGTGACGTTCGCCGCGGCCGTTGCGATCGTGGCGCTGGGTGCGCGTGTGCCGTTCTCGCCGCGTACCGCATGTCACAAACTTGTTACGAAGTCCAAGACCAGTTACACTAAGCGCGCTTAAAGAAGCAGTCGACGGTTGAGGGACTTGTCGACGGCTCCGCGGCAGAGCGCGGGGTCATTTTCGAATGTAGGGTGGCCCTACGCACATGCCAGATTTGGACGCAATCGACGATCTCGCTCGCCTGCCCGCGCCTGCCTCGGGGAGACCCGCGACGGCCCTCGCGCCTGCGCAGCCGGCGGCGGTCTCGGCTCGCCCGGCACCGCCCGGCGGCGCTGCTGTCAACCCATTCGCCGGAGCGATCCTGCGTCACCTGGATGTGGTCGCCGTGCTGCTGGCGACCATCCCCGCGTTGATCGGCGGCGTTCCCGCATTCGGCTACGCCATCGGCGCGGGTGCTTGGCTTGCCCAGCGTTTCCTCGCGCACTTCGACCGGAACTGGATCCGCAGGGCTCGCGAGCCGCACACCCAGTTCGGCCTCAACCTCGTCGAGGCGTTCGGGCGTATCTGGCTGCTCGCCGGAGCGATCGTGCTTGCCGCCGTCATCGGTGGACGCCGCGACGGTCTGACCGCGTCGCTACTGATCTTCGGCGCCTACTCGATCGCCTTCGCCGTGCGTCTGGTCAGCGGTCGACCGCAGGGAGGGCCACAGCGATGAGCGCCATGGCAGCCGCTGCGCCCGCGGGAGCGCCTGCGCCCCATCAGGGGATGAGCAAGGGAAAAAAGATCCTGTACTCGGTCACCGGCGCCTGGCTCGGCGGGATCGTCCTGTTCATCATCCTGTTCGGCTTCAAGTCACACAAGGCGCCGGCCGTCGCCAGCAGCGTCTTCTCCCCGACCGACGAGTTCAAACTCGACACTTGGTTCAAGCTCGGCCCGATCGCCGTTAACAAGGGCGTCCTGTACCTGCTGATCACGGCCGGCATCACCATCGGGGTGATGCTGTACATCGCCAGGCGCCTGCAGCAGCGCCCCGGTCGCCTCCAGGTCGTGGTCGAGATGTTCTACAGCTTCACCCGCGGCATGTCCAAAGAAAACCTCAACGCGGACATGGAACGCAAGTACTTCCCGCTGATCGCCACGATCTTCGTGTTCATCCTCGTCACCAACCTGATCGGCTACATCCCGCTGCCGGTCAACAGCGGCGAGACGTTCAGGCTGTTCGGCGTGAACATACCGTCGTTCCAGATCTTCGCGGCCGACACGAACGTCGGCTTCCCGCTGATCCTCGCGCTCGGCGTGTTCATCCTCTTCACCTACGAGGGAGTCAAGCACCACGGCCCGATCGGATACCTGAAAAGCCTGATGCCCGGCGGCGTCAAAGGCCCGATCGTGGGCCTGATCTTCCCGATCGAGCTCCTCTCCAACTTCCTGCGCCTGGTATCCCTGACGGTGAGGCTGTGGGCGAACCTGCTGGCCGGTCACCTGCTGATTGCGTTCATGGGCGGCGAGCTCGGCGTGCTCGTTGGGGATCAGTGGGTCCAATGGTTGCTGCTGCCGTTCGGAATCGCGATCTTCCTGTTCGAGGCCGTGCTGATCGCCGGCCTGCAAGCCTTCATCTTTTCCATCCTGACCGCCATCTATCTCGGTAGCGCGGTCTCGAGTCACTAACAAAACAAGGGAGCTATCGAGCAATGCAGTTTCTCCATCTTTTCAGCGTGGTTCACCCGCTGATCCTGACCGTGGAACCGATCATCAAGCAGAGCCAGGATGCCGGCCGCGCGATCGCACTGGGCGTCGGTGCCGGTGGCGGTGCCGCTGGCGCCGGGGCGGGCATCGGAGCGGTGTTCAACGCCTCGATCCAAGCCAAGACCCGCCAGCCCGAGCTGCGCGAGGAGGTCGAGCGCGACCAGTGGCTCGGCTTTGCGCTCACCGAGGCATGCTTCTTCTACGGCCTCGTCGGCGGCTTCATCGCCTTCTTCCTGTAGGCCAAAATGCTCTCTGCACCAAGCATCCCACTCGCCTCCAGCGGCTCGTTCCTGATCACCCCCAACGTGGGGATCATGATCTGGACCATAGTCGTGTTCTTGATCTCGCTGTTCATCCTGCGCAAGTGGGTGTTCCCGCTGATCGGTGAAGCCCTGGACAAGCGCGCGAAGACGATCGACGGCGACATCGACGCCGCTGCAGAGCTGCGCCAGGATGCCGACAAGGTGCTGGCCGAATACCGCGAGCGCCTGAAGGAGGCCAGGACCCAGGCGGAAGGGATCGAACAGCGCGCGCGTGACACGGGCAAGTCGCACGAGCAGGAGGCACGCGAGCAGGCGCAGCAGATCCTCGCCGATGCCGCCAAGAAGGCCGAGCGTGACATCGATGCAGCGACCAAGCGTGCGCTCGACGACATCCGCCGCGAGGTCGCCGACTTGACGGTCCTCGCTACCGAGAAGGTCGTGCGCAAGACGCTCAACGAGGCCGATCAGCGACGTCTGGTCGAGGAGGCCCTGAACGAGATCGATCTTTCGAGCCTGTCCTCCGGAGCACAGAGCAACTAATGGAGGAGCTCGCCCAGGTATACGGTCGCTCGCTGTTTCAGGTGGCCCTCGAGCAGGGCAAGCTCGACTCGCTGCGTGAACAGCTGGGCCAGTTCGCCGACGCCGTCGACCAGAACCACGACCTGGCCGTGTTCTTCTTCTCGCCCTACTTCTCCACCAAAGAGAAGCAGGATGCCCTCGCGCGCATGCTCGATGGTGCCGACCCGATCCTCATGAACTTCCTCAAGCTGCTGATCGAAAACCACCGCATGCCGGTTATCTTCCGCATTCGCCAGGAGTACGAGCGGCTGTGGGACGAGGAGAACAAGACGCTGCCCGTGGAGATCACGAGTGCGATCGCGCTCGACGAGCAGACTACCGCGAGC
>DATNLQ010000088.1:0-21736 GCA_035602785.1 Solirubrobacteraceae bacterium
TCCTCGTCGGCGCTGGAAGTGACGGTCGTCGGCGATGCGCGCGCGGAAGGGCTGACGCTGCACCAGGGGCTGCACGATGCCGGACGCGTCCTCACGGTCGCGCTCGTCGTGCTGCTGATCGGGGCCGCCGTGCTCGTGCCCCTCGCTGCCATGTGCGTGATCCTCCTGCTCGGCGGCCGGGCGTGGCGGCGCCACCTGCGCGAACGCTCCCTCGCGTAGCGAAACCGCTCAGCCGCGCCGTTGCCGCCACCTGCTGCGCGCCGCCCGCACCGCTAGCGAGCCCGGCCTGCGCCGGCGGAGCGGGCTTTGCCGGCGGCCCGTTTTGGTGGCGCTTTGGCGGCAGTCCGTTTGGGCGCAGCTTTGGCGGCAGTCCGTTTGGCCGCTGGTTTGGCGGCCGTGCGTTTGGTCGCAGTTTTGGCGGCTGTGGCGGGTTTGCCGGCGCCGGCCCGCTTGGGCGCGGCCTTGGCAGCCGCGAGCATGTCCTTCTGCAGACGCTGGAGATCTTTGCGGGTCGCCCTGCTCAGCTTGGCGGCGTCGCGGCGCGCGTCGCGCAGCAGCCGCGAGAGGTTCTTATGGGCATCGCCGACACCGGCGCCGAGGTTGGCACGCAACTTGGCAAGATCCGCCTGAGCGACCTCGAGGGAGTCTGTGACATGGCGGATCACGCGCTCGTTCTCCATGAAGCGCGCGCGCTCGGCGGATTTGCCCTTGGCAGGGGTCGATCTAGCGGCGGCGCTGCGCCTGCGTGCGGGTTTCCTGGCTGCCTTCTGGGTGGGTGACATTCTGCTCCTTTGCGGGTTTGTGACGATCTTTGCATACGCTCCGGGGGAGCGACTTGGCATATGCTGGCGCTCACTGTGGCGACCGGCTGCTTCATATCCACCGGGCGCTCGCTGGACGACGCGATCGAGCGCGTCAGGCTGGCGGAGTCGCTCGGCTACGAGTCGGTGTACGTGACTCACATCGCCGGGCGCGAGTCGCTGACGGTCCTGACCGCCTATGCCCTAGCGACGAGCACGATCCGCGTGGGTACGGGCGTGGTGCCGATCTACACGCGCACGCCGGCCACGATGGCCCAGACGGCTGCGACGGTCGACGAGCTGTCGGGTGGGCGCTTGACGCTGGGCCTGGGCGTGTCCCATCGGCCGGTTGTCGAGGGTTGGCATGGCCAGAGCATCGACCGGCCGGTGGCCGAGATGCGCGAGTACGCATCGATCGTGCGCGCGATCCTGCGCGGCGAGGACCCACCCTCGGGCGAGAAGTGGCGGACGGGCTTTCGCCTCGTGGGCCTCGATCCGCGTCCGTCGCTGCCGATCTATGTGGCCGCCCTCTCCCCCACGATGCTGCGTCTGGCCGGCGAGGTCGCAGACGGCGTGATCCTGTGGCTGTGCAACCCGAGCTACATCCGCGACGTGGTCATCCCAGAGGTCAGCGCCGGGCGCGAGCGCGCGGGCCGCTCGCTGGAGGGCTTTGACGTGGTGGCTGCAGTGCCGGCTGCGCTGAGCGAGGACCGCGAGAGCGCCTACGGGGCGATGCGCAAAGACCTGATCCCCTACTTCGGGCTGCCGTTCTATCGGGCGATGATCGAGCGCACGGGCTTTGGCGCGGACATCGCCGCATACGACGCGGCCGCGGGAGACCTCGAGGCGATGGCGGGCGCGATCTCCGACGCGTTCCTGGACGAGCTGACGGCGGTCGGCGACGAGGCGGCCGTGCAGGCGGGCGTGGCGCGCTACCGCGACGCGGGGACAAGCTCCCCGTGCGTGGGGCCGATCCCCAAGACCGACTTCCAGGCCACGCTCGGCGCCGCAATCGGCGCCTGACGGGCGCCTCTTACCTAACCTTTCGGGCCGGTTGTAACGAAATCGCGGCCCGCAAGTCTGTAGGGGTACAAGCATGATCGTCCTTCTCGTCTTTGCGATCGGCGCGGGCGCGGGCACGGCGCTGTCGCCGTGCGTGCTGCCGGTGCTGCCCGCGCTGCTGTCGGCGGGCGGCGTGGGCGGCCGGCGCCGGCCGCTTGGCATCGTGATCGGGCTGTCGGTCACGTTCACGGTCACGATCGTGGGTCTGGCCAAGGTGGTCGACGGGGTGGGGCTGGGCGAAGACCCGCTGCGCGACGTGGCGATCGTGGTGCTGCTCGTGTTCGGCCTGGTGCTGCTGGCGCCCGGCCTGTCGGCTCGCCTGGAGGCGCCGCTGTCGCGCCTGGCCCGCTTCGGGCCGCGCACGCGCGGGGACGGCTTCGCCTCGGGGCTGCTGGTGGGAGGCGCGCTGGGCTTCGTGTATACGCCGTGCGCCAGCCCGATCCTCGCGGCGGTGATCTCGGTGAGCGCGGCGTCAGGCAAAACGATCTTGATCGCACTCGCGTATGCGGCCGGCTCGGCGGTCGTGCTGCTGGCGCTCAGCCTCGGCGGGCGGCGCGTGTTCGACCGCGTGCGCAGGGCCGGTCGCGGCCCGCTGCTGCAACGCGGGCTCGCCGTGATCATGATCCTCACGGCAGTGGCGATCCTGACCAACCTGGACGTCAACTTCGACCAATTCGTGGCCGAAAAGATCCCCGACGTCAACCTGACGGCGGCGCTGGAGTGCTCTTCGACGGTGACCGGGCGCCTGCATGAGATCACCGGGCACAAGGCCAAGTTCACCCCCGCCAACGGCTCGACGGCGTGCGAAGGCTCACAGGTCAACAACGTCCACCCGGCCGCCGCCGACGCCAGCCAGGCGACGTTGCTGGCGGACGCGCAGGGTCTGCCAGACCTCGGCACGGCGCCCGAATTCACGGAAACGCAGGACTGGTTCAACACCCCTGGCAACCGGCCCTTGACGCTGGCCTCGTTGCGCGGGCGCGTGGTACTGGTGGACTTCTGGACGTACACATGCATCAACTGCATCCGCACGCTGCCCTACCTGAAGGCGTGGAACGCGGCCTACGCCAAGGACGGCCTGACGATTGTGGGCGTGGAGGCGCCCGAGTTCCAGTTCGAGCACAAGGCGGCGAACGTCCAGAACGCAATCGAACAGTTCGGCCTGCGCTACCCAGTGGTACAGGACAACAACATGGGCACGTGGAACGCGTATGGCAACGAGTACTGGCCCGCCGACTACCTGATCGACGACAAGGGCCAGGTCCGCTACACGGCCTTCGGCGAGGGCGACTACGACAAGACCGAAACGGCGATCCGCTCGCTGCTCGCGCAAGCCGGCTACCAGGTGGGCGGCATGAGCCATCCAACCGACGTGGTGGCGCCCTCCGAAGAGGCCACGCCGGAGACGTATACCGGCACCGAGCGCGCACAGGGCTGGATCAGCGGCCCCTTCTCCGGCACGCACAACTACGGATCCAGCGTGCCGGCCAGCCTTGCGCTGAACGACTTCGCCTACAGCGGCACCTGGAAGATCGGCGGCCAGCCCGCCGAAGCGGTCTCCGCCAACGCCGGCATCGACCTGGAGTTCGACGCCAAGAACGCGTATCTGGTGCTCAGCTCCCCCGGCGAACGCCCGTTGCCGGTGCAGGTAATGCTCGACGGGCGCCCGATCCCAGCTGGGGAGGCGGGCTCAGACGTGCACGACGGCGTGGTCACGGTCCGCCGCGAACGCCTCTACCACCTCGTATCGCTGCCCTCAGACCAGCAGCACCGCCTGAGCCTGCGCTTCGCGCCCGGCGTGACCGCGTACGACTTCACATTCGGGTAATCGGAGTCCCGCCCGCCCCTCGTGGGGGTACGGGTAGCTCGACGCCTACAATATGCGCGATGGAGGGTTCGATGGCTGAGACGAGCGCGCGCAGCTGGCTGCGCTGCTATCGCTGCTGGTCGCAGGACCTCGAGGTGCAGGTCCACTACGAGGGCATCCACAAGATCGACCCGGACACGGGCGAGCGCGCGGAAGTGGTCGACGAGCTACAGGAGGCTGTGGTGCAGTGCCTTGACTGCATGCACGACCAGCCCCACCTGGGCTTCGCCAACGGCCGCGTGGAGCCGATCGAAGACCGCTGGGAACGGATGATCGCGGGCACGCCGTGGGTGGCCTCGTGCACGGTCACGGTCGACTCCGAAGACGTCGAGACCTGCTCGGGACCGGAGGCAGGTGACTCGCTGTCCTACGCGGCATTCGGCGACCACGGCGTGCGTGAGTTCTTCACGCACGTGCGCTTCCACAAGCACGAAGACGACGCCCGCATCATCGTGCACCTGCTGGTCGAGCTGTACGCGCGCTCGCTGGAGGAGGCAACCGACGTGCTCGAGTCCGCGGCGCGCGGCGCCCTGACGATCACCTCGCTGGCCGAGGAGTCACGTCCGCCGGCAGCAGCCAACGAGACCCACGGCCACGACTAGACGGGTGACAGGCGCATCACGGGGATCCGCCTGATCCCCTCGGTGCGCCGTTTGTAATCGTTGTAGCCCGTGTAGACCTTGGTAGCCAGCTCGAACAGGCGGTCGTGATCCTCGCCCTCGGTCTCGCGCGCCACGTACGAGCCCGAGCGTCCCATCGCTTCCAGGCGCACCTCGGGGTTGGCCTTGATGTTGTAGTACCAGGCCGGGAACTTCGCTTTGCCGTAGCTGGAGGCGATCAGGATCACGTCGTCGCCGTCGTTGAAGTACAGCAGCGGCACCTTGCGCTCGACTCCGCTGCGCGCGCCGCGGACGGTGACCACCGCGATCGGGATCTGGCCCAACGCCGAGTCCACGCGCCCGCGGGTGACGCGCACCAGCCACGGGTCGATGCGCGCGCCCAGCTGCGACGAGTACCAGGTGCCGGTCTTGGTCAGCGCGAACGCGGTCAGCGCTCGCTTGAAGCGCGACGGCGAGACGACCGGATCGACCCTTGGAATCGCCCCCGACATCGGCTGTGCTCAGGCCCCCGCCATCGGCTCAGCTCAGCCGCTGCTCGAGCGCCTGCAGCTGCGCGTGCAGCTCGTCGGGGATGTTGTCGAACTTGGCGTAGTGCTCGTGGAACTGAGGCAGCTGGGCCTTCCACTCCTCGACGTCCACGCGCAGCAGCTCGCCAATGGCCTCGTCTGACACGTCGAGGCCGCGCGTGTCGATGCCCTCGCCGCCGACCGGCGGCAGCATCCCGATGGGCGTCTCGCGGGCGGCGCCGTGGCCGGCGCAGCGGGCGAACACCCAGGAGAGCACGCGCGAGTTCTCGCCATAGCCAGGCCACAGGAACTTGCCGTCGTCGTCCTTGCGAAACCAGTTGACGTAGAAGATCTTCGGCAGCTTGGCGCCGGGCGTTTGTCCGATCTTCAGCCAGTGGGCGAAGTAGTCGGCCATGTTGTAGCCGCAGAAGGGCAGCATCGCGAAGGGGTCGAAGCGCAGCTCGCCGACAGTGCCGGCCGCGGCAGCGGTCTTCTCCGAGCCCATCACCGAGCCGAGGAACACGCCGTGCTCCCAGTCAAGCGCCTCGGTCACCAGCGGCACGACCGTCGAGCGGCGCCCACCGAACAGCATCGCGTCGATCGGCACCCCGGCCGGGTCCTGCCACTCGGGCGCGATCGCGGGCGTCTGGTCGGCTCTGCAGGTGAAGCGTGCGTTGGGATGCGCGGCGGCCGTATCGCTGTCGAGCGTCCAGTCGTTGCCGCGCCAGTCGGTCAGATGGGCGGGCGGCTGGTCGGTCATCCCCTCCCACCACACATCGCCGTCATCTGTCCTTGCGCAGTTGGTGAACACCGTGTCGCGAGCGACCATCTTGATGGCGTTGGGGTTGGTGTGCTCCCCTGTGCCCGGCGCCACGCCGAAGAAGCCCGCCTCGGGGTTGATCGCGTACAGGCGCCCGTCGGGGCCGAATTTCATCCAGGCGATGTCGTCGCCGATCGTCTCCACCGTCCAGCCCTCCAGGGTGGGGATCAGCATCGCCAGGTTGGTCTTGCCGCACGCGCTGGGAAACGCGCCGGTGATGTACTTGACCTCGCCCTCGGGGGAGGTCAGCTTGAGGATCAGCATGTGCTCGGCCATCCAGCCCTCGTCGCGGGCCATCACCGAGGCGATCCGCAGCGCGAAGCACTTCTTGCCCAGCAGCGCGTTGCCGCCGTAGCCCGAGCCGTAGGACCAGATCTCGCGCGTGTCGGGGAAGTGCACGATGTACTTGTTCTCCGCGTTGCACGGCCATGAGACGTCCTCGACGTTGTCGTCCAGCGGCATGCCGACCGAGTGCAGGCAGGGGACGAACTCGCCTTCTGAGCCCAGCGCGTCCAGGGCGCCCTGGCCCATCCGCGTCATGATGCGCATGCTCACCGCCACGTAGGTCGAGTCAGTCAGCTGCACGCCCACATGGCTCTTGTCAGAGCCCAGCGGCCCCATCGAGAAGGGCACCACGTACATCGTGCGCCCGCGCATCGAGCCTGCGAACAGCTCGGTGAGCGCCTCGCGCATCTCGCCGGGCTCGCGCCAGTTGTTGGTCGGCCCCGCTTGCGCCTCGGTGGCCGAGCAGATGAACGTGCGATCCTCCACGCGGGCGACGTCGCCTGGATCCGACAGCGCCAGGTAGGAGTTGGGCCGCTTGGCGTCGGACAGTCGCTCGAAGGTGCCCGCGTCGACGAGATCATGGCACAGGCGGTCGTACTCTTCGGCCGACCCGTCGCACCAATGGATGTCCGCCGGCTCGGTCAGCGCGGCGACCTCCTCGACCCAGGCCAGCAGACGCTCATTCTTGGTGGGGGCTGGGGCGGGGGCGGTCATGCTCATGTGCAAGCGGCTCCTTGATGGTCGCGTTGTCAACGGCGGCGTATCCAGGGCCGCCGCCGGCCGAAGTGTGGCCCGGAAAAACGGAAAACGCCCATTGCGAGCGTCAGAAAAGCCTACCGTACGACCTGCGCCGGGACCAGCCGAGTGGACGCCGGCCGCGGAGCGAGCTAGTCGATGTTTCCGTCTGCCGAGCCGTTGCTGGAGGGATCGGCGCCGGGATTCTTGCGCGGTACGAGCACCAGGCGCTTGAACTCGGCGACCAGCACGCCGTCCTGGTTGAGCACGCGCGTGTGCACCTTGACGGTCCCGCGGTCTGGCTTGGACTGCGACTCCTTCTTCTCGAGCACCTCCGACTCGCAGAACAGCGTGTCGCCGTGGAAGACCGGCGCGGGGTGCTTTAGCTCTTCGGTGGCCAGGTTGGCGATCGCCTTGCCGGACACGTCGCTGACGGACATGCCGAGCGCCAGCGAGTACACCAGCGGGCCCACCACCACGTTGCGCCCCTGCTGGGATTTGTGCGCGTACACGTCGTTTATGTGCAGCGGGTGGTGATTCATGGTGAGCAGGCAGAAGAGGTGGTCGTCAGCCTCGGTGACGGTCTTGGCGGGCCAGTGCTTGTACACGGCGCCGACCTCGAACTCCTCGAGATAGCGGCCGTAGGGATGAGCGCCGCTGGCCTCGCGCGCGGCCTGATCTGTCTCTACGGTCTCGGTCTGGCTCATGGCTCTCCTTGGATGATTGCACCCGCAACTCTAGAGCCTGCGCGACGTCCAGGCGATACGGTTCAGGCTCCAGACGACACAGGAGAGCCCCTTGCGCAACCCCCGCGACTTCTTCAAGCCCCTCGCCATCGACGCCCCAGAGCCGGCGCGAGAGATCCCCTTCAAGCCCTCCCGGATGATCCATTTCATGGACTTCTCCAACGAGAAAATGGTCGCCAAGGCGCCCGATCTGGCGCCCAAGGTCGACATCCTGCTGGGCAATCTCGAGGACGCCGTGCCGCTGGAAAAGAAGGAGGCCGCGCGCGCCGGTCTGATCAGGGTCGGGCGGGAGATGGACCTGGGCGAGACCGCCCTGTGGACGCGGGTCAACGAGCTCGCCAGCCCGTACTTCCTCGACGACATCACTCAGCTCGTCAGCGAGATCGGGCACAAGCTCGAGGTGATCATGATCCCCAAGGTCGAGGGTCCGTGGGACATCCACTACGCCGATCGCCTGCTCGCACAGCTCGAGGCGAAGGCGGGCCTGGAGCGCCCGATCCTCTTGCACTGCGTGTTGGAGACCTCCCAGGGGGTGGCCAACCTGGAGGACATCGCCAGCGCCTCCCCGCGCATCCAGGGCATGAGCTTCGGACCAGCCGACCTGGCGGCATCGCGGCGCATGAAGACCACGCGCGTGGGCGGCGGCCACCCCGGCTACCGCACGATCGCCGATCCCGAACCCGATGGGGAGGGTGGGTTCATATCCCCGCGGCCGAGCTATCAGCAGGACCCTTGGCACTACTCGATCGCGCGCATGGTCGACGCCTGCACGTCGGTGGGCGCCCTGCCCTTCTACGGGCCCTACGGCGACATCTCAGACGAGGAGGGCTGCGAAACCCAGTTCCGCGCCTCCTTCCTGCTCGGCTGCGTCGGCGCATGGTCGCTGCACCCCGCCCAGATCGCGATCGCCAAGCGCGTCTACTCGCCCGACCCCGACGAGGTGGCGTTCGCCAAAAAGGTCATCGAGGCGATCCCCGACGGGCGCGGCGTGCACATGATCGACGGCAAGATGCAGGACGACGCCACCTGGAAGCAGTGCCAGGTGATGGTCAAACTGGCGGAAATGCTTGCGCGCAAGGACCCTGCACTGGCAGAGGCTTACGGGCTGGCAGAGCCTGCGGCTGTTTGAGCGTCTCCGGGGCCAACCCGGAATCGAGGAACCGCCCGAACCGACTGGCCGGCCACACGTGCAAGGCCGTCTCCAGGCGCCGCCACAAAGGCAAGCCCTGCACCCTCTACGTGGCTGTACCGCATGGCGTGAGCCGCGCCGAGCCAGCGGGTGCCGATCGGATCGTCTTCGATGGGGTCCTCGACGGTGGTGCCCGCTTGGCGCCAGGGACCTCTCGCCTGTCGCTTAGCGCCACCAACATCGGAGCGCGTGCAACCGCCGCGCAGCGCCCGACCTTCACGCTGCTCGGCTGATCGCTGCGCATGGCCGAGGCGCAACGCCTGGCGCGCGCCCTATAGGCTTCCGCGCCGCATGAGGTTCTTCGAGTTCGAGGCGCGCGAGGTGATCAAGCGCGCGGGCATCCCCGTCACCGACTACGGCTTTACGACCGATCCCGCCGAGGCGCGCGCGATCGCGCAGCGGATCGGCGGTCCGACGGTGATCAAGTCCCAGGTGCTGACCGGCGGGCGCATGAAGGCCGGCGGCGTCAAGTTCGCAGACACGCCCGAGCAGGCCGAGAGCCACGCACGCGACATCCTCGCGCTGGAGATCAACGGGCACATGCCGCGCGGCGTGTTGGTCGACCCGAAGGCGCAGGTGGAGCAGGAGTACTACGCAGGCGTCGTGTGGGACGGGATTCGCAAGCAGCCGGTGATGATCTTCTCGCCGGTGGGCGGCATCGACATCGAGCAGGTGGCCGAGGAGCAGCCCGACAAGGTCGGCCGGCGCCACTTCTCCACCATCCTGCCGTTCGCGGACTTCCAGGCCAAGGAGGTCATCGCGTCGACAGGCGTGACAGGCTCGGCGCTCAACAGGCTCGTCCCCATCATGTCCAAGCTCGCAAAACTTTTTATGGATAACGACATGATCCTTACAGAGATAAACCCGCTGGGACGTCTCGCAGACGGGTCCTTCGTCGCACTGGACGCGCACATGGACATCGAGAACGAGGCGCGCGGGCGCCACAAGCGGCTTCTGGCCGATCTCGGCGTGGGCGAAGAGGAGACCAGGCAGGCGCGCGAGGCCACGCCGTTCGAGCTGGCCGGCGAGCAGGTTGACGCCCAGGACCACCGCGGCGTGGCCGGGAATGTGACCGAGTTCGACGGCAACCTCGGCTTGGTGATCGGCGCGGGCGGCGGCTCGCTGACGCTGTTTGACGCCGTGCGTGCGCACGGTGGAAAGCCCGCCAACTACTGCGAGATCGGCGGCAACCCGTCCGTCTCCAAGGCCTGCGGGCTGGCCAAGCTGGTTCTGCAGAAGCCCGGCGTAGACAAGATCGCGGTGATGATGTCGATCGTGTCCAACACGCGCGTGGACATCGTCGCCCGCGGCGTGATCAAAGCATGCCTGGAGCTCGGCGAGGACCCCGCCAAGAAGATCGCCATTTTCCGCATCCCCGGCGCATGGGAGGAGGAGGGCTTCAAGATCCTCGAGCGCTACGGCGTGGACTATGCCGATCGGAGCGTGTCGCTCAACGACGCTGCCCGCCGGGCCGTTGAGAAGATCCAAGGCTCCCCAGCATGAGCATTCTTATCGACGCGAACACCACGTTCATCGTGCAGGGCATCACTGGCCGCGAGGCGGTCAACCTGACGCGCGAGTGCCTGGACTACGGCGCAGGCGCCAAGGTGGTCGGCGGCGTGACCCCCGGGCGCCTGGGACGCGAGGTGCACGGGGTGCCGGTGTTCGACACGGTCGCCCAGGCGGTCGCCCACCACGGCACGCCGATCTACGGCTCGGTCGTCACCGTCCCCCCCGCGTTCACCAAGGACGCGGTGTTCGAGGCAATCGAGAACGGCGTCAAGCTGATCGTGATTGTCACCGAGCGCATCCCGCGCCGCGACGTCGCCCAGATGGTCGAGCTGGCGACGCTGCGCGGCGCGCGCATCATCGGCCCCAACTGCCTCGGCATCATCGTCCCGGACGTCATCAAGATGGGCGGTATCGGCGGCCCCGCCAAGAACGCCGCGCAGGCTTACACGCCCGGCCCGATCGGCGTGATCTCGCGCTCGGGCGGGATGACGACGGAGATGTCCTCGACCCTCTCGGCGGCCGGCCTGGGCCAGTCGACGGCCGTGTCGATCGGCGGCGACGCGATCATCGGGCAGAGCTACGCCGAGCTGATGCCGCTGTTCGAGGCCGACGAGCACACGCGCGGCATCGTCATCTACACCGAGCCCGGCGGACGCATGGAGGCCGAGCTCGCGCGCTGGGTGACCGAGAACAACTCGCGCCTGCCGATCGTCGCCTTCATGGCGGGTCGCTTCATGGACGAGATGCCGGGCATGAGCTTCGGCCACGCGGGCACGATCGTGGAAGGCAAGGAGGACACCGCATCCGAGAAGATCGCGCGGCTCGCACAGGCCGGGATCGCCGTCGCCGAGCGGATCGAGGACATACCCGACATGATCCGCGCGAAGATGGCCGCTCCAGCCACCGGATCGGCCGGCGGCGGGACGACGGGCGTGGGGACCTCATGAGGCGGGACGGGATCTTCATCGCGGTCGAGGTCGACGACGGCGCCGCAGCTGACACCGAGCTGGCGCACGCCCTCACCGAAGCGTGTCCCGTGGACATCTTCGCCCAGCGCCCCGATGGGACGCTGGAGATCGTGCAGGACAACCTCGACGAGTGCGTGCTGTGCCGCCTGTGCCTGGACGCCGCATTCGCGGCGGCCGGCGGCCCGGGCGCGGTAAAGATCGTCAAGCTCTACGACGACGGCGCCGTACTCGCCTGAGCGCTTCGGCCGGCCCCGGGCAAGACGTGACCACCCAAGCGCCAAGAGTCCGCCGTGGCGGCGTAGTAACCTGCACGTGAGGTCGAGGGCGTGAACGAAAACTTCTCACTGATCGTCATGTGCCTGTTCCTGCTGGCGTCGCTTGCATTCCTGGCCCAGCAGCTGACCGCCTACCACTGAGGCGAGGGCGTCGTGTCGCACCGGCAGGCGTTGGGCGCCCAGCCTATGCGCGGCGGTGCGCCTTGGGCGTGCGTGCTCGCTCTTGCTGGCGCTCGACCACGTTGATGATCAGTTTGAGGAACTGCTCGGGCCCGGTGGCCTTGGCCTGCCCGTAGGTGAACGCCTCGATCCAGTCCGGCACCTTGGCTTCGCGGGCCATCACGTTGAAGAACTCGCGGCGCATGTCGACGCGCACGCGCGCATCGGCGGCCGGGCCCTTGGTCACTTTGATCTCGGGCATCTCCAGGCGGAAGTGCTGCACGTCGCCCCGGCCGCGAAGCTCCACGCCGACGACGAGCTTGATCGGCTCCAGCGCGGGCACCTCTTCGACGAACCGGCGCGTGGCCAGCTCGATCAGATCCTTCGCGTCCTCAGCCATACGACGATTACTCCCTCCCGGCCCTTGGAATCCGGTGGACTGCGGCGACTGCGGGTTCTAGATCTTATGACGTGCCAGCAGCTTGCGTCCGATGACCATGCGCTGGATCTCTGATGTGCCCTCACCGATCAGCAGCAATGGCGCGTCGCGGTACAGGCGCTCGATCTCATACTCCTTGGAGTATCCATAGCCGCCGTGGATGCGAAACGACTCCTCCACGCAGAAGCGCCCAGCCTCGGAGGCGAACAGCTTGGCCATCCCCGCCTCCAGATCCGACCGCTCGCCCGCATCCTTCAGGCGGGCAGCACGCAGCGTGAGCAGACGCGCAGCCTCTACCTGCGTGGCCATGTCGGCGAGCTTGAACTGGATCGCCTGATGCTCTGCGATCGGCTTGCCGAAGGTCTTGCGCTCCTGGGAGTAGCGCAGCGCCAGCTCCAGGGCGCGCTGGGCGATGCCCACGCCGCGGGCGGCCACGTTGACGCGCCCGACCTCCAGTGCGTCCATCATCTGCGAGAAGCCCTTGTTCAGACCCGCGTCCTCGCCGCCGAGGATGTTCTCCGCCGGGCAGCGATAGCCGTCGAAGACCAGCTCGGTCGACTCGACCCCCTTGTAGCCAAGCTTCTTGATCTTCGGCGGCACGTTCAGCCCCGTGTAGTCGCCAGTGTTCACGCTGACGCCGGGCTCCTTCTCGGCGATGAAGCACGTGAAGCCGCGGTGGCGCGGCTCGGCCTCGGGGTCGGTCTTGACGAGCACAAACACGAGCGAGCTGAGCAGGCCGTTGGTCACCCACATCTTCTGGCCGTTGATCTCATACTTGCCGTCCTCGCCCTTCTTGGCGGAGGTTTTGATCGCCTGCACGTCAGAGCCGAGCTCAGGCTCAGACAGCGAGAAGGCCGCCCTGATCTCGCCGGTGGCCATGCGCGGCAGATACTTCTGGCGCTGCTCCTCAGAGCCGAACTTCATAAGCAGGTAGGAGCCGATGAAGTGCGTGTTGACCACGCCCGAGATCGAGATCCAGCCGCGCGAGAGCTCCTCGACGATCATCGCGTAGGTGGTCAGGTCCAGCCCCATGCCGCCGTACTCCTCGGGGATCGTCACGCCGAACAGCCCCAGCTCCTTCATCTGCTCGACGATCGGCTCCGGGAAGCTGTCCTCGTGGTCGTAGTGCTCGGCGTTGGGCAGGATCTGCTCGTCGGCGAACTGGTGGACCATCTCGGTGATCGCCTTCTGCTCGTCTGTCATCTCGGTGTACTGGGAGGCGGCTACGGCCATTGTCGATTAGCGCTCCGGGGTCGTTTTATGCGTGAACTGAAGATAGAGGGGCCCGGCTTGCCGGGGCACACAGCCCAAAGAGCTGGGTCGGCCGACCGCGCCACCCTTGAATGACGAAGAGGGTCCCGGCTTGTCGGCCTGCGGCCGTCTTCGCCACCCTCTAGAGGGAGAATACCGGCGTGAACTTCGCCCGCGAGATCATCGAGCAGCGCGATCCGCGCGATCTGGCTCTGCTGGAGCTGGCGCGGGACGGCTCGCGTAGGGAGTGGAGCTTTGGCGAGGTGGCCGGGCGCTCGGCGCAGATGGCGGGCTCTCTGCGGCGACTGGGCGTGGGCCGAGGCGACGTCGTGATGACGCTGATCGGCAACCGTCCCGAGTGGGTGCTGGCGATGTGCGCCTGCTTTCGCATCGGTGCGGTGGTGCTGCCGTGCACCGAGCAGCTGCGCGCGAAGGACCTGCGCCTGCGCATCGACGCCGTGGGCCCCGCGCTGATCCTCGCCGACGAGCGCAACAGGGCCGAGCTCGAGGCGGCGCTGGCCAGGAGCGGACCGACCGACCGAGGGCCGACGGTAAACGAAGTGCACGTCGCGTACGTGCCCGACGAGGACCTGTTTGCAGCAGAGCCCGCGCCGGTCGTGGAGCTGGCCGAAGGTGACCCGTGCCTGATCACGTTCACGAGCGGCACCGCCGGTGAGCCCAAGGCGGTGGTGCATGCGCAGCGCTACCTGGATGGCCAGCGCGTGCAGGCCGAGCACTGGCTGGGGGCGCGCGCGGGCGAGCTGGTGTGGTGCACGGCCGCCAGCGGCTGGTCGAAGTCGGCGCGCAACGTGTTCATCGCGCCCTGGCTATCGGGTGCGGCGGCGCTGCTGCACGACGCCCGCTTCGACCCGCACGAGCGCCTGGAGCTCCTGGCGCGCGAGCGCGTGAACGTGCTGTGCATGGCGCCCACCGAGTACCGCGTGATCGCTAAGCGCGCCACCCTGCGCCCGCTGAAGCACCTGCGTGGGATGGTTGCCGCCGGCGAGGCGCTCAACCCGGAGGTTCTGCGCGCTTGGCTCCAGGCGACCGGCCTTGAGATCCGCGACGGCTACGGCCAGACAGAGACGGGGCAGCTGACCGGCGTGCCGCTGGACGAGGATGCGCGGCTGGGCTCGATGGGCAGGGCGCTTGCGGGTATGCGCCTGCACGTGACCGACGGCGAGCTGACGGTAGACCCTGCGAGCGTGCCCACGTTCTTTTTGGGCTACCTCGGCGAGCACCTCCACCGCGATGCGGACGGAGCGTGGATCGTGTCAGACCGCCGCGGCGGCGGACCCTGGCATACGGGCGATCGCGTGCACGAAGAGGACGGCTGGCTGTACTTCGAGGGAAGAAACGACGACGTGATCGTCTCAGCGGGCTATCGCATCGGACCCTTCGAGGTCGAGTCCGCACTCGTCGCTCACCCGGCGGTTGCCGAGGCCGCGGCGGTGGCCGCGCCCGACGAGGAGCGCGGTGCGATCGTGCGCGCCGTGGTGGTCCTGCGCGAGGGCCAGGCCGAGCCCTCGCCGCAGCTGGTGGCCGAGCTGCAGGAGCACGTCAAGCGCGAAACCGCCCCCTACAAGTACCCCCGCATCATCGACTTCGCGTCCGAGCTGCCAAAGACCGTTAGCGGCAAGATCAGGCGCGCCGCGCTGCGGGCCGAGGGCCGTTAGTCCGGGCGGGCTCAGGTCAGGAGCCTGCTGCGGGCCGACCGGGGCGCCGGCCGGCCCGCGGCCAGCTCAGGCCAATTGCTCTGCCGTCTGCGCGCTGGCGCTCGCGCGGGCGAACTCGCGCTCGAGCTCCTCGACCTCCTGCGCGATCGAGGCGGGCGGCCGCAGCACCAGGAAGGCCGCCAGGATTCCCCCAGCGACGCAGATCGCCGCGACCACGTAGGCCAGGTGGTAGCCGCCGGTCAGCGCAGTTGCCAGCGTGTGACCGCTGGCGCTCAGCGCTTTGGTGTGGTCGGTCGCGATCGTGCCGAGCGTGGCCAGGCCGATCGCGCCGAACAGCTGCACGGACACGTTGATGATGCCCGACGCCAGGCCCGCGTCGCGCGCAGGCGCGTCGGCCATGCCGATCGTCAGCAGCGGCAAGAACGACGCGCCCGCCCCCAGCCCGAGCGCCAGGAAGGCGAAGAACAGGCCCGGGAAGTAGCTCGCGTGCACGCCCTGTACGGACAGCAGCACGAGGCCCACGACGATCCCGACGAGGCCCGCCGCAAGCGTCTGTACCGAGCCGAAGCGTTCGACCAGGCGAGCGGACACTCCCATCGACATGATCGCTATCGCGATCGTCAGCGGCATGAACGCCAGGCCCGTGTCGATCGCGTCATAGCCGAGCACGCGCTCGAGATACAGCGCGCCCAGGAAGAACGCGGAGAACATGCCCGTGATGAGCAGGCCGCGCACGAGGCTCGAGCCCATCAGCATGCGCAGGCGCAGGATCCGCAGCGGCATGATCGGGTTGGAGACGCGTGCCTCCAGCGCGAGGAAGGCGCCCAGCAGGATCAGCGACGCGCCGCCCGCGCCGAGCGTGCGTGCCGACGTCAGGCCGTATTCGCTGGACTTGACGATCGCGAACGCGCCGAACATGGTCGCCAGGGTGATCAGGATCGAGCCGAGCACGTCCACTCCGCCGGCCAGGCCGATGCCCTCGTTCTCCTTGATCAGCGCCGAGCCGAGCAGCAGCGCGACGAGACCGATGGGCACGTTGACGAAGAAGATCCAGTGCCAGTCGAGCGACTGTGTCAGGGCGCCGCCCGCCAACAGGCCGATCGAACCGCCGCCGGCCGACACGAACGCATACATGCCCATCGCCTTGGCCTGCTCGACCCGCTCGGGGAACTCGGTGACGATGATCGCCAGGATCACGCTCGATGCCACTGCGCCGCCAATCCCCTGGATCAGGCGCGCGCCGATCAACATTCCCTGGCTGTCAGCCACGCCGCACAGCACCGACGCAGCGGTGAACAGGACAAGGCCCGTAAGGAACACCTTCTTGCGGCCCACCAGGTCGCCGAAGCGGCCGGCCAGCAGCAGAAAGCCCCCGAACGTGATCAGGTAGCCGTCGATCACCCACGTGAGGTTGGCTTGCGTGAAGTGCAGCTCGCGCTGGATCGACGGCAGCGCGACGTTCACGATGGTCGCGTCGAGGACCATCATCAGCTGGCCGAGGCAGAGCACGCCCAGCGCTATCCAGCGGCGACGCTCGCTCTTTCGCTCGGCCTCGGCGCTCGCACGCGACCGGTTGGTCTGCGGGTCTGTGGTCGTGGTTGCAGTGGTCGTGGTTGCAGTGCTCATTCGAGGCTCCCTTCTGTGGCGGAGGGAACACCATAGCAAGGATCGTCACCACAACATGGATGATCTACGAAAACTTTACGATGCCTGGTAAAGTGACGACTGATGCGAAGTGACGTGTAAAGTTTCTGATATGGGTGACGGGAGGGCATGCGCTCCGGGGTCGATGGCCCTGCTCACGCGCTTGGCCAAGCAGGTCTACAGGCGCAGCAGCGAGAACCTGCTCGGCATGCACATGCGCCATCTGATGGCGCTCAGCTACGTACGCGATCACGACGGCGGGCCCCAGCAGGAGCTCGCCGAGGCGCTGTGCATGGACGCCAACAACGTCGTGCTGCTGCTCAACGAGCTCGAGGACCTCGGCTTCGTCACACGCAGGCGCGACCCCAGCGACCGCCGCCGCCACCTGGTCGAGCTGACGCCCGCCGGGCGCACGGCGCTCGACGGCGCAGAGCACGCGCAGGAGACGATCGAGGACGACGTCCTGCAGGCGCTCGACTCGAGCGAACGCGCGATCCTCTGGCAGTTGCTGGCCCGCGCGCTACGCGGCGCCGAGCCCGACCGTACGACCGACCAGACGGCCGCTGCTGTGGCCTCGACCCCCGCCTAGCGCCCGACGCTCGCGCGGTCTGCGCGTACCGGCAACGGCCGCGGTCTAGGACGTCTCAGTCGAGCGCGACAATCGCGTCGATCTCGACCTGCGCTCCGCGCGGCAGCGCAGCAACCCCTACCGCTACGCGGGCCGGCGGGTCATCGCCTGCGAAGAACGACGCGTACACCTCGTTGACCTGCGCGAAGGCGCTCAGATCGGTCATGTACACCGTCATACGCACCGCGCGCTGCAGCGTCGTGCCAGCCGCTTCGCAGACCGCCCGCAGGTTCTCCAGACAGCGAACGGCCTGCTCGGCGGCCGTCGCGCCCACGATCTCGCCGCTGTGCGGATCGAGCGGCACCTGACCCGAGCAGAACAACAAGCCGCCCGACTCGCGCAGGTCGACCGCCACGGCATGGCTGTAGGGACCGATCGCCGCCGGCGCGCCCTGCGCGTAAACGGTCTGGCGCTCGCCTGCCATCAGCCGTGACCCTAGCGCCAGCCGGCCCATCGCGCCGGTCAACCGACTAAGTTCCGACTGTGCGACCGACCAATCGCGTGCTCGCAGCGATCGTCCTGATGGCGTGCGCCTGGATGTGCGCGTCGGTGGTGCCCGCACACGCCCAGATCGTATTCGCGCCGTGCGGCGACAGCAACGACTTCGCCTGCGGCCACCTGACAGTCCCGCTGGACCCCAGCGGCGGCACGCCGGGCACCATCACGCTCGCACTGCGCCGCCACCGCGCGCCCGTCGGGGAAGCCAAGAGCGCGATCATCGCGCTTGCGGGCGGCCCGGGACAGCCCGCGCTGCCATTCGCCGAACAGTTCGCCGAAGTGCTCGGCCCGATCGCCGATACGCGCGATCTGATCGCCTTCGACGAGCGCGGGATCGGGCTCTCCCAGCCACTCTCCTGCCATGCCTTCGAACGGCCTGACCTGTATCGCAGCTTCGGCTCGCTGATCGAAGCTTGCGGCTCGCAACTGGGGTCCAGCCGCGTCTTCTATACCACCGCCGACACGGTCGCCGACATCGAGGCCATCCGCGTGGCGGGGGGCTATGAAAAGCTCGTCCTGTACGGCACCAGCAACGGCACCAAGGTCGCAGAGCAGTACGCCCAGGACTACCCCGAACACGTCGAAGCGCTGATCCTGGACTCGGTTCTCACGCCCACCGGGCCCGAACCGCTGGAGCGGGCGACCTTCGAAGCGATACCGCGCGTGTTGCGCCAGATCTGCGCCGCGCGAGCCTGCGCGCATGTGACGCCCGACCCCGTCGCCGACCTCGCCAAGGTCGTGCACGGGATGCAGCGCGGGCCGCTGCGAGCGCGGGTGATCGAAGGCGACGGCAAGCGCCACGCCGTGTCGGTCTCCCCCAACGACCTGCTCGCGCTGCTGCTCGCCGGCGACTTCTCGCCGCTGCTGCGCGCTGAATTCGTCACCACCGTCCGGTCTGCCGCAGACGGCGACGTGGCGCCCCTGGCACGGTTGCTGGCGGACCTGCAGCACGGCGAAGGCGAAGGCGAACGCGAAGACTTCGACAACCCCCTCTACTTCGCCACCAACTGCGAAGAAGAGCAGTTCCCGTAGAGCCGCGCGGCATCCCCAGGGCAGCGCCTCGCCCACGCGCTGGCCGCCGCCAGAGCCCTGCCCGCGAACGCGTTCGCGCCGTTTGGCCCGAACGACGCGATCGCCCTGTCTGACATCCCCGCGTGTGCCTACTGGCCCTACACCACACCCGCGCCGGCCGTCGATCACGCGCCGCTGCCAGACGTTCCCACGCTGATTCTCAGCGGCGCCGACGACCTGCGCACCCCCACAGCCGGCGCGCGCGAAGTGGCTGCCCAGATCCCGGGCTCCCATCTGCTGGTCGTGCCCTACGCGGGCCACTCGGTGCTCAGCGACGAGCCCACGCCGTGTGCCAGAGAAGCCCTGCAGGCGATGTTCGCGCCCGCCGGCGGGGTCGGCGCCTCGCCGATCAAGAGCTGCGCCCCCGCTCCAGCGCCGCCCGCGCTGCGCCCCGTCGCGCCGGCGCCCGTGCGCCTTGGCATGGTCGCGCCCAGCGGCGGCTATCGGGGCCTGCCCGGACGCACGCTGCACGCGGTCGCGCTGACTCTGCAGGACTTCATTCGCCAGCTCACGTTGCGGCTGGGCACCGGCAGCGCAGCCGAAGCGCCTGCCCTGAGCATCGGCGGACTGCGCGCCGGCTCGGGCCAGGTGGCCGGTGGCGCGCTGCACCTGGACGGCTACTCCTACGTGCCGGGCGTGTCGCTGTCGGGCACGCTGCGTAGCGAATCGGCAGAGCTGCAGATCGGCGGCGCGGCGGCTGCCCACGGCACGCTGCGTCTGGGCGGACGGGCGACGCTCGTGGGCACCCTCGGGGGCAGGCACGTGCGCCTGAACCTGAACGGTCCCGAAGCGTCGGCAGCTATTGTCGAGGCCGATGCGCAGCAGAGCTCCAATCGGGCTGGCGGCAGCTCTGCTGTCCGCGCTGACCTTCGCCGTCTGGCCGGCCTGCTCGGCCGCATCTTCAAGCCCTAGCTCCCCGCCTTGCAGCAATCCACAGTTCTCCTGCGCGACGTTGTCCGTCCCGCTGGATCGCACCGCTCCCGTCCCGGGGACGATCTCCCTGAGCGTCGCGCGTAAGCTGGCGGGCCCCATCCCCAGCCGCGACGCGGTCATCGGGCTTGCTGGCGGCCCCGGCCAGGCGGCGCTGCCGCTGAGCGAATTCATCGCCAGCGCGATCGCGCCCGCGCTCTCCACGCGCGATCTGCTCGTGTTCGACCAGCGTGGCACGGGCAGGTCAGACCCCCTGAGTTGTCCAATCTTCAAGGATCAGCAGGCGCTGGAAGCCGCCACCCCCAGCACGCTTGGCGCGCTCTTTCAACAGTGCGCGCTGGAGATCGGACCGTCACGCGGCGGCTACACGACGTCCGAATCGGTGGAAGACATCGAGGCACTGCGCCGCGCCTACGGCTATGAAAAGCTCGTCCTATACGGAACCTCCTACGGCACCAAGGTAGCCCTGCAGTACGCCGAACGCTACCCCCAGCACGTCGAAGCGCTCGTGCTGGACTCCGTCGTGCCATCGCGCGGGCTCGAACCATTTGCGGTCCCCAGCTTCCAGGCGCTCGGTTCGGTTCTCGACGAGCTCTGCTTCAACGGCGCGTGCGCCGGCATCACCTCCAACCCGCTCGCGGACCTGGCCGCCCTGACCACGCGCCTGCGCAAACGCTCGCTGAACGGCTCGGCCTATGACGGCTCCGGACACCGCCACTCGGTGTCGATGGACGAGCTCGGGCTGTGGGGCCTATTGGGCGCGGGCGACCTCGATCCGGCGCTGCGCGCGCTGCTGCCCGCGGCGGTGCACGCAGCCCTCGACAACGACCCAGACCCGCTGCTGCGCCTGTACCTGATCGCCCAGGGCCTGATTCCCAGCCTGCCCTCCGGACCGATCGACCCCGAAGTCGAACAGATCGCCAGCGAAGAAGAAAACAACGCTCTGTACTTCGCCACGATGTGCGAAGAGTCGCCCTTCCCGTGGCAGCGCGCAGCTCCCGCGGCAACCCGCTCCGAGGAAGCGCTCACGGCCCTGCGCGCGATCCCCGGCTCCGCCTTCTATCCGTTTGACCCGACCACCGCCCTGCTCAGCGGCCCCACGGTTGCATGCGAGAGCTGGCCCCAGGCCGCTCCCGCTCCATCGCCGCTCCAGCCGCTGCCAGACGTGCCTACGCTGATCTTCTCGGGCGCACAGGACCTGCGCACGCCCACCGCCTACGCAATGGGCGTCGCCGCCCAGATACCCGACGCCCACGTGCTGGTCGTGCCATACACCGGCCACTCGGTCATCGGCTCAGACCTGAGCGGCTGCGCACAGAAGGCCGTCAGCACCTTCTTCGCAGGCGCCCCCGTGCAGCCATGCGCCGCGTCGCCCAACCCGTTTGCGCCCACGCCCGTCGTGCCCACCAAGCTCGCGTCGGTCCACCCGCCAGCGGGGCTCGCCGGCAACCCCGGGCGCACGCTCACCGCGGCGCTGGACGCGCTCGTGGACCTCAACCGCCTGGTCATCGCCGCCACTATCCAGGCCGACCAACAGCTGCCGAGCGGCTCGAGCTTTGGCGGCCTGCGCGGTGGCTACGCCCGCTTGACCTCCTCCGCGGCGATCCTCAAGGATTTCTCGTTCGTGCCGGGAGTGCAGTTGAGCGGCACCTTCCCGGTGCGCGAAGGAAAGCTCCAGCCGGCGACCGTGCGCATCACCGGCACGGCCGCCTCGCCCGGCACGATCCGCATCGGCTCCAACGAAAAGCTCGTCACGGGCACCCTCGGAGGGCAGAGCTTCGACGTGAGCCTCGCCCACGTCAAGCTCTCGCGCGTTGGCGCCAGCTCGGGCGAATGGCCCTCGTACGCGGCGATCCATCAACTGCTCGGCCGTCGCTGGCCGATCTCCGCTCGCTCGACGGCCGCGAGCGGTCCGCTGCCCCCGCCCTGGCTACCCTGAGCGGGTGGCGAACGCACTGGCGCAGGAGAGCTCCCCCTACCTGCGCCAGCACGCTGAGAACCCCGTCGACTGGCTGCCCTGGGGACCCGCAGCGCACACGCGCGCCGTGCGCGAGG
>DATNLQ010000115.1:0-7999 GCA_035602785.1 Solirubrobacteraceae bacterium
CGCTCGTCGAGCACCGGCACCGCCACGCTCACGCCCGGCAGGCGCGCTACCTCTCCGAGCAGGCGTTCGTCGAAGCCCTGGGGCGTGCGCGCGACGAGCTGCAGGCGCATCGACCCGACGATCCCCGCAGTGACCTGCTCGACCGACCCGTTAAGGCTTGCACTGGCGACCTGCGAGGCGAACAGCAGGCCGACGCCGACGGCGATCCCGAGGACCGCGAACAGCTCCTGGGCGATGCGCGAGCGCAGGCGGATGCGATAGAGCCGAACGACGTTCGACAGCTTCATCGGCCGGTCTATCCGGCGCTGGCCGGCACGACAGCCTGGTCGGGCTCGTACTCGACGAGCCTGCCGTCCTGCAGCGCAAGCACACGATCGGCATAGGCCGCTGCGCGCGGATCATGCGTGACCAGCAGCACCGCTGCATGGCGCTCGCGGCATATCTCGGTCAGCAGAGCGAGCACCTCGTGCGTGCGGACGCTGTCGAGGCTGCCGGTGGGCTCATCGGCGAGGACGAGCTTGGGATCGGTCGACAGCGCCCGCGCGATCATCACCCGCTGGCGCTCGCCCATCGACAGCTGCTCAGCGCGGTGCTCGGTACGCTCGGCAAGACCGAGGCGCTCCAGTAGTGGCGCCACCCGGCGGTGCGCCTGGCCGACGCCCAGATCGGTGCCCATCAGCTTCAGTGCCGCGTTGTCCAGTGCGCTGGCGCTGGACAGCAGGTTCAGCGACTGGCGCACGAAGCCGAGCTCCCACAGCCGGTAGCGCGCTGCGTCGCGCTCGGACAGCTGCGACACGTTGCGGCCATCCATGAACACCGCGCCGCTGTCGGGGCGCAGCAGCGCAGCGATCAGCAACAACAGGGTCGTCTTGCCCGAGCCGCTGGGGCCGTACAGCGCGACGAGCTCACCGGCGCCGACCGACAGCGAGACGCCGTCGACCGCTCTTACGGGCTCTCCGTCGCCGAGCGGATAGTGCTTGACCACGTCGCGCAGCTCAAGCACTTTAGGCAGAGCGCTCCTTGGCCCTAAACGCGATCACGTTGTCGGGTGGGCTGGAGGGCTCCGGCGGAGCGAGCAGCCGGCCGCCGCTGAGCGCCGCGATCTGGTGGGCACCCATCATCTCGGGCATGTCCGGCACGGTCGTCAGCACGCCGAGATTGCGCTCCTCGGCCAGCTGGCGCAGCAGCTCGATCACCTGCTCGCGCTCGGGCACGCCGAGGTTCGTGGTGGGGTCGTCGCCGAGCAGCAGGCTCGGCCTGCGCACGATTGCGCGTGCGATCGCGACCAGCGCTCGCTCGCCATCGGACAGGCTCGCCCATGTCTGCCCAGCGCACTCAACCACGTTGACGCGGGCCATCGCATCCCTGGCGCGAGCGTATGCCTCGCCCTGCTTGTGCATGGCCAGCAACGGCAGAGCGACGTAGTCGAGCATCGGCAGCTCGACCTGCGGGCCGGCCCTGCGCATCCACCCGATCCGCTCGCGCATCAACCTCGCGTGGTGTGTCTCTGACAAGCCCACCAGATCGCCGCCTTCGAAGCGCACCCGCCCGCGGTCGGGCGTCTCCAGACCGGCTGCGATGCGCAGCAGCGTGGTCTTTCCGGCTCCACGCTTGCCCCATACCACGACGAACTGTCCCGCGCGAACCTCGAGCGTCAGACCGCTCAAGACCTTGACCTCGTGGACGCCGCGCCAGTAGCTCTTGCTGACACCCTCCAAGCGGAGCAGCGCCTCTCCCATCACAGAGCCCGTAGCCGACCCGCCCGCCCTGCCCCCGCGACGACGGTGTCGGGCACGCGCAGGCGCATCGACTCATCGCGCAGGCGCTCGAGCAGCTCACGGGCAGCCTGCAGCCACTCGATCCGCGCCTGCCACATCGCGATCTCGGCATCCCTGGCGAGCACCCGCATCATTCGCGCCCATTCCTGGGACTCGCCCACCGCTTCCTCGCCGGCCAGCTGCTTGAGGTCGCGCAGCTGGCCCATGCAGGCCAGTTCCTGTCCGTAGACCATGTCGATCAGGCGCGACAGGTTGCGCGGACGACACAGCGCGATCTTCATGTGCAGCTCGTCGCGCAGCGGCGGAGCGGGCGAGGACCCGAGCATCCACGACTCGAAGTGCTCGACACCCTGCTCGGTCGCTTCATAGATCATCCGCGGCGCGGCGCGCCTGGCTGGGCCGGCCCCCATCTCGCCGGCGGAGCGCACGAGCTCATCGCGGCTGAGCTGATCCAGCGCCGAGTACACGCCTGAAGGCGCGAACCCGGAGGAGCCGAAGCGCTCCTCCAACCGCTGCGCCAGCTGATACCCGTAGCCGGGACGCTCGATCACAAGTCCCAATACAGCGTACTTCGCAGACATGCCCACCCTTCCTCGCCGAGCCGAGTAATTCAGACGGTACCCCAATTGGAGGCGACACGCATCCCAACCGGGAGATGAATCATATGCACTCGAATTCCTGCGAAGTCGACCGCGTGCAGTTATCGGAACGTGCAGGTCTTTTCTGCGCGGCTCAGAGCCTCTTCAAGCAGGCTCTTACGTCAGGCCGAGACGGTCGAGCAGCGCCTCGTCGGCGCGCCAGTCGCGGCGCACGCGGACCGACAGGTCGAGATGGACCTGGCATCCAAGCTCCCGCTGCAGCTCGCGCCGGGCGGCCGTGCCGATCGCCTTGATCATCCGCCCGTGCGCGCCGATCAGGATGCCCTTCTGGGACTCGCTCTCCACCCACACCAGAGCCCTGACCACGGCGAGCCCCTCACGCGGACGATCGAGCTCCTCGACGACGACCTCGACGGCGTGTGGCAGCTCGGCGAACGTGCGCCTGATGACCGCCTCGCGGACCAGCTCGGCAATGAGCAGCTCGCGGGGCTGGTCGCTGCTGGCGTCCTGCGCGAACATGAACGGCCCCGCGGGCATCAGGGCGGCCAGGTGCTCGACGAGCGCTGGCACGCCGGTGCCCCGCCGCGCCGAGATCGGGAAGACCTCCGCGCCGGGCACGAGCTCGGCGGCCTGCGCCAGCACTGCCAGCAGCTCGGCGCGGGAAAGGCGATCGACCTTGTTGACCGCGACCGTCACGGGTGTCTGCGCGCCTGCGAGTGTCTTGGCGATGAAGCGGTCGCCCGGGCCCACGCCCTGCTCGCCGTTGACCATCACCAAGACCGCGTCAGAGCCGTCGAGCTCCTGGCGCACGCGCCGCGCCATGCGGCTCGTCAGGGCGTCGCGCGGGCGCTGCACGCCCGGCAGGTCCACGAGCGCCACCTGGCAGTCGCCGTGACGATAGACGCCGCGGATCGCCCTGCGGGTCGTCTGGGGCCGGTCGGACACGATCGCCACCTTGCGCCCGACCGCGGCGTTGACGAACGTGGACTTGCCCACGTTGGGCCGTCCCGCGAGCGCGACGAAGCCACCGCGGGTCACGGTCGATCACCGGCCAGCAGCCGGCGCTGCAGGGCGAGCATCTCGCCGCCGTCGGTCTCGTGATCCATGCCCAGCAGATGCAACATCCCATGGACGATCGCCTCGCGCACGTCGACGGTGTGCTCGGGACAGATCACCACGTCTCCCAGCTCGCGTGGCACGTGCTCTTGCGTCGGCTGCTCGTGCGAGCGCCCGCCGGCGCCGACAGCATTTCGCTCGCTCGGCCCGCCTGCGCCGATCGCCTGCACGCCGTCGATCGGAAAGGACAGCACGTCGGTCGCCTTTGCCTGCGCGCGATGCTCGCGGTTGAGATCGGTGATCCGCGCAGCGTCGACAAACTCGATGGCGACGTGCCCGTCGTGCACGCCCGCAGCGGCTGCCGCGGCGCGGCACAGCCGCCGCACGTCGGCGAACGAGGGTGCCCGCGTGGCGAGCAGCCCTGTGCCTAGGACCTCGACCTCGAGCATCCGCGCTCAGGCGCTGCGAATGGCCGACCGGCCGCCGCCGTCGGCCGTGAGGCCTGCGACCGACGACCCCGACGTCCGCCCCAGCGCCTCGCGCTGGGAGTGCACGTCATAGGCCTCGACGATGCGCTGCACGAGCTTGTGGCGGACCACGTCCTCCCCGCCGAAGCGCACGAACTCGATGCCCTCGATCGACTCGAGCACCTCACCCACCACGATCAGGCCCGAGCGCTGCTCGCGGGGCAGGTCGACCTGCGTGACGTCTCCTGTGACCACCATTCTGGAGCCGAAGCCCAGCCGCGTGAGGAACATCTTCATCTGCTCGGGGGTCGTGTTCTGCGCCTCGTCGAGGATCACGAATGAGTCGTTGAGTGTGCGTCCGCGCATGAATGCCAGAGGGGCGATCTCGATGACGCCGCGCTCGATGTGCTGGGAGACCTTCTCGGGGTCGAGCATGTCGTGTAGAGCGTCAAACAGCGGGCGCAGGTAGGGATCGACCTTGGCCATCATGTCGCCCGGCAAAAAGCCCAGCCGCTCGCCGGCCTCGACCGCGGGCCTGGTCAGGATGATGCGGCTGACCTCGTGTCGCGAGAGCGCAGCGGCGGCCATGGCCACCGCCAGAAACGTCTTGCCGGTGCCCGCCGGGCCGACACCAAAGGTGATCGTGCTCTGGCGCACGGAGTCCACGTAGCGCTTCTGGTTGACCGTCTTGGGGGCGACTCGCAGCCCGCGGTGGCTCCAGACGACGTCCTCGAGCACCCGCGCAGGTGATTCGTGCGCATCCAGTGCGCCTGTCACCGCCGAGATCGTCCCCGGGCCGATCTCATGGCCACGGGCGATCAGCTCGGCCAGCTCGCGCACGACCCGCTCGCCGGCGTTGGTCTCTGACTCCTCGCCGTCGAAGGTGAGCAGGTTGCCGCGCAGGAACACCTTGCACGCCAGATGCGCCTCCAGCGCGCGCAGCACGACATCCTGGCTTCCGGCCAGCTCGGCGGCGACAACGTTTGAGAGCTCTATCTGGGTCCTCATCATCCCGCGAGTGCGGCGCGTACGAGCCCAGACACGCGCTTGCCGTCGGCGCGCCCATCGACCGCCGCCATCGCCTGCTTCATCGCAATGCCCATGTCCTTGGCCGACTGCGCTCCACTTTCGCGCACGGCCTGCTCGACGATTCCCTGCAGCGCTTCCGCGGAGAGCTCGGCGGGCAGGTAGGAGCCGATCAGCTCGCCCTCGGCCTCCTCGGCGCCCGCGAGGTCCTCACGGCCCCCGTCGCGGTAGGCCTTGGCGGCCTCCAGGCGGCGCTTGCGCTCGCGGCGCAGCACCGCCAGCTCATCGTCGCCGCCCTCCTTGGCTGCCTTCTGCAGCTCGGACAGCACCAGGCGCAGCGCGCCCACCTTCGCCTTTTCGCCCGCGCGCATCGCGCCCTGCACGTCGACCTTGATCTGCTCGGCAATAGCCATCTCAGATCAGGATACGCAGGTCGGCCGGGCGGCTTGTCAATTTGTGGGCGAGGGTCGACTGTCCGGCTCCCCCGCCAGCGGGGTCGGGCTGCCAAGGCGCCCCGGCGAGGAGGAGTCTCGTCCGAACGCCAGCGCGACGTTCCAGTCGACCAGCAGGCGCAGCTTGCGTCCCAGACCGGGCATCAACAGCAGGTGATAGGTGCGGGCGATCAGCCATGCCGGCAGGCCTCGCCAGCGCAGGCCGAGCGTGATCGCAACTGCATTGTTGTGCCCGAGCTCGGCGACGACGCCTTTCGTGCGATAGCGAAACGGCCGGGCGACCCCGCCGGCGAGCGTGGCAGCGACGTTGCGCGCCACCAGCCGGCCCTGGCGAATGGCGTGCTGGGCGGTCGGCGGGCACGGCTTTCCCGGCCGCGAGGCATCGGGCACCGCAGCGCAGTCGCCGATCGCCCATACGCCGCCGAGCGCCTCGTGGCTGCTCTGGGCGCGCACGCGCATGGTCGCGTCCACGACGATCCGCCCGTCGTGGTCGAGGGGCAGGCCAAGCGCGCCGACCGCGGGGCTGGGCTTGACCCCGGCGGTCCACACAACGGTGCGCGCGGGAACAGCCTCTCCGTCAGACAGCGTTGCGGCCTGCGCGGTGAGCTCGCGCAGGCTGGTCTGAGTGCGCACCTCGATCCCGCGCCGGCGCAGCTCGCGTTCGGCGAACTCCGAGAGCGTGTCTGGGACCTCCTGCATGATCCGCTCTCGAGCCTCGACCAGCACCCAACGCATGCCCTGGAGGCGGCAGCGGGGATACAGCTCGATGGCCCGCGCGGCGAAGTCCTGCAACTCGGCCAGGCCCTCGACCCCCGCGTAGCCAGCGCCGACGAAAACGAAGCCCAGGTACTCGGCACGCCGGGCCGGATCCTCCAGCGACTCGGCTATGTCCAGGCAGTTGAGTACCTGGTTGCGCAGGGCGGTGGCGTCTGACAGGGACTTCAGGCCGATCGCGTGCTCGGCCAGGCCGGGGATGGGAAGCGTGCGCGAGACCGACCCCAGGGCGATCACGAGCTGGTCATAGCGCAGCGCCAAGCGCTCGCCGTCGATCCGCGTCACTGCAAGCTCTGACGCGCCTGGGTCCGCACCCGTGACCTGCCCGATCACGAGCTCGGTGCGCCGCAGCTGCGAGCGCAGCGAAACGACCACGTGTCGCGGATCGAGCGTGGCGCCGGCGGCGCCGGGAAGCAGCGGGGTGTAGAGCAGGAAGTTGGACTCGTTGACGAGCGTCACGCGCGCGCTCTGGGGCTCCAGTCGGCGCTCCAGAGCGCGGGCGGCGTAAAAGCCGCCAAAGCCGCCACCGGCGATCACGACCTGCCAGGCCACCAGGACAGAATAGGGTTCGTGGCCGTGAGCACCGACTCTCTCTACGCGAACGCGCTTGCGCCGTTCCTGGCCGAGGTCGCCAGCATGCGTCCGCCGGACGCCGAAGTGATCGACGCGCACACCCACCTTGGCCTGGACGAGGACGGACGCTCGCTGACGCCGGCCCAGCTGCTCTGCCAGCTCGATGACGCGGGCGCGCGCCGCGCGTGCGTGTTCCCGCTGCACGATCCCGAGCGCCGCCCCGCCTATAGCGTGCCCAACGACCGCGTGCTGGCGTGGGCACGCGAGAGCGAGCGCCGGCTTGTCCCCTTCTGTCGCCTGGACCCGGCCGAAGACCCACTGGCGGAGGCCGAGCGTTGCCTGGCGGCTGGCGCACGGGGCATCAAGCTGCATCCGCGCGCGCAGGACTTCGTGTTCGACGGCCGCGAGATGGACGACGTGTTCGGCTTGGCCGAGGACGCGGCCGTCCCGATCCTGATCCATGCAGGCCGTGGCCTGCCCCCGCTGGCCGAGGGCCTGGTCGAGCTGGCGCTGCGCCATCCTCAGGCCGTTCTCATCCTGGCCCATGGCGCGATCTGCGATCAGGGCATCCTGGCCACGCGCCTGGCCGACCATGCGGGGGTGCTGTACGACATGTCCTGCTTCTTCCCGCTGGATGTGATCGAGCTGTTCGCGCGCGTGCCTGCGGAGAGGATCGTGTTCGCCTCCGATCCGCCCTACGGCCTGCCGGCGACCACGCTGTACATGGCGCTACGCGTGGCCGCCAAAGCCGGCTTGGACGAGGCGACCGTCAGGACGGTGCTGGGCGGCACGATGGCCGGCCTGCTGGACGGCCACGGCCTGCCGGCCGCCACGCCCCCGCGGCGGGGGCCTTCGATCGAGCTGTCCGGGCGCCTCGCGCGCGTGTACGGCTACGCCAGCCTCGTCGGTCCCGCGCTGTTCGCGGGGGCAACCGAGCAGGCACAGGCGATGCTGGATATGGCGATGGCGGCCTGCCGTGACCCAGACCCGGGAGCGGACGGCGAGGCGCTCGAGGTGATCGGCTCGGCGCTCAGCGCGGCCAGCTCCCTGCTGGGCACGGAGACCGGCGTGCGTCCGGCGATCGATCTGGTGTATCGCTCGATCGTGCGCGCGGCCACCGAGATACCCGACCGCAGCTGATATGTCGTGTCGTTTGTCAAGTGGGCGTGTTTGATTGCGTCCGCGTGGCGGGCGGTTTGGGTGGTCGGGAGAGCGGGGCGCCGGGCTCGGTGTCGGCGTTGCCAGTCTGATGATGCGGGGGTTGGGTACCCCAG
>DATNLQ010000102.1:0-4437 GCA_035602785.1 Solirubrobacteraceae bacterium
CCGACGCTCTGGCCCGCGTGTGGTCGGCGCTGACGTGTCCCACCTCCGGGGAGGTGCTGCTGTCGGCCGCCCCCGGCTACGAGTTCGTCGACTGGGGCGGTCAGGCGCATGTCGGCGGTGGCAGCCACGGCTCGCTGCACGCCAGCGACTCGCTCGGCGCGCTGATCCTCACCGGCGTCGCCCTGCCCGAGGCGGTCCCCGCCCAGTGGGCGATCCGCGACGTCGCGCCGCTCGTCCTGCGCCATTTCGGCCTCGACGCTTCATCCTGAGCGAATGCGTCCCCGCGCCCTCGTCGTCCTCCTGCTCGGCGTCACCCTGCTCGCCTGCCTGTGCCCTTCGGTGGTCAACGCTTCCCCGTCCGGCGGCCGGTCGACGTCCGGCACGATCAACTCCGAAACGCCGATCCCGGTGCCCGACTCCAACGTGCCGCCGGCCGGCCGGCGCCTGTCGGCCGACCAGGTCATCGCGATCGCCAGCGCGCTGGGAAAGATGCGCGCCGTGCGCAGGAAATACCCCGGTTCCTACGCCGGCGCCTACCTGAAGGTCCCGTTTCACTGGCAGGTCAGCTTCTTCTCGCGCAACGGCAAGACCGAGATCGGCCAGGTGACCATCGCCGACCTGACCGGCAAGGTGCTCGAACAATGGACCGGCTTTCAGGTCGCCTGGACGATGGCGCGCGGCTATCCCGGCGCGTTCGGCAGGCACGTAAACGCCCTGTACATCTGGCTGCCCCTGTGCGTCCTGTTCCTCGTTCCCTTCGTCAACTTCCGCAGGCCCTTCGCGCTGCTGCACCTGGACCTGCTCGTGCTGTTGTCCTTCTCGGTCTCGCTGGCGTTCTTTAACCACGCGCACATCTACGCGTCGGTGCCGCTGGCCTACCCGCCGCTGCTGTACCTGCTCGCGCGCATGCTCGCGCTGACGCGGCGGGGCCGGCGAGGTCGCCCCGGCCTCCCTGGGCGGGCGGGAATCGGACCGTTGCGCCTGCTCGTGCCCGCTCCATGGCTTGCCGTTGCGGTGGTGTTCTTGCTCGGCTTTCGCATCGCACTGAACGTGACCGACTCCAACGTCATCGACGTCGGCTACGCCGGTGTGATTGGCGCGCAGCGGATCGCCGACGGCCGGCCGCTATACGGCTCCTTTCCGGTCGACAACGAACACGGCGACACCTACGGCCCGGCCAACTACGAGGCCTACATCCCGTTCGAGCAGGTGTTCGGCTGGAGCGGCACCTGGGACGACCTGCCCGCTGCGCACGCCGCTGCGATCTTCTTCGACCTGCTCGCCGTCGCGCTGCTGTTCTGGCTGGGCCGGCGCCTGCGCGGCCCCACGCTGGGGATCGCGCTGGCCTACGCGTGGGTGTCCTTCCCCTTCACCCTGTTCGCCCTGGAGAGCAACTCCAACGACACGCTCGTGGCGGCGCTCGTGCTCGCAGCGCTGCTCGCGGCCACCTACACCTCGAATGTCACGAGAGCCGGACGAGGCGCCCTGGCAGCGCTCGCCGGCCTGACCAAGTTCGCGCCGCTCGCGCTCGCGCCGCTGCTGGCCACGCATGGACTGCCTGACGTCGGACGGATGCGCCGTGCCCGCGCGCTGGCAGTGTTCGGGGCTGGATTCGCGGCGACGGTCGCGATCGTCTCGATACCGGCGCTCAGCCACGATTCGCTGCGCGAGATCTATGAGCGCACGCTCGTCTACCAATCAAACCGCGGCTCGCCGTTCTCGGTGTGGGGCCTGTACCGGCTGCACGCCGAGGAGATCGCGGTGGAGGCTCTCGCTGTGGCGCTTGCGCTAGCGCTCGCTTTCCTGGGTGGGTGGGCTCGCAACGACGACATCGTCGGGCTGGCGGCGGCGTGTGCCGCCGTCATCATCGCCGAGCAGCTCGGGATCGAACACTGGTTCTACCTGTACATCCCCTGGTTCTTTCCGCTGGTCATGATCGCCCTGCTCGGGCGCTTCAGTGAGCCTCCTGCGCCTGTGCCGGTCGTGGCATCAGCACCTGCTCGATCGAGTCGGCCCGCAGCGGCGCTGAGCAGCTGATCAGCACGCCCATCAGCCACGGGTCCTCCTCGGAGGTTTCAAAGCGGACCGGCATCTGCGTCAGCAGCGACTCGATCGCCTGCTCGCGCTTGACGCCGATCACCCCTCCGCGCGGGCCGGTCATGCCGACATCGGTGATGTAGGCGGTGCCCCCGGGCAGCACGCGCGCGTCGGCGGTCGGCACGTGCGTGTGGGTGCCCACCACCACCGTCACCCGCCCGTCCAGGTGCCACCCGAGCGCCACCTTCTCCGAGGTGGCCTCCGCGTGCATGTCCACGAGGATGTGCTCCACGCCGTCGAGGTCGCCCAAGGCCGCCTCGATCTCGGTGAACGCCGAGCGACCGGCCCGCAGGTACAGGTTCCCGCTCAGGTTGACCACCCCCAGGCGCACCCCGTCGTGCTCGACCACGCACACGCCTCGTCCCGGCTGGCTGCGCAGGAAGTTGGCCGGACGCACTATCGGCCGTTTCGCCTCCAGATACGGGTAGATCTCCCGGCGATGATAGGTGTGGTTTCCCAGCGTGATCGCGTCCACGCCCGCCGCGAACATCTGGTCGGCGATCTTCGGCGTGATGCCCAGACCCCCGGCCGCGTTCTCGCCGTTGACCACCACGAACGTCGGCGCGTAGCGTTCGCGCAGGACCGGCAGACAGTCCAGCAGCGTGCGCCTGCCGATGCCTCCAACAACGTCGCCCACGAACAGGATGCGCACGCCTGCACGGCCGCCCGCCTGCGCGCCCTCGCTTGCGAGCGCGCCCGCATCCGCCCGCACGACCGCGCCCGCCTCGTCCTCAGCCATACTCTGGTGATGGTCGCAGGCAAGCGATGAGCGTCCCCAAGAGCCCTCCCCAGGCCGCCCCGCCCGAGCCGGAGGAGCAGAAGATCACCGACTCGCCGCCCGCACAGGTGGCTGGGGAGCCAGCTCCCCAAAGGGTGGTCGTCCCTCGCTGGGTGCAGTTGGTCATGCTCCCGCTCGCCTTGCTCGCCGCCTGGGCGCTGGCCAAAGCGGCGGGCAAAGTGTTGTTGATCTTCATCATCGCCGGCGTCATCGCGCTGATCCTCAACCCGGCGGTCGATCTTCTGCAGCGCCCGCACGTACCCCGCGGCCTGGCCGTGCTCTCGGTGTACGTCGCGTTCTTCCTGGCGCTGGCCGGCATCGGCTTCCTACTCGCTAACCCTATCTCCGATCAGGTGCGCACGTTCACAAACCATCTACCCCAGATCGTCGACGAAGCCAACAGGAAGATCGCGACCTTCCAGCGCGAACTCGAAGAACACGGCATCCACCTCAAACTCGTCACGCAGGGCAAGACCGCTCTGCAAAGCATCCAGGACAAAGTCGCCAAGAGCGCCGCCAAGCTCGCGTCCTTCGGCGGAGCCCTAGCCACCGAAGCCGCCAACGCGATCTTCGACCTCGTGCTCGTGTTTGTGCTGTCCGTCTACATGCTCATCTACGGCAGGCAGATCGGGCACCTGGCCCGGCGCCTGATGCCCGACGGCGACGGCTCGCGCGCCGACGACTACCCCACGCTCATACAGCACGCCGTCGCGCGCTACATCGGCGGCCAGCTGCTGTTCAGCACCGTCATGGGCGCCTCCACGGGCCTCTCGTTGTGGCTGTTCGGCGCCCTTGGCATCTTCCCTGCCGGCAGCACCTACGCGGTCGCCTTCGCCGTGTTCTACGGCGTGATGGAGCTCGTGCCCTACGTCGGCCCGATCCTCGGCGCCCTGCCGCCGGTCATCGTCGCGTTGTTCATGCACCCGATCACCGCGGTGTGGGTCGCGCTGCTGTTCGTCGGGCTGCAGCAGCTGGAGGGCCACGTGGTCGCGCCGCAGATCTTCGGGCACACGCTGCGCATCAACCCGCTGCTGGTCATCTTCGCGCTGCTGCTGGGCCTGCAGCTGCACGGCATCGTCGGCGCGCTGATAGCGCTGCCGATCCTGTCGATCCTGCGCGAGACGACCGTCTACCTCAACCGCCATCTCGCGTTCGAGCCGTTCAAGCGCGGCTCGGACGGGCTGTTGTGACGCCGTCGCCGGCCCTCGCTCATGAACGCGCCCACGGCAACGCCTGTCGCTAGCCCCGTCCTCAGCGTTCGTGGGATCGCCAAGCGCTATGGCGGCCGATGGAACATCGGCCAGCAAGCTCTGCGCGACGTCAGCTTCGACGCCATGGCGGGCGAGCTCGTGGCCATCGTCGGGCCCAACGGCGCCGGTAAGACCACGCTGCTGTCAATCATCGCCGGCATCCTCGCGCCGAGCGCCGGCGAGGTCAGCCGTGCGGCCGGCGAGGTCGGCTGGGCGCCGCAGGCTCCAGCGCTTTATTCCAAGCTGTCGGTGGCCGAGAACCTCGCCCTGTTCGCGCGCCTGGAGAAGGTCGCAGATCCCAATGGCGCGGTC
>DATNLQ010000103.1:0-3058 GCA_035602785.1 Solirubrobacteraceae bacterium
GGCTGGACGGGCGCGCGGCGCCGGCGCCGGTCGGCCTCCCCCTGCGCAAGCCACGGGCCCACCCGCGCGAGCGCCTCGCTCTTGGCCCCGTGGCCGCGCCCGCTCGCCACCGTCACCTCGACCCGCGCCCGCTCCAGGCAGCTGCGCAGGAGGTCGTCGACGGTCGGCCCGTTGCGACCGAGCAGCAGCGCGCGACGGCCTGCGCCGTCGGGCAGCGCCAGCTGGCTGAGGTCCAGCGCCTCCAGCGACGAGGCCGTTGGCGCGCTCAGCAGATAGCCGGCTGCCATCACCGCTCCCTCGGGCAGCGGCCGCGGATCGCAACCGCCGGGTTCCACGACGGTGGAGGACGGCAGGTGCGAGCCCACGCGCAGCTCGCGCACCAGCGCTGCACCACGAGCGGGCACGCCCCAGAGCACGAGGTCGTCGATCGGCGCCCGCTCAGAGACGGCTCGATAGGCGAGCAGGCCGCCCAGCCCGACGCCCACAGCTGCGATGCGCGCGGCGTCGCTTGCCGCGCGCAGCCACGTGGCCGCCGCAGTCACGGCCTGCGTCCACGCCTCGAGCCGCCCAGGATCGTCTGGGTTGCAAGCACTGTCGCCGCTGCCCGGCAGATCGATCTGCAGTGCGGGAAAACCCCGAGCCGCCAGGTGCTCGCCCAAGCGCAGAAGCTGGCAGTACGGGCACATCGGGTCCCAGCCGAAAGGCGGGCACAGCAGCACCGCCGTCTCGCCGCGTCGATCGCAGGCATCGTGAAAGAGGGCAAAGACGCCCTCGGTCGTCTCGGTCAGATACAGCGGTCGGGCAGGCTGTGGTGGACTCATTCCCTGAGCTCTCGTCACAGGCTTCGTGTCAGGAAGCTCGCCTGCAGGGGTCGTCCGCCGGCAAGCACGATCGCCGTTTCTCGGTCGGCCAATCGCAGCAGCACTGCCCCGGGCGATCGGGTGGGCGGCCACACCGAGGCGTCGAGTGTCGTGTACCGCGCCAGCAGCCCAAGCAGCAGCGGGTCCACCGGCACCCAGCGATCGCCAACGCGAACCTCAACCCAGCTGTGGGGCGTAGACAGGGGAGTTGCCAGCAGCAGTCCGTATGCGATCCGCGATGCGATCCCCAGACGTGTGCACTCCCGAGATAGAAACAGCGCGGCGTTACCACAGTCGCTCAGATGGGTTTGGCGTGTGAACTCGACGTCACCATTCAGTGGTTCAGGAAGCCAGCAGAAGTCCAGTGACGCCACATCGGTCAGAAGGTCCTCGAGCGCCGGGCCGAGCATGGGCCACTGCACGACTGGGACCACGCGGATGCTCGCAGCCATCCGATCCGCTTCGATACTGGACCAGACGTAGCGATCGGGGCCGACCAGCACCTGCACGGCGGTGCTCTGAGGCGCCTGTGGAGCGCACAGAACTTCCACAGTGTTCCACTTGCCATCGCCAGCAGCCCGCAGGCTGCAAGCCCACGTGTGCAGCACGCCGAGATGGGTGGTCGCACATCCGAGACGCAAGCCGATGTAGTGAAGATCGGTTGCCGTGAAGTGGGGAGAGCCGCCGTTCATCGCATGAGGCAAGCCTCGTGAGATCAGCTCCCGCGCCAGGTCGACGTCGATGCCGAACACGAGCTTGGCCTGCCTGGGATCGACGTCGAATCGCCGCACGTTTTCTGGGATCAGGCGCAGCCGCGCGATCCACTGCTCGATCGGCGGCGTGTGAGCGCCCGAGCTCTGCTCTGCTCTCCCGCCTGCCCCTTCGAGCACTGCGCCCCCCTCCAACATAGACAACAGGTCGATCTTCTCACACGCACAGCTTCGCTAGATGTGAGCGCCCATTTGAGGATTCGTCACGCGCGGCGGTGACAAGCAGACGCTTACCGAACCATGCTTCGGAGCGGGTCGACGAATGTTCACTTCATGCAGACGGGGCAAGCGCCGGTGCTCGTCGCGATTTATGCACACAATTCGGCTTGTGTATCATCGCAGGCTGTGGGGATCACGAAGGGAATCGTGGGCGTGAGGGGTCGGCTGTGAGAAACGGGGTCGCCAGGCGCGCCGTGCGCATCGAGAGCGCCGTCTGGCGGATCGTCAGGTGAGCGGCCCGGCGTGCGAGGCGCGGTCTGTGAGCGAGCCCCCAGCGGGCCGCGTGCACGAGCTGTTCGCCGCTCACGCAGCGGTGGCGCCCGATGCGATCGCCGTCTCGGCGCCCGACGATACGCTGACCTACGGCCAGCTCGAGCGACGTGCCAACCAGCTCGCCCAGCGCCTGCGTTCGGTGGGCGTCGATCGCGACCGTCCGGTGGGGCTGTGCTTGGAGCGCTCGGCTGCTCTGGTCGTGGGGGCGGTGGGCATCCTCAAGGCGGGCTGTGCCTACCTGGCCCTGGACCCGAGCCACCCCGATCGGCGGCTTGCCTTCATGCTGGAAGACTCGGGCGTCGACATGCTCGTCACCAACGGCCCGGCTGCCACACGACTGGGCGCCGCGCAGGCCAGGCTGGTCGACCTCGATGCCGATCGCTTCGAGCTCGAGCGCGAGCCTGCAGTGGCGCCCGCAGTCGGACACAGCGCCAGCGAGCTTGCCTACGTGATCTACACGTCGGGCTCCACGGGCGCTCCGAACGGCGTCCTCGTCGAGCACGCAAGCCTGAGCAACCTGGCCTGCTGGCACCGCCGCGCGTTCGCGGTCACCGCGGCCGATCGCGCCACGCAGATCGCAAGCCCCGCGTTCGACGCCGCGGTGTGGGAGTTGTGGCCCCACCTCGCTGCGGGCGCCTCGATCCACGTTCCTGCCGACGACGTGAGAGCCGACCCCGTCGCGCTGCGCGACTGGCTCGTGGCGGAGCGGATCAGCATCAGCTTCCTGCCCACCGCGCTCGCCGAGGCGGTTCTGACGCTCATCTGGCCGCCCGAGTCGTCGTTGCGCTGTCTGCTCACCGGCGGCGACACGCTGCATCGCCATCCGTCCCCCGAGCTGTCCTTTGCCGTGATCAACAACTACGGGCCGACCGAGGGAACGGTCGTGGCGACCTCGGGCGTGGTCGCTGCCCACCCCAACCCGTCGGGGGCGCCCTC
>DATNLQ010000155.1:0-4754 GCA_035602785.1 Solirubrobacteraceae bacterium
CGCCCACCCAAACGACCTCGCCGCTCGCGCACAGCGCGTCCAGCCACGTCTGCGAGTAGGCGCCCGTGCGTCGGGGCAGCACGTCGCGCTCCCAGATCTGGGCGGGCAGCGCGAGGCCCTGCAGCGACACCAGCACCTCGCGCAGGCGGTCGATGCCTGCGCCCGCGCGCGTGTGTCGGTCCACGCCCTGCCAGGACGGCAGGAACGCCGCCAGGCGCGTGCGGTCCGTCGGCTCGATCTCCTTGCGCAGGGCCGCCAACGAGGCGCGGCGCAGGCGGCGCAGGACCTCCACGTCGCACCACTCGCGCTCTGAGCCGCCCGGCCGCAGCTCGCCGCGCACCAGCTCGCCGTCGCGCTCGAGCTCGCGCAGCACCGCACCCATGTCCACGCCGTAGCGCGCGCGGATCTCCTCGCCCGTGAACGGGCCGTGCGTGCGCGCGTAGCGGGCCACCAGCTGGCGCAGCGCGTCCTGGACGTCCGCCAGGAAGGCATCCGGCAGGCCACCCGGCGGCATCGCGCCGAGCGCGTCGCGATACAGGCCCGCCTCGTCCGCTGCCACGTAACGCTCCTCGCCGCCGACGCGCAGGCGGATCGCGCGGCGCTCGCGCTGCAGGGCAGCCAGCAGGGCAGCCGCGTCCACGCCGTCGAATACTCGCTCGGCAATCTCCTCGGCGCTGAGGTCGCCCACCTGGCGCAGGATGTCGTGCAGGCCGTCTCGGTCGGTCGCGCGGGTCAGCTCAGACCGCCGCTGCAGGTCCTCCTCCAAGCGCGCCAGCGCGCCCGGGTCGATCAGCTCGCGCAGCTCCTCCTGGCCGAGCAGCTCGCGCAGCAGCTCGCGATCCAGCGACAGGGCCGCCGCACGGCGCTCCGCGCTCGGCGTGTCGCCCTCGTACATGTACGTCGCCACGTAGTCGAACAGCAGCGACGACGCAAACGGCGACGGGGTCGGCGTGTCCACCTCCACCAAGGAGATCTCGCGCGTGTGCAGACCGCGCAGGATCTCCTGCAGGCCCGGCACGTCCAGCACGTCGCGCAGGCACTCGCGGTAGGTCTCCAAGACAATCGGGAAGTCGTCGTAGCGGCGCGCCACCTCCAGCAGGCTCTGGGCCTTCAGGCGCTGCTGCCACAGCGGCGTGCGCCTGCCCGGGAACGCGCGCGGGATCAGCAAGGCGCGCGACGCGTTCTCGCGAAAGCGCGCGCCGAACAGCGCCGAGCCGCCCAGCTGCGCCGTCACCGCGTCCTGCACCTCGTCGGGATCGAGCAGCACGAGCTCCGCGATCGACTCCCACCCACCCCGGCTGGTGCCTGCCAAGCCCCCGCCGCCGCGGTCCTCGCCGTCATCGCCGTCGTCATCGCCGTCGAGGTCGGGCAGGTGCAAGACGATGCCGTCGTCTGACCAGATCGCGTCCGCCTGCACGCCAAAGCGCTCGTCGATGCGCGCCGACAGCGCCAGGCCCCACGCCGCGTGGATGCGCCCGCCGTAGGGAGACAGCAGGCACACGCGCCAGTCGCCGATCTCGTCGCGGAAGCGCTCCAGCACGATCGTGCGGTCGCTCGGCAGCACCCGCGTCGCCGCCAGCTGCTCGCGCAGGTAGGAGATCAGGTTGCGCGCCGCGCGCTCGTCCAGGTCGTAGTCGCGCTGCAGCGCTTCGGGCTCCTGCTCCACCGCCCAGCGCGAGAACTCGCCGATCGCCCGACCCAGCTCCTTCGGGCGCCCCACCGAGTCGCCCTTCCAGAACGGCACCGCCCCCGGCGCGCCCGGCGCCGGCGTCACGATCACGCGGTCGCGGCCGATCTCCTCGATGCGCCACGTCGACGCGCCCAGCAGGAACACCTGGCCCGGGCGCGCCTCATACACCATCTCCTCGTCCAGCTCGCCCACGCGCCGCCCGTCCGGCAGCGTCACCGCGTACAGGCCGCGGTCCGGGATCGTGCCCGCGTTCGCAATCGCCAGCTGGCGCGAGCCCTTGCGCGGACGAATCGTGCCCGCCAGGCGGTCCCACACGATGCGCGCGCGCAGGTCGCCGAACTCGCGCGACGGATAGCGCCCGTCCAGCATGTCCAGGACGTTCTCCAGCAGCTCACGGGAAAGGTCGGCGTAGGAGTGGGTGCGCGTGACCAGCGCGTGCAGCTCGTCGACCGACACCCCCTCACCCGCGTCTTGTTCTTTTTCCTTCGATTGGCCGGGCGGCGCCGGCCCGGTCGCTTGCGCCGGCACGGACGAAACGGCTATGGCGACAACCTGCTGGGCGAGGACATCCAGGGCGTTGCGCGGGACCACCGTCGGCTCGATCAGGCCCTCGTGCATGCGCCTCGCCACCACCGCGCACTCCAGCAGGTCGCCGCGGAACTTCGGGAAGATGCGCCCGCGGCTCACCTCGTCCACGCCGTGCCCCGCCCGGCCGATGCGCTGCAGGCCCGCCGCCACCGACTTCGGCGACTCGATCTGCAACACCAGGTCAACCGCGCCCATGTCTATGCCCAGCTCCAGCGAGCTCGTCGCCACGATGCAGCGCAGCTCACCCGCCTTCAGCAGCTCCTCCACCTTCGTCCGCTCCTCGCGCGCCAGCGAGCCGTGGTGGGCCAGCGCGATCTCCGTCGGGGCCGCGCGTGGATCGCCAGCGCGCGACCCGTCAACGCCGAAGGCGTCCTTGTCGTCGTCGTTGTCGTCCTTCGCGTGCTCCTGGGCCGCCAGCTCGTTCAGGCGCAGCGCCACCCGCTCCGCCGAGCGACGGTTGTTCACGAACACAATCGTCGAATTGTGTTCGCGCACGAGCCTTAGGAGCTCCGGGTAGATCGCCGGCCAGATCGACGCGCGCGTCGACTCGCCACCGGCTAGGGGCTGCAGGGGGTCGTGCTCGGCCGGGGTGCCCGGGTTCACGCCCGCGGGGGTGCCCGGGGCGGCGGGGTTGCCCAGGGCGTCGGCGGGGGTGCTCGGGGCGGGGGCCGCCGGTTCCGTCATCGACTCCACCGGCACCTCGATGCGCAGGTCCAGCTTCTTCTGGACCCCCGCGTCCACGATCGTCACCTCGCGCGTCGGGCCCACCAGGAAGCGGCCGATCTCCTCCAGCGGGCTCTGCGTCGCGCTCAAGCCAATGCGCTGGATCTCGCGGTCGTCGCCCGCCAGCGCCTGCAGCCGCTCCAGCGTCAGCGCCAGGTGCGAGCCGCGCTTGGACTGCGCCACCGCGTGGATCTCATCCACGATCACCGCCTCCACGCCCATCAGCGTCCTGCGCGCCTGCGACGTCAGCAGCAGGTACAGCGACTCCGGCGTCGTCACCAGGATGTCCGGCGGGTTGCGCAGCATCGCCGCGCGCTCGCGCTGGGGCGTGTCGCCCGTGCGGATGCCCACGCGCACGTCCTGACCACCGGGGCACACAGCCCCACGGGCTGGGTCGGCGGCGGTGCCCCCAATGCCGCGCAGGGGCGCGCGCAGGTTGCGCTCGATGTCGTATGCCAGCGCCTTCAGCGGGCTCACGTACACCACGCGCGTGCCCGACGCGCCGGCCGACGTGCCATCCGCCGCCGCGCCTGCACCCCGCGCACTCTCGGGCCCAGCGACCGCGCCGCCTTCGCCGCTCAAGCGGTCAAGCGCCCACAGGAACGCCGCCAGCGTCTTGCCCGAGCCCGTCGGGGCCGACACCAGCACGTGCTCGCCCCTCGCGATCGCCGGCCACGCCTGCGCTTGGGCCGGCGTCGGCGCCGCGAACGCCTGCTCGAACCACGCGCGCGTGCGGGGGCTGAAGCTCGAGAGAGGCACGATCTGAGGCTAGCGCGCCACCGGGAACGGTCATACGAAACCCTATACTCGACGCCATGGAGCTCGTCGAGCTCGCTCATGAACTAGACGTCGATGGGCGTACGCTGCGTCGTGCCGTCGCTGACGGGACGATCCGTTGTGAGCGTTTGAGCACCCGGCGGCAGCATGTCAGCGAGGACGAGTGAAGGTACGCAGCCGCACACTGGCCGCTGCTGTCGACACTGCGACGCGCACTGCGGACCGAGCCCAACGTCCGGCTTGCCGTCGTCTTCGGCTCCATCGCGCGAGGCGATGACACGCCTGCCTCCGACCTGGACCTGCTGGTCTCTCTCGCAGAGGACCGTGCCGACGCGGCCGTCAAGCTCGCCGTGCGCATCGAACGCGCGGTCGGCCGCCACGTTGACGTCGCAAGGCTAAATCGCGTACAGGCGACCGCACCGCTGCTGCTGCTTCGAGCCCTCGACGAGGGCAGGGTCGTGCTCGACCGAGATCGGGAGTGGACCGCCTTGAAGGCGCACCGAAGCGAGATCGCCAGACGTGCCCACCGTGCACGCGCGACCAGACGCCAACGCGCCCGCGCCTCGATCCACGAGTTGCTCGCCGCCGAGCGGTGACGCGCGAGAAGACGAGGGTCGCGGGAGACGCAAGCGCCCGCAGCAAAGACGACGGGCGGGCGGCCCAGCTCGGACGGGGGCGAAGCTAACCGGCCTGAAGGCGACACCCGGCATGCCCGGTGTCCCAGGGATCATCGACGCCATCCGAGCCGACCGCGGGTTCACGAGCAGGCAGGCCAAGACCTTCACCGAGCTGTACCGCACCCGCAATCGCCTGCAGCACTCCTCCCCAGACATCGACGCCGACGAGGTGCACCGACAAGTTCGACTCCTGCTTGCACACCTGCCAAGGCTCGTCGAAAGCTATCTCGCATGGCTCGACACGCACGGGGTCGAACTTTAGGCGGCCACGCGTCCGTCGTGAACACCTGCTTGACCTG
>DATNLQ010000167.1:0-11903 GCA_035602785.1 Solirubrobacteraceae bacterium
GCCGGGCTACCGCGACGAGGCGTCCGTGCGGCGCTTTCAAGCGCCAGAGGCGCTCGAGACGCGTTTCTATGAGGTGCGGGCGCGCTCGGTGCTCAACCGCGTGCCGGAGATGTCGCGCATGCCGTTTCGCTGGACGATCAATCCGTACCGCGGCTGCTCGCATGCATGCACATACTGCTTTGCCCGACCCACCCACAAGTACCTGGACTTCGACGCGGGCCGCGACTTCGAGCGCGAGATCGTCGTCAAGGTCAACGCCCCGGAGGTGCTGCGCGCCGAGCTTGCGCGGCCGTCGTGGAAGGGCGAGCACGTGGCGGTGGGGACCAACACCGACCCCTATCAGTGGGTGGAGGGGCGCTACCGGCTGATGCGGGGCATCTGGGAGGCGCTGCGCGACGCAGCCGACGGCGCGGGCAACCCGTGCTCGGTCCTGACCAAGTCGCCGCTGCTGCTGCGCGACCTGTCGCTGATGCTCGAAATAGCGCAGCGCACGAGCTTCAGCGCGTGCCTGTCGATCCCCACGCTCGACGAGAAGGCGTGGCGAGCGACCGAGCCGCACACCCCCAATCCCCGCGCGCGACTGGAGGCGGTGGCGGACCTCAACCGCGCCGGGATCCCGACAGGGGTGCTGATCGCCCCGCTGATGCCCGGCATCAACGACGCGCCCGAGCAGATCGAGCCGCTGCTCGACCTGGCCGCACAGGCGGGCGCCACCAATATCGGCGGGGTCGCCCTGCACCTGCGCGGCGAGGTGCGCCAGGTGTTCATGGATTGGCTTCGCTGCCAGCGCCCAGACCTTGTGCCGCGCTACGAGAAGCTCTACCGGCGCGGCGCCTACGCGCCCCGTGAGGAACGCGCGCGCCTGTCGCAGCTGGTCCGTCGCGGCAGAGCGCCGGGCGCGTTCTGGCGCATGAGCGACCGATCGCCGGATCGCGACGGGGTCGATGAGGGCCCTGGGCTCGCGTCGACACCGCTGCAGGAGAGCCTGTTCTGAGCGCAGCACCATCGCTCGATCTGGCAGGCACGCGAGCGGCGTGTGCCGGGGCTGCTCGCTCAGCGCTTGTCGCGCTGTGCGGCGGCGAACTCGCGCGCGATCGCATCTGAGCCCAGCCGCCGCGCAACGCTCATAGCGAGCTCGGGCGCCAAGCCGGCCACGGCAGCGCCCGCGCGCAGGGATAGGGGCGCCACATCGACCTCAGCTCGGTTTCGCTCGATCGCCTCGATGACCGCGTGCGCGACGTCGTCGGGTGAGCGGGTGCCGACGCCCGGCGGCAGGCGCACCCCGGAGTTGGCGAACATGCCCGCGTCGCGGATGAAGCCGGGAAACACGGTGGACACACCGACGCCGCTGGCGTGCAGGTCGGCGCGCAGCCCGGCGGCGAAGCCGCGCAGGCCGAACTTGGTGGCGCTGTAGACAGCGCTGCCGGTGGTGGCCGACTTGCCCGATAGCGAGGACATGAACAGCAGGTGGCCGTTGCGGCGCGCGAGCATGGCGGGCAGCAGCGCACGGGCGAGCACGATGGGAGCGCGCAGGTTGACCTCGAGCGCGCGGTCGAGCTCCTCGACGGTGAAGGTCTCGATTCCTCCAGAGGCGGGCAACGCGGCGTTGGCAATCAGAAGGTCGACGGCGCCGGCGTCGTCGATCAGGCGATCGACCTGTACACGGTCGCTGAGATCGACGGCCAGCGCGCGCGCGCCAAGCTCTGCGGCGAGAGCATCGAGCGTCTCGACGCGCCGGCCGGTCAGGATCAGCTGGCCGCCGCGGGCGGCGACGGCGCGCGCGATCGCGTGGCCGATCCCGCCTGTGGCACCGGTGAGCAGCACTGTGGCGCCGGCGATCCGCACGAGCTGTGAGCCTATCCGCAGATGCAGGTCATCGCATTGTTCGGACCGACGGGCGTGGGCAAGACCGCGGTGGCGGTATCGCTGGCGCAGCTGCTGCGCGCGCAGGGGCGGGATCCGGTGGCGGTGTCGGCGGACGCCCTGCAGGTGTACATGGGTCTGGAGCTGCTCACGGGCGTCGCCTCGCCGGCCGAGCAGGCGCGCCTGGAGCACAGGCTGATCTCCTTCCTGCCGGTGGACGCGACTTTCAGCGCGGGCCAGTACGCGCAGCTGGCCCATGCGCAGATCGACGAGCTGCTGGCCGCGGGCAGGCTCCCGATCGTGGTGGGGGGCACCGGCCTGTATCTGCGCGCGGCGCTGACCGAGCTGCGCCTGCGCCCGGCGCCGGCGCCGGGCGTGCGCGAGCGCTGGATGGTCGAGCTCGAGCGCCACGGCCCGCAGGCGCTGCATGCACGACTTGCCGCGCTCGCGCCGTGGGCGGCTCAGGAGATCGACCCGAATGACCGCCAGCGGGTGGTGCGCGCGCTGGAGCTGTTGGAGGCAGGCGAGCTAGACCCCCCCGACGGCCCTTCGCAGCTGTGGAGCGAGGAGATGCGCCACCCGACGCTGCTGGTCGGGCTGACGATGCAGCGCGAGGCGCTGTATGGCGCGATCGATGCGCGGGTCGACGCGATGGTTGCAGAGGGCGTAGGGGAGGAGGTCCGCCGGGCACACGCAGCCGGCGCATCGCAGACCGCGCGCAGGGCGCTCGGCTTCGACGAGCTGCTGGCTGGTGACGTGGAGGCGATGAAGCGGCGCACGCGCAACTACGCCAAGCGCCAGCTGACCTGGATGCGCAAGCTGGCGGGCGTGCAGACGATCGACGTGACCGGCCGCGACGCGGATTCGGTTGCGCGCGAGATCCTCCTAGACTGCGGCGCCCCATGACCATGACCTTCGAGAAGTGGCAGGCGCTGGGCAACGACTACCTGATCGTGGAGCGCGACGGGCTCCCGTTCGAGCTCACGCCCGCGCGCATTCGCAGGCTGTGCGAGGGCCACTTCGGCGTCTACGCCGACGGCGTCCTGCTGCTCTCGCCGCCGGTCGACCCCGAGCACGTGGCCGACCTGCGCATCTTCAACCCGGACGGCTCGGAGGCGGAGCTGTCGGGCAACGGCGCGCGCGAGGCGATCCTGTACCTGCGCACGCGCGGCTGGACTGACCGCGACAGCTTCTCGATCCACACCGCCGCGGGCGAGATCCGACCGACGATCACCGGCCCGGACACATGCACCGTGGACATGGGCCGCGCGAGCCTGCGCTCAGGCGACTTCCCAGGCGGCCCCGAGGACGGGCTTGGCGAGGTGAGCGCCGCAGGGCGCACGTGGCGCTTTCGCCACGTGTCGATCGGCAACCCGCAGTGCGCGATCCATGTCGACTCGCTCGCCGAGCTCGCCGCTCTGGACCTGCCGGCGATCGGGCCGCCCATTGAAGCGCACCCCCAATTTCCCAACCGCACGAACGTATCGTGGTACACGCAGGTCGACGACGACCCTCCCGGCCAAGGTCGCCCATCGACCCGCATCCGCGCGCGGATCTTCGAGCGCGGCGTGGGGGAGACGCTGTCGTCGGGCACCGGCGCGACGGGCGCGGCGGTGGCCCACGCCCTCGCATGCGACCCGTCGCTGCGTCCGGCGCGCGTGACCGTGCTGCTCGACGGCGGCGAGTTGGAGGTGCAGGTGGCAGACGACCTGCGCGTCAACCTGACAGGCTGGGCGCGGCCCGTGTTCGCGGGCCGCCTCAGCGAGGAGTTCGAAAAGGAGCTGCATGGTACGACCGAGTAAGCGCCTGGAGCGCATCCCGCCGTATGTGTTCGCCCAGCTGGAGCGCAAGATCGCCGAAAAGCGCGCGGCTGGGGTGGACGTGATCAGCCTGGGCATCGGCGACCCGGACCGTCCGACGCCGCCGCTGATCGTGGAGGCGATGCAGGAGGCGGTGACCGAGCCAGAGACCCACAGCTATCCGACCAACCGCGGTCGGGAGGACTTCCGTGGCGCGGTGGGAGACTTCTATGAGCGGCGTTTTGACGTGACGCTTGACCCCGACAGCGAGGTGATTCCCGCGCTGGGCGCCAAGGAGGCGATTTTCAACCTCAACCTGGCGTTCCTAGACCCGGGCGACTACGCGCTGGCGGCCGACCCGGGCTATCCCGTGTACACGGCCGGCCCATGGCTTGCTGGCGCCGAGCCGGTGCTGATGGCGCTCGATCCCGAGCGTGGCTTTACCCCCAATCTCGACGCGATCGACTCCGAGGTGGTGGCCAAGGCCAAGCTGATGTTCCTGGGCTACCCCAACAACCCGACAGGGGCGATCGCGCCGGAGGGCTTCTTCGAGCAGGTAGTCGCGTTCGCGCACGAGAACGACATCCTGGTGGTGCACGACAACGCCTACTCGGAGATCGTCTTCGACGGCTACAGCGCGCCGTCGTTCCTGGCCACGCCCGGGGCAAGGGACGTGGGCGTGGAGGTGTTCTCGCTGTCCAAGGGCTACAACATGACCGGCTGGCGCTGCGCGGCGGTGGTGGGAAACAGCGAGGCGCTGCACACCTACTGGCAGTTGAAGACGAACATCGACTCGGGCATGTTCGAGGCGGTGCAGCTAGCGGGCATCGCGGCGCTGTCGCCGGACGCAGATGCCGAGGTGGCGTCGATGAACGAGCTGTACCGGCGCAGGCGCGACCTGGTGTGCGATGCGTTGCGCAAGATCGGCGTGCACGTGCGCCCGCCGCACAGCACGATCTACGTGTGGGCGCCGGTGCCCGATGGCTTTGCCAGCTCCGCTGACTACTGCGAGCACGTGCTCGAGCGCACCGGCGTGGTGCTCACACCGGGCGCCGCCTACGGGCCGGCCGGCGAGGGCTGGTTTCGCATCTCGCTGACAACCCCCGACGAGCGACTCATCGAGGCGGTGGAACGCCTGGGCGCGCTTGAGTCCTCGGCCTAAACTGGAGGGGATGCAAGCAACAGCACCCCGCGCGCGCCAACGCGCCTTCTGCATCGCGGCGCTGCCCGCCGGCGACGACCTGTCGGAGCTGGCCGAGCTGCTGCGCACGGCGGGCGTGGCGGTGGTGGGGGAGATGGTCCAACAGCGCGAGCAGCCGCACCCCAACAGCTACCTGGGCCCGGGCAAGGTGGTCGAGGCGAAGGCGGCTGCGAAGGCGTGCGATGCGAACCTGATCGCTTGCGACGATGAGCTGACGGCGCGCCAGGAGCGAAACCTGGAGGAGGCGCTGGGCCTGCCGGTGGTGGATCGCACGACGGTGATCCTCGACATCTTCGCCGCGCACGCGGGCAGCGCGGAGGGCAAGCTGCAGGTCGAGCTGGCCCAGCTGGAGTACAACATGGCGCGCATGCGCGGCCTGTGGAGCCACCTGGAGCGCTTGGGCGGCGGCATCGGCACGAGGGGCCCCGGCGAGACGCAGATCGAGACTGATCGACGGCTGGCGCGCAACCGCATCGCGACGCTGCGCAGGCGCCTGGAGCACGTCAAGGGCACGCGTGCGGTGCAGCGCGCCGAGCGCGAGCGCGCGGCGCTGCCGACGGTGGCGCTGGTGGGCTACACCAACGCGGGCAAGTCCACCCTGCTCAATGCGCTCACCGGCTCAGAGGTGGGTGTGCGCGACCGTCTGTTTCACACCCTGGACCCGACCACGCGAACGCTGCGCCTGGGCGGTCGTCCGTACCTGCTGACAGACACGGTCGGCTTCATCAGCAAGCTGCCCCACCAGCTGGTGGACGCGTTCGCGGCCACGCTGGAGGAGACGCGCCGGGCGGAGCTGCTCGTGCACGTGCTGGACGCCTCGGCGCCCCAGGCTCAGCGCGAGGTGATGAGGCAGGCAGTCGAGCAGACCCTGGAGGAGATCGGCGCGGGCGAGCGTCCGCGGCTGTTGGTGTTGAACAAGATCGACCTGCTCGACGAGCAGGCCCGCGAGGAGCTGCGCTTCGCCTATCCGGATGCTGTGTTGGTGAGCGCGGCGCGAGGGGAGGGTCTTGATGATCTTGGCGGGCGCATCGAGCGCGAGCTGGCGCACCTGCTGCGTGCGCTCGATCTGTTGGTGCCCTACGCCGACGGCACCAGTCTGGCCGAGCTGCACGAGGTCGCGGGCGAGGTCAGCCGCGAGGACACCGCCGAGGGCGTGCGCGTGCATGCGCTCGTGCCCGCTCGACTCGCTGAGCGCTTCGCCCGCTTCGCCCTGGAAGGCAGCTGACCGGCCTCACCGCTTGATGTGCACGACGGCGCGCCCGACGCCGATGATCTCCATCTCGGTCTGCGGGGCGCACACGGCGACCTGCTCTGCCTCGTCGCGCAGGGTGCGGCGCAGGGCGACGAACGCGGCGCTGCCGGCGAGCGCGGGGACCCACAGCGCGATGGCTCGGTAGATCAGCACCGCGCCGGCGGCAGCGGTGATGGAGACGTGGTAGAGCACGAGCGTGCCGAACAGGCCGGCGTCCACGCCGCCGATGCCTCCCGGCACGGGGATCAGGCCACCGAGCTCGCCGATCAGGTAAGCGAGCGCGAGGATCGCGATGGGCGGCGAGGCGCCCAGCGCGCGAAAGCCGGCCCACAAGATCAACACGTCGAACACCAGGTAGGCGAGCAGGCCGGCGATCAGGATGGCGTTGCCCTCGCGCAGGCGCACGAGCGACTCCTGAACGCCCTCGGCGAGCGCTCGCAGGCCCTCGCGCTGGGCACGCACCCACTTCGAGGGCTCGCTGTGATGATGCAGGCGCTCGCCACGGCGGCCGGCCAGGCGCCCAGCGATCAGTGTGGCGGCGACGGCTGCGACTGCGATGGCCGCGGGAAGGGCGGTCAGCAGCAGGTTGCGCTCGCCTGACAGGACGCCCAGCGCGAGCGCGAAGCCGATCAGGATGACGCCCAGCACGTTGGGCACGCTGGTCAACAGGAAGAACGCTACGGTCCGGCGGGCGATCTCGCGGCGCTGCATGCCGCCGCGTCGCAGCGCCCACGCCCCCAATGCCAGCCCGCCGGCGCCGCCGGTCGGAAATAGCGCGTTGGCGCCCAGCTCGGACATGCCCACCTGCGTGCTCACGCGCCAGCTCATGCGCCTGCAGAAGATCATCCGAAAGACCGCCACATAGCCAACGCCCGACAGCAGCTTCAGCGCCACGCCCACGGCCACCCATGCGGGTTTGGTGTGCGCAAGTCGCGAGCGCAGGCTGCCGAGCCCGGGCAGCAGCGTTATGACCACGACGACCGCGAGCAAGATCGCGCAGGCGACCAGCAGACGCGAGCGCAGCTTTCGGCGACTGAGCTCCTCGGGGACCGCGAGCTCATCGGCGCTCACCTGCGTGATGGCCGGGCGCTCTGTCTGCACGAGTCATCCTTAGCACGTGAGGGCAGGCTTGCGGCAATCGCCGCCAGATGCGCCCACCCGGGCGCGGGGGGCCTTCAGCGATCGTCGCCGCTGCCCGACAGCACGCCTCTGCGCTGGCGCGAGAGCAGCTTGTCGAGGTTGGCCTGGGCGACGTCGTCGAGGTCGAGGTCCAGCTCGGTGGCGAGCTGGGCGACATACCAGAGCACGTCGCCGAGCTCCTTGGCCATCGCCGCACGGCGCTCGTCGCTGATCTCGCCGCCGTCGTCACGGATCGCCTTCTTGGCGTGCTCGGCCACCTCGCCCGCCTCGCCGGCCAGGCCCAGCGCCGGGTAGGCCAGCCACGCTTCGCGCGGGTACTCGGCGGTTACGCGGGAACGACGCTGATAGTCGCACAGCTCCATCGCGCGATCGTATGTCGCGTGGCGATCTGCCGATGGCGCGCGATCGCCGAGTTTGCGGACGATCCCGACGGTTGTGGCTCAGACGCCCGCGGCGCGGCGGGCGTCCAGATGCGTCTCGCGCTCGAGCTCGTCGTGCAGGGGCGCGAGCTCGCCTGCGGCGATGCCCAGCGCGCGGGCGATCAGCCAGTCGGCGAACCACACGTTCTTGGGCAGCAGCGGGCCGTGCAGATAGGTGCCGATCGTGTTGGCGGTGCGCGCCCCCTCCAGGCCGCTGTGCCCGTCATTGCCAAGCCCCTTCAACACGCGCCCCAGCGGCTGCTGGCCTGCGGCCAGGTACGTGCGCCCGCCGTGGTTCTCGAACCCGGCCAGCACGCGCGCGCCGCCTGGGGTGGTTTCCTCGAAAGCCCCCCTGGCGCGGCCGGCGGACGCTGGCTGCGCCGCTGCGGTCGAGTCGGCATCTTCGGCAAGCGTGACCTCGATCGCGACGTTGCCGATCAGGCGCGGCCCGTCCTCGCGCACTGTGCGCACGTCGAGCAGGCCCACGCCGGGGATCTCCTCATCGCCAAGGGTGTAGGAGTGCCCGAGCAGCTGGTAGCCGCCGCACACGCCCAGCACCACAGCCCCGCGCGCTGCCGCCGCCGCCAGCCCCGCGCGCTTGGTCTCGAGCAGGTCCTGCGCACATAGGCGCTGGTCGCGGTCCTGGCCGCCGCCGATGTAGAACAGGTCGTGCGACGTGCCGTCCAGCGGCTCGCCAAGGCCGCTGGAGGAGAGCGTGAAGTCGATTTCCCGCCAGGCGCAGCGACGCTCGAGCACGATCAGGTTGCCGCGATCGGCGTAGATGTTCATCAGGTCCGGGTACAGCGCGCACACCCGCAGCGCGCGCGACGGGGATACGTCCGCTCTGCTGGCGAGAGGGACGCCTGGTGCGCCCGGCTCAGGCACGCAGGATCACCGCCGTGCTGCCCACATGATCCTGCGTGGGCGCGATCGCACGGGTTGGTTGTGGGCTGAAACCCGCCGCCCGTCCCTCCTCCTCCAACACGTCAGGGGTCACGCGGTCGAGCTCCACCACGTTGGTCTCGCGCAGCGCGTGCAGCGAGTCGACCGCATGTCCTGCGGGGATCGCCCTGCGCTCGCGCTCGATGCGGATGACGCGCCGGCGCAGGCGCACGCGCGTGGCGCTGCTGATGTACATCGTCCCGTCCAGCCTGACCGTCTCCGGGCTGGGTGGGGCATCGCCGGCGGCGCAGTCGAAGGGATCGAGCTCGGTGACGATCGCGCACGCCAGCAGCGCACCCGCATGCAGATGCGCCTGCGCCCGCGCCAGGAAGGCGGCGCGGCCTGACGGGCCGCCCAGCAGCTGGATGGTCTGCATCGGCACGATGCACAGCGCGAAGTCGCGGCGGCGCAGCTGGAAGGTGCGCGCGTCGCCAGCGAGCGCGCGCACGGTCGTGCCCTGAGCGCGCCGGGTGAGCGCGCCAAGGAGGATCGGGTCACGCTCGAGCGCGGTCACGCGATGGCCCGCGCGGGCGAGGTCCAGCGCCACCCTTCCCGTGCCCGCGCCGACGTCCAGGATCGCGCCAGAGCTCGACTGGGCAAGCTCGCGCCACAGCGGCAGGTCGGCGCGGTAGCTGCCGCACTCCAGGTCATGCCAGATGACCTCGCGAGCGACGCCAGCCGTCCGTGGGCGATCGCCGCCGTGCTCGCGTGAGGACGTTAGGACCATGCGCTGGCAGCCTCCCCACGCGCTACGAGCAGCTCGCGCAACGAGAGCATCGCCGTGTATGTCGGCAGCGCATACAGCGGCGCGCGCTCGTCGGGGCGGTCGGCGGCCGCCTGGCGCAGCGCTGCGTCAAGCTGGGGCTGCACGCGGATGCGCGCAGCGGGCACGCCCGCGTACTTCAGGCGTGTGGCCAGGTCGGCAGCACGGGTGCCGGCACACGTCGCCAGCCTGACCCGTCCGGCGAGCAGCTCGAAGTCGGCGTCCCAGATCCACGACACGTCGCGTCCGTCGGCGATGCGATCGTTCAAGACCCCCAGCAGGTCGTGCTCGCCGGGCTCGAGCGCGAGCGTGCGCAGCACCTCGTTGGCTCCCGCCGGGTTCTTGACGAGCATGATGCGCAGCTCGCGCCTTGAAGCTGGAGCGCCCGAGAGCGACAGGGTCACCGTCTCGGCGCGTCCAAATGCCGGCCTGGCGGCTTGTAGGCCGGACACGATGCACTGCAGCGGCATGTCGAGCGCGGTCGCCAGCGCGGCGGCGGCGAGCGCGTTGTAGACGTTGTATAGGCCGGGCAGGGCCAGCGACACGTGGGCCTCGCCGGCGGGCGTGCGCAGCTCGAAGGCGGCCGCGCGCACACCCTGCAGCGTCACCTGCATTGCGGTTACCGCGGGCGCCGGGCGCGTCTGGCCGCAGCTGGGGCAGTGGTAGTGGCCGAGGTGGCCGAGGAAGACGGCGTCGAAGCGGTATGGGGCGCCGCAGCGCCGACAGTGCCTGGCGTCGGCCGCGTGGGACAGGCCTGCCAGTGCCGGCGAATCGTCTTGCACGCCGAAGTACAGCGCGCCGGCGTGCTCGCGGCCGAGGTCGGCCACGAGCGGGTCGTCGGCGTTGAGGACCAGCCGCGCTTCGCCTTCGCCGAGCATGCGCGCCCAGCTGTCGGCGATCGTCTCCAGCTCGCCGTAGCGGTCGAGCTGATCGCGAAACAGGTTTGCAAGCACGATCGCGCGGGGATGCAGTTGGGCGGCCAACGTCGCCAGCCACAGCTCGTCGACCTCGAACAGACCCAGCTCGCCGGCGATGCGCCCGCGCGGGCGCGCGGCGTCCAGCAGCGTCGTTGCGATCCCGCCTGCCATGTTGGCGCCCGCCTGGTTGTGCACCAGCGAAACGCCTGCCTGCTGGAAGATCTGGGCGGCCATCGCCGCAGTGGTCGTCTTGCCGTTGGTCGCAGACACGAGCGCGCTGCCACGCGAAAGACGTGCGCCGAGCGCGCCGATCGCGTGCGGGTCCAGGCGCATCAGCGCCTTGCCCGGCGCGCTCGTGGCGCCGCCGCCGCGCAGGCGCGACAGCGCGCCCACGGCGCGCGCGAGCGCGAGCTTGGGGGCGGCCACGCCCGCCATCACGAGTCCGCCGCGAAGGCCGAATCGGGGCCGTCCTGCGCGGGCAGCAGCATCGTGATGGCTCCCGCCAGCGCCCGTACGCGCACCGGCAGCTGCCCGATCGGATCGCCGTCTGCGTACATCGCAAACGGACGGTCTGCGTCGAGGGCGATCTCGCGTGCGCGAAAGACGTGCACGTGGGGCTCGTGTACGTGCGTGCCCTTGAACACCTTCGGGAAGATCCGCGTCAGGAACGTCAGCTTGCTGACGTTCTCGAGCACCACCACCTCGAGCAGCCCGTCGTCGAGCATCGCGCCGGGCGCCGCGCGCATGCCCCCGCCATAGGTCTTGGAGTTGCAAGCGCCGACCGTGTAGGCCGAGAAGACGTGGCGCTCTCCCGGCGGTTCGAGCTCCAGCTCAAAGCGCGCCGGCCTCCACGCGATCAGCGCCCGCAGCGCCCCGTATGCGTAGACCAGTCCTCCCAGCCACGACGGAGCTTCGTTGGCGATCCGGTTGGCTTCGCTGTCGAAGCCAACCGAGGCGATGCCGATGAACGCCTGCCCGGCGCCGGCGCCGTCATGGGGCTCCACCAGCCCCAGGTCGACCGGGCGTGCGCGCCCATGCGCAACGATCGCGGCGGCCGCCCGTGGCTCGTCGGGTATCGACAGCACCCGCGCCAGGTCGTTGCCACGACCGCCCGGGATGATGCCCAGCAGCGCCCCGGGCACGTCGCGCAGCGCGTCGGCGAGCACGCCGATCAGGCCATCGCCGCCGAGCGCCACGACCGTCTCGCCGCGGCCGGCCGCCTGCGCGGCAAGCTCGCGGGCGTGGCCCAGGTCGCGCGTGTCGCTGCGGCTGACGGTCAGCCCGTGCTCCCTCAACGCCTCCAACGCGGTCGGCGCGAGCCGACCGGCCCTGCCTCCGCCGGCGGCCGGGTTGACGATCAGGCAGACGGGCGCGTCAGTCAAGCCGACCGCAGTCTATGAAGACCCGCCCGCCCTGCCCGCCCGTCCGCGGTGGTCAGGAGGAGCCACTGCGCGCGGCCGTCCGGGCCCGGTCGCGCCGCCGCCGCCCGATCGCCGCGATCACTGCCAGCACCGCGATAACCACGAACAGCCCCAGCAGGATCCCTGGCGCAAGGCCAAGGCCGCCGAACGGCAGCGCCACGAGCTCCACGATCCCCAGGCCGAGGG
>DATNLQ010000176.1:0-5244 GCA_035602785.1 Solirubrobacteraceae bacterium
TCCCTGGTACGTGACCCGGCTGCAACTCGAGCCCGCGCGCGCCAAGTCATTGCAACAGGCCGTGCAGAGCGCGTCCACGCTCGCGCAGGCGAGGGCCCTGCTGGGCCTGCCAGCGGCGCCCGCCGCGCCCGTCGTCGGGGGTCTGACGCCCCGCTCGCCGGTCGCTGGCGCAGCGCTATACTGCTGCGCTCGCTGATAGGCGCCGGACCATGAGATCCCCGCTCGCCGCGGGGTTTTGTGTGCTCCGGACGCAAAGCAAGCCCCGCGGAATCGAGTCCCGCCCACCACATGCCGAAGGACGTCATCCTCACCCCAGAAGGCCTGCAGAAGCTCAAGGACGAGCTCGAGCTGCTGTCCACTGCCAAGCGCAGGGAGGTCGCCGAGCGCATCAAGGAGGCGCGCGAGTTCGGAGACATCTCCGAGAACTCCGAGTACGACGACGCCAAGAACGAGCAGGCGATGCTCGAGAGCAGGATCGCCCAGCTGCAGGAGAAGCTGCGCATGGCCACGGTCATCCAGGCCAAGGACATCTCCACAGATGTCGTGCAGGTCGGATCGGTGGTGCACGTCAAAGACGAGAAGACCGGCAAGTCGGTCAAGTACACGATCGTCGGTTCGGCCGAGGCCAAGCCTGACGAACACAAGCTGTCCAACGAGTCGCCAGTCGGGCGCGCCCTGCTGGGGCGCAAGCGCAACGAGACGGTCGCCGTGCAGGTGCCGCGCGGTCCTGCCCGCAAGCTCAAGATCACCAAGATCGACGTCGGCCTCGAGTAGTCTCGCCGCGATGAGCGGAACCGAGGAGCGCCCGGCGTCCGAGCAGCCGGGCGAGTCTGGCAGGCACGGCCTGAGCGAGCTGATCGCCGAGCGGCGCGCCAAGCGCGAACGCCTGCGCGTGGAGGACGACAGCGCCTTCCCGCACGCCTTTGCCGACGTTGAGCCGATCGACTCGGTTCTCGTCGCCTACGAGCATCTGGAGCCGGGCGATGAAACCGACGAGCGCCACCGCGTCGCCGGCCGCGTCGCCGCACGGCGCATCGCCGGCAAGACCGCATTCCTTGACCTCGTCGACCGCACGGGCAAGATCCAGCTGCACGCGCGCATCGACGTGCTCGGGCCCGAGCGCTTCGAGCTGCTGACAGCGCTCGACCTCGGCGATCTGCTCGGCGTCGACGGCAGCGCCATTCGCAGTCGCCGCGGTGAGGTCTCGCTGCGCGTCGAAAGCTTCCAGGTGCTCGCCAAGGCGCTGCGCCCGCCGCCCGACAAGCATCACGGCCTCGCTGACGTCGAGACGCGCTACCGCCACCGCGAGCTCGACCTGATCTCGAGCGAGGATGCGCGCCGCCTGTTCATCGATCGCGCGCGCATCGTCTCCGCCGTCCGCGGCCAGCTCGACGCCGCCGGTTTCATCGAGGTGGAGACACCGGTGCTGCAGCCGCTCTACGGCGGCGCCATGGCACGCCCGTTTACGACCCACCACAACGCGCTCGATCGCGACCTCTACCTGCGGATCGCCACCGAGCTGTACCTCAAGCGCCTGATCGTCGGCGGCCTCGAGCGCGTCTACGAGCTCGGCAAGGACTTCCGCAACGAGGGCATCTCGCACAAGCACAACCCCGAGTTCACGATGGTCGAGTGGTACGAGGCATACGCCGACTACACAGGCGCTGAGCAGCGCACCGAAGCGATCGTGCGCGCGGCCGCCGAGGCCGTCGGATACGCAGGGCCCATCGACTTCTCGGCGCCGTGGCCGCGCATCGGGTTCGTCGACGCGATCGCGCAGGCCATCGGCATCGACGTGATGGCACATCCCACCGCCGAGGAGCTAACGGTCGCGATCCGCGCGAAGGACCTCGATGTCAAGACCGGCGGGCTGTGGTTCGAGATGGCCGACGACCTGCTCTCCAAGTACGTCGAGCCCAGCCTCGAGCGGCCCTCGTTCGTGATCGACTACCCGACGGAGGTCTCGCCGCTCGCCCGCGAGCACTCATCCGAGACCAAGCATGGGCTCGTCGAGCGCTTCGAGGCGTTCGCCGGGGGAATGGAGATCGCCAACGGCTTCAGCGAGTTGATCGACCCCGACGTGCAGCGTGCGCGCTTCGCCGCGCAGGGGCGGGTGCAGCTGCTCGACGACAGCGCTGAGACGATGCCCTACGACGAGGAGTACGTGCAGGCGCTCGAGCAGGGCATGCCGCCGACCGCAGGCGTGGGGCTGGGCATCGACCGGCTTGTCATGCTGCTGACCGGGCACGACTCGATCCGCGAGGTCGTGCTCTTCCCGGCCATGCGCGAGCCGGAGCCGACCGGCCCGCCGGAGCCAGGACGGTAGGCCGTCGACTACGCAGAACCGCGGGCACGCGTGGCGCGCGCCCGCAAAGCGCGCTCGCAATGCGGCCCGTAGATCAAGGCGCGCGGTCCGCCTGCCGATGACCCCGATAGGGCAGCATGAGCGGTTGGTAGACTGCCCTGAGGCGTTATCTGGACCACATAAGAGCTCTTGAGGCACCGTCCTCGCAAGAAGGGATCACACAATGTTCGAGCGATTTACAGAACGGGCCCGGCAGGTGGTCGTTCTCGCGCAAGAGGAGGCGCGGACGCTCAAGCACAACTACATCGGCACCGAGCACATCCTGCTGGGGCTGCTGCGCGAGGAGGAGGGCCTGGCCGCCCGGGTCCTGGAGAGCCTGGACATCACCGTAGAGCGCGTGCGCGCGCAGGTCGTGCGCATCGTCGGCTCCGGCGAGGAGGTCACCTCTGGACAGATCCCGTTCACGCCGCGCGCCAAGAAGGTGCTCGAGCTGGCGCTGCGCGAGGCCCTGAGCCTCGGGCACAACTACATCGGCACCGAGCACATCCTGCTCGGCCTGGTGCGCGAGAACGAGGGCGTGGCCGCGCGCATCCTGCTGGACTTCGACGCCGACTCGGAGAAGATCCGCAACGAGGTCATCCGCATGCTGTCGGGCCCCGGCGGGCGCCGGCAGGGCCAGGGCGCGGGCGCGGGCGCGAGCGCGAGCGGGGCGCCGGGCGAGGGCAAGAAGTCCTCCAAGCTGCTCGACCAGTTCGGGCGCAACCTCACCAAGTTGGCCTCCGAGGGCAAGCTCGACCCGTGCGTGGGTCGCGAGACGGAGATCGAGCGGATCATGCAGATCCTCTCGCGCCGCACCAAGAACAACCCCGTGCTGGTGGGCGAGCCGGGCGTGGGCAAGACCGCGGTGGTCGAGGGCCTGGCCCAGCGCATCACCAGCTCCGACGTGCCCGAGCTGCTCAAGAACAAGCAGATCTACACGCTGGACCTGGCCGCCCTGGTTGCCGGCTCCAAGTACCGCGGCGAGTTCGAGGAGCGCCTCAAGAAGGTGATGAAGGAGATCACCCAGCGCGGCGACATCATCCTGTTCATCGACGAGCTTCACAACCTGGTGGGCGCAGGCGCCGCCGAGGGCGCGATCGACGCCGCCTCGATACTCAAGCCGGCGCTTGCGCGCGGCGAACTGCAGACGATCGGCGCGACCACGCTGGACGAGTACCGCAAGTACCTCGAGCGCGACTCGGCGCTGGAGCGGCGCTTCCAGCAGATCCGCGTGGACGAGCCCACGATCGACCAGACCGTCGAGATCCTCACCGGTCTGCGCGACCGTTACGAGCAGCACCACAAGGTGCAGATCACCGACGAGGCGCTGCGCGCCGCCGGCGAGCTTGCCAGCCGCTACATCTCCGACCGCTTCCTGCCCGACAAGGCGATCGACCTGATCGACGAGGCGGCCTCGCGCATGCGCATCAAGTCGATGACCTCGCCGCCGGCCAACCGCGAGCTGGAGAGCGAAGTCGAGACGACCCGGCGCGAGAAGGAGGCCGCGATCGAGGCCCAGGAGTTCGAGAAGGCGGCCGCGCTGCGCGACAAGGAGCGCAAGCTGACCAATAAGAAACGCGACCTCGAGCAGGCGTGGGAATCGGGCGAATCGGGCGAGCGCCCGGCGATCGGCGAAGAGGAGATCGCCGACATCGTCTCGATGTGGACCGGCATCCCCGTGTTCAAGCTGACCGAGGCCGAGACGCAGAAGCTGATGCGCATGGAGGACGAACTGCACAAGCGCGTGATCGGCCAGCACCCCGCGATCGAGGTGATCTCCAAGGCGATCCGTCGCTCGCGCGCGGGCCTGAAGGACCCCAAGCGCCCGACTGGCTCGTTCATCTTCCTCGGCCCCACAGGCGTGGGCAAGACCGAGCTCGCGCGCACGCTGGCCGAGTTCCTGTTCGGCGACGACGACGCGCTGGTGCGGATCGACATGTCGGAGTACATGGAGAAGCACGCCGTCTCGCGCCTGGTCGGTTCGCCCCCGGGCTACATCGGCTACGACGAGGGCGGGCAGCTGACCGAGGCGATCCGGCGCAAGCCCTACAGCGTGCTGCTGCTCGACGAGATCGAGAAGGCCCACCCGGACGTGTTCAACATCCTGCTGCAGATCCTCGAGGACGGCCGCCTGACCGACGCGCAAGGGCGCACGGTCGACTTCCGCCACGCGATCGTGATCATGACCTCCAACATCGGCGCCGCGGAGATCGCGCGCAACACGCCGCTCGGGTTCGCCGTTTCAGACGACGAGACGGGGATCACCTACGACGACATGAAGAACCGGATCATGGGCGAGCTGAAGAAGGTCTTCCGTCCGGAGTTCCTCAACCGGATCGATGACGTGATCGTTTTCCACAAGCTGCAGAAGGAGGAAGTCAAGCAGATCGTCGAGCTGCTACTGCTGCGGATCCGCGAGTCGATGGCCGAACGCGAGCTGCAGCTGGAGCTGACCGATCCCGCCAAGGATCTGCTCGTAGAGAAGGGCTGGGACCCGTCGATGGGCGCCCGTCCGCTGCGGCGAGCGATCCAGCGCTACATCGAGGATCCGCTCGCGGACTTCGTGCTGCGCGAGCAGCTGACCCCCGGCGCCACCGTCGTGGTCAATCCGGCTCCGGAGGGCGAGGAGGGCGAGGTGCGTCTGACGATCGTCAAGCCGAAGAAGCAGAAGACCCCGGTCGGTGTTGGAGCCGAAGGCGCCGGCGCCGAGGAGCTCGTCACGGACGAGGGCTCACCCGACGTGGACGACATCCCCACCGACGAGTCCTAGATCGCCGCGTCGCGCCGCGCCGGCCGCCCTACCCATTCGCGCCACACCGGCGGACGCCGTCCCCGGCGAACCGTAGGCTGGGGGCATGGCTCGCGGAACTATCCTCCTCTGCTCGCAGTGCGGCTTCCAG
>DATNLQ010000195.1:0-3477 GCA_035602785.1 Solirubrobacteraceae bacterium
CGGCAGCGCGGGCTTGATGTAGCCGTCGAGGTCGCTGCCGAAGGCGATGCAGTGGGCCGCTCCGAGCCGCGCGAGGTGGTCGATGTGCGCGCGCATGAGCGCGAACGACTGCTCCGGGCGTTCCGGGCCGGGACTGGCGCCGCCGCTGATGTAGTGCTTGCAGGCGATCAGGCCGAGCAGCCCGTTGCGTTGGGCGACGCGGCGGATGACCGCGTCGGAGAGGTTGTATTCGAACTGTTTGGGGAAGCTCGACACAGGCGTCTGCGGGAGCTCTGCGGCGGTGAGCCGGCAGGCCATGTGCGTGGCGATCACCGGCACGCGACGCAGCGGGTCGCGCCGGTCGAGCAGGTCGAGCGTCTCGCACGCGGCGCACTCGCTCATGTGGGTGATGTCCACGAGCACGCCGTGGTCGACCATCGCCTCGACGGCCGCGCAGCCGAGTGAGCTGAGCCCGACATCGCGGGGCTGAGGGAACAGGCGGTTGTAGAGCCAGTCGGGCATGAACGGGAGCGCGGGAGCGTTCGTCGCGATCCCGCGCCAGAAGAGATGCGCGACGGTGATGTAGGCGACCCCGCGCTCAGCGAGCTCGCGGACGTGGTCGCGCACTTCCTCCTCCTCGTCCCCGAGGTGGAAGCCGCCCTCGACGGCGTGGATCAGCACGCGTTCGCCGCGTGCGAGCGCCTGCTCGAGCTCGGCCGGGGAGTGCGCGATCGTGGCCTTCGGATCGCCGCCGGCGCGTTCTTCGATGTCGTTCTCGACGAGCTCGAGCTGGTCGAGTAGGTCGGTGAAGTAGGCGGGCAGCGGCTTTGATCCGTACCACCGCGTGAAGTCCATCTCGTCGAACGGCGAGTAGAGCGGCGAGAGGATCACGCCGACGTCGCCCTGGGCCATCTCCGCGAGCGTCACGCCCGGCTCGCCGTCTTCGTAGTTGAACTCGGGCGAGAGCTTGCGCACGACCAGCGCGCGCAGCCACTCCTTCTCCCATTGCACGAGCCGCTCGTGGGTCAGCTGGCGCCCGCCGGGCTGCAGGTGCATCGGGTAGTGCGCGTGCAGGTCTACGAGCACGACGCCGTACCTCGCTGCCGGAGCGGTCCGGGCACGCTTGCTGCTGGCTGCTCAGACGGGTTTGACCGCCCCGGAGAAGCACCCCCCATGACTTCCAGCATACGGGATTTGGCGGCGGCTCGCCAGAGACCCGGCTCGACCGCGATCGCCCGCGTCGCCGGCTACGACCGCGGTCCTGACCAACGGGCGCACCTCTCTGGCCCAACGTCCAGAGGCGCTCATATTCTCCATCGCTTCTTGTCTGTCGGATGCACCGGTACTTGTGATCTGCGCAAGGATGCGGGGCTGGCCTTCCCCGAAGTCATAGAAAGCCAAGAGGCGCCCTTCGATCGTCACAGGCGCCTGTCCTGGCAGAGTCACTTCTGAGATCACGATGCCGTAGCCGACCAGCGACCCCGCACATATCTGCTGCGTCCGAAGACTCAGAGTAGAGCTCGCCGGCATCGCTCGACCGTCGACCGTCAGCTACACACGGTAAGTCCCATTATCAGCCGGTCTTGACACGCGCGCTGCCGGCGTGGAAGCGTCGGGCGCTGGGCCAGCACGAGCGGTCTTGCACACGTAACCGCGGACTGAGGGCACCATTGTGGTCGGAAAGCTTCTTTGACCTATGCGGCGTCCGTGCGCACTTCTAACGACCTGACTTTTGCTCTTGTTCGGCGAACAGACTCGTGCGACGCAGCGGCAGCGGCTATCAGGCGCGACGTCGTCGTCCATCGGTGCGAGCGCGCCGGCCTTAAGGGAAGCGGAGGCGGTGGCGTCTGAGCACGGTGAATCCGAGCTGTGGGTGCAGCACAGTGACCGTCTCGCTCGTGGCGACGGCCGCACGGCGAGGCATTTGGTCGAGATCGCGCTGTGGGCGCTGAAGGCAAACGTCGCCGTTCGCAGCGTTGAGGACCCCGACACCTTCCGGGACCTTCTCTACGCGGTCGTCACTGGGCAGCGGAACCACGAGGACTCGCGACGGAAGGGCGCCGCCAGCGCGGCCAGCGTGAAGCGGGCAGTAGGTTAGGGCAAAGAGCGCGCCGATTGCGCGTCTGACACAAGGGTGCCGGAGCACTTGCTTAGTCTGCGCCGAATCCCTAGCCTTTCGTACATGCCCGGAACGGGGAATTGTTTCAGGGAGGCGGCAGGTCCGTCTGGTGCGAAGCGCCCCAGCGACAGTCTGCGCTATCCGAGATCCGGTAGCTTCCGATGAAGAGACGCCTGTAGGCCCAGGAGGGGTCGATGTCAGACTGGGGCATAGAGTTCGCAAGCATCCCAGGGTCCCGCGCGGCGGAAGCTTGGCGCGCGTCGAAGAGTGAGTCGCGGAATGGCTGACCTCCAGACCGGCCGTGGTGATCCGCCGGCTGAGCGTCCGGCGAGCGACGAGCGGGTGGCCACACCGCTCAAGGTGTTCATCAGTTACCGGCGGGATGACACCGAAGAAGCCGCTGTGCGGCTCTACGAACGCCTCGCACCGCGCCTCGGCGATGAGAACGTGTACCTCGATGTGAAGTCGAACCGCGCTGGGACGGCCTTCCTGGCGCGGATTAAGGGCGAAGGGGCGAAGGGCAGTGCGTTCCTTGCTCTGATCGGACGCCGGTGGCTCACGAGCCTCGAACAGCGAGCGCCGCTGCGTCCGGGCGATGCGACCGATTACGTCGAGCTCGAGCTGGAACTCGCATTGAACAAATGGCCTGGTCGGGTGATTCCCGTCCTCGTCGGCGGCGCCACCATGCCTGACCCGGCCAAGCTACCCAAGACGATCCGGCGGCTCGTGTCCATCAACGCATCCGTGGTACGACCGCTCTCGTTTGACAGCGATGTCGACACGCTGATCTCGGACATCGTCACGGCGCAACCGGCCAGGGAGGTACAGGAGCTGCCCTCGCCGGGCCCTGGCCCGATCCAGTCAGCTGTGCCCCTCCCGATCGCGCCCACTGTCGCCCCGCCTGACGACGCCCACTACGAGAGGGTGTTGAACTACATGGTCAAGGAGGGTTCCGTCGTACCGGTCCTAGGCGCCGGCGTCAGCGGGTCGATCCCCGATGTCGGGCAACTCGCCGCGCAGATTGCACGCAAATTCGCACTGGAGTCAGACGATCTCGCGGAGGTGGCTCAGCAGGTTGAAGTGACGGTCGGACAAGCGGATCTCGAAAAGGCGATCATGGAAGCTCTTACGCCGCAGCCAGATCCGCAGGAAGTACACCGATTCTTGGCGAGCTTCCCGCGGCGTCTGAGGGAACTGGGGCGCCCAGAGCACTACCAGATGATCGTCACCGCCAATTACGACTCGGCCCTCGAGCATGCCTTCGACGAAGAGGGGGAGGACTACGATCTTGCCGTCTTCCTGGCAGCTGGAACCGACGAAGATGGCACCAATAGAGGCAGGTTCCTTCACGTGCGACCCGAGCAGGGCGAGCCCGAGCC
>DATNLQ010000198.1:0-2072 GCA_035602785.1 Solirubrobacteraceae bacterium
CAGTCGCTCGTCGAACGCGGCGAAGGCCCGAGCCACGATCCCAACTCCCCGCTGCAGCGCTGGTCGGGGGCGGAGAACAGGGCGCTGGAAGACATGAGCTTCTTCACCGACCATCAGGTCGGCGACGCGCCGCTGCCATGGCTGCGCGCGCGCCAGCGCGACTACGAGCGCGAAGTGGCGATCCTGCATCCCCGAGCCGACGACGGGGGCGGCTACACGACCTCGGCCGCCCACGGTCCGCTGTACTACCTCGCGCTCTCGCCCGCCTACCTGCTCGGCCGCGGCGGCTCGATCTTCTCGCAGCTGACGCTCATGCGCCTGACCTCGGCCCTGCTCGGGGCGCTGAGCGTGCTGTTCACGTTCCTGCTCGTGCGCGAGCTCGCGCCGCGCCGCGCGTGGCTGGCGGTCCTCGCGGCCCTGCTCGTGACCTACGAGCCGATGTACGGGTTCATCTCGGGGATCGTCAACAACGACGTCGGCGTGAACGCATGCGCGGCGGCGCTCGAGCTGCTGCTGATCCGCATGCTGCGCCGCGGGGTCACGGTTCCCTGGGGCCTGTTGACGGGCGCCGTGCTGATCGCCCTGCCACTGGTCAAGGGGACGGGGCTCTCGCTGTACCCGGTGGCTGCGCTCGTGTTCGCGGCAAGCCTGTGGCGCCGTCACGGCCGAGCCGAGCTGTACGGGTTCGCGGCGATGGCGCTCGGCGGGCTCGTCGTGGCAGAGCTCTCCGCGCACGTTCTCAGCCTCCTGCAGCCGGTGGCCTCGGCGAGCGGGACGGGGGCGATCGGCTCCAACGCAAACGCCGTCAGTGAAGCGCTTCACCACATCCCCACGTTCTTGGGCTACCTCTGGCAGACGCTGCTGCCGCGGCTCGCGTTCATGCCCAACCACTTCACGCTCGCCCTCCGTCCGGGCTTCGTGCTGTTCACCGACCCGGCCTTCGTGATCTTCGTCGAACGCGGCTGGGGGGCCTTCGGCTGGTACGACATCTTCTTTCCGGATTGGGTGTACGTGGCGATCTTCCTGGCGATGGTGCTCACGGTTCCATTGGCCGTGCTCGCCGCGCGGCGCGAGCGGGGCTGGGTGCGCCGGCGCTGGCTGGAGACGGCCGCCCTGATCGCGATGCCGGTGGCGGTCGTGCTGGGCTTCGTGGCCGCCTACTACGAACCCGGCGCCAAAGAGCTGATCCCCGAGTTCGGCCGCTACGTCTTTCCGGCGATCGGCCCGCTGGCAGCGCTCGTGGTGGGCGCGCTGCACGCCTTCGGCCGACGGCGCATGGAGCTGGTCGGCGTGGGGCTGCTCGTCGCCATGATCGCGCTCAGCTACGCCTCCCAGCTGCTCACCCTGACCGCCTTCTATGCCTGAGGTGAGCGTCGCGATACCCGTCCGCGACGGCGGCGAGCTGTTCGCCGGAGTGCTGCGCGCGCTCGCCGGCCAGAGCGTCGCGCACGAGCTGCTGGTGTGCGACTCGGGGTCGACGGACGGCTCGCTACAGCTGGCACGCGAGCACGGCGCGCGCGTGCTGGAGATCGCGCCCGAGCGCTTCAACCACGGCCGCGTGCGCAACCTGCTGATGGAGGCTGCGCAGGGCGTGCACGTGGCGCTGCTGACCCAGGACGCCCAGCCGGCCGATGCCCGCTGGCTGGAGCGCCTGCTGGAGGGCTTTGCGCTGGCGGGCGACGTGGGGATCGTGTACGGGCCCTACCTTCCCCGCCCTGACGCCTCCGCGCCAGTACGGATGGAGCTGGAGAGCTGGTTTGGCTCGCTGTCGGGCGACGACTCGCCGCAGGTGCAGCGGCTGGCCGAGTCCGAGCGCTCGCGCCCCGCGATCGAGCTCGTGGGGCGGCGGGGCTTCTTCACCGACGCCAATGGCTGCCTGGCGCGCAGCGCCTGGGAGCGGGTGCCGTTTCGCGAGGTGCCATACGCCGAGGACAGGGTGCTGGCGCTGGACATGCTGCGCGCCGGCTACGCCAAGGCGTTCGTGCCACGGGCCGCCGTCCTGCACTCACATGACTACACGGCCGGCCAGCAGCTGCGCCGCTGCTTTGACGAGTGGCGGGCCCTGCGCGAGG
>DATNLQ010000214.1:0-14908 GCA_035602785.1 Solirubrobacteraceae bacterium
CTGGAACGGCGCACGCGCGGGGTCGCGCGGCTGGGCAGCCTCGTTCCGCAGGCCCTGCTCGAGCGCTCGCTCGCCGGGGAGGGCGCGCTGTCGCGGCGCATCAACACGGTGCTCGAAGATCACGACGTGCTGCTCACGCCCGCCACCGCCGTCGGCCCCCCGCCGATCGGCCGGCTGCAGGGGCGCAGCGCGCTCGTGACATTCAACACGGTTGCGCGCTGGGTGCCCTACTACAGCGTGTGGAACCTCACCGGCCAGCCCGCCGCGTCGGTCCCCGCCGGCTTCGCCACCGACGGGCTGCCGCGCGCGGTCCAGCTCGTCGGGCGCCCGAACGACGAGGCCACGCTGCTCTCGCTCGCCGGGCAGGTCGAGTCCGAGAGGCCGTGGGCCGAGCAGCGCCCGCCCGGTTTCTCGTGAGCGACCCCGGGGCTGGCGCGCCCGACGCAAGCGACCAGGACGCGCTCCTGCAGGTGGCCGTCGAGGCCGCGCAGATGGCCGGTGCGCTGCTGCTCGAACGAGCGCGCCGCGGCGCCGAGCGTCAAGTGAGCAGCAAGAGCACGCCCACAGACCTTGTCAGCGAGGCCGATCTGGCCTCCGAGCGCGCGATACGCGAGCTGCTGGGCACCCGGCGCCCGCACGACGGCTTCGTCGGCGAGGAGGGCGATCACGCGCAGGGCACCAGCGGGCTGAGCTGGGTGGTCGACCCGCTCGACGGGACCGTCAACTTCCTGTTCGGGATACCGCAGTGGTGTGTCAGCGTGGCTGTGCGCGACCGGCGCGGCACGCTCGCGGGAGCCGTCTTTGACCCAAATCGCCAGGAGCTGTTCACGGCCACGCGCTGTGGACCCGCGACGCTGAGCGGCCCTGCCGGCATGGCACAGCTGGTCGGCGCGCACAGGGACGCGGTGGAGGGGGGAGAGGCGGCCGGGCACCAGGCGCTGCCGCGGGCGATGGTCGCCACGGGCCTGGCCTATGACTCAGACGTGCGCGCCGCGCAGGCCAAGGTGCTCGCGCGGCTGGCCCCGCGGGTGCGCGACATTCGCCGCTTCGGCAGCGCCGCGCTGGACCTGACGTGGACCGCCGCAGGTCGCTATGACGCCTACTTCGAGCGCACGGTCAAGCAGTGGGACATCGCCGCCGGCGCGCTCGTGTGCGAACGGGCGGGCCTGGAGGTGCTGGAGCTGCCCGTGCGCGAGAACCTGCCGTGGGGCATCCTCGCGGCGCCGTCCGCGCTTGCTGCGCCTCTGCTGGAGCTCGTCGCGTAGCATCCCGCTCGTCTATGTTCGTCAACCGTCTCGCAGTCGCGGCGCTCGCGGCGGCTCTGCTGTCGGGCCTTGCGCTGTGCGCAGCCACGGCCGGGGCGTCGGGCGGCTCGTGGTGGCAGCCGTCTCAGCGCCTGACCTGGTACTGGCAACTGCAGGGCACGGTCAAGAACGACCAGCCCGTGGCCGCCTACGACATCGACGGGTTCGAAAACAGCGCCGCTGAGGTCGCCGCGCTGCACGCGCAGGGCAAGCACGTGATCTGCTACATCGACGTCGGCACCGCCGAGAACTTCCGGCCCGACTACAAGGAGTTTCCCAAGTCCGTGCTGGGTCACTCCAACGGCTGGCCGGGCGAGCGCTGGCTGGACATCCGCCAGCTGGGCGTGCTCGAGCCGATCATGACCGCGCGCTTCCAGATGTGCAGAGAAAAGGGCTTTGACGCGGTCGAGCCCGACAACATCGAAGGCTATTCCAACAACAGCGGCTTCCCGCTGACCGCCGCCGAGCAGCTGACCTACAACGAGTGGGTCGCCGGCGAGGTCCACTCGCTGGGCATGGCCGTCCTGCAGAAGAACGACGGCGAACAGACGCCCCAGCTTCAGCCCTACTTCGACGGCGCGCTGACCGAGCAGTGCAACCAGTTCAGCGAATGCGCCGACTTCGACCCGTATCTGGCTGCCGGCAAGCCCGTGCTCAACGCCGAGTACAGCCTCCCGACCAAGCGCTTCTGCACGTCAGACAACGCGGCGGGCATGATGGGCGTGCGCTTCAACCTCGCGCTCAACGGCACCACGTTCAAGCCCTGTTGGTAGCGGGCCGCTCGCCGGGGCCGCTCGCCGCGCAAAGCGCCCCCGTCGGCTGAGGTGCGGCGGGTGGGAGTCGAACCCACACGCCCTTGCGGACAGGGCCTTTTGAGGGCCCCGCGTCTACCGTTCCGCCACCGCCGCACGCCGCTTTCCAGTGTATGGCAGGCGCGCCGACTCCAAGCGCTGGCGCCTCTGTAAAGGCGACGGCGGAGCTCACAGACAGGACGGCGGAGTTCAGGCGGGGTACAGCGGCGGTTGCGCGTACAGGTCTTCGCCGGCTGCCGGATCGCTGCGCTCCAGCTCGACGTTCCAGCCTTGCGAAAAGCCGCGCATGGCGAAGGTGATCAGAAGCAGCTGCACGGGCACGATCAGCAGCGTGAGCACGCCGAGCAGGCCCGCGTTGAGCGCCGGTTGCGCAAAGCCGGATTTGTCTCGCGCGAACCAGCTGGGGCCGGCCACCAGCGCGAAGATGCCCAGCAGCACCGCCAGCACGGCCGCGACCGGCAGCACACCGCGGTTCCAGCGCGCCGCGAAGAAGGCGAACACCAGGTACACCGCCACGTAGGCGATCTGCACGGGGGTGGCGCTTTCGAGCACGCTCCAGCCGCCCACGGTCACGATCAGCACGAGCGCGGCGCTGACGAGCAGCAGCACGACGACGGTCGCGCGCGTGGCCTGGACGACCGGCTTGCTGCGGTTGGGGTGGGTGACGACCACGCCTGGCTGGCGCTGCTGTGCGGGCTGGAACGACATGATCCACATGACCATATCGCCCGGCGCGGTCCTCGTGGGCGGCGAGACCCGCGTCGTCAGCGATCGCCGGGCCTGCGAGCTAGGCTCTGGGGCGCCCCTGCGGGCGTGGTGGAATTGGTAGACACGCCGGCCTTAGGAGCCGGTGGGCGCTAGCCCTTGGAGGTTCGAGTCCTCTCGCCCGCATTCGTGCAGGGTCGCGCCGGTCGCCCGTGGGCCGGCGAAAGCGCACGGGGTCGACAGCCCTACGGCGAGATCAGGCGGACGATTTTCCAGCCGGCTTTGAAGGGGCTGAGGTAGTAGGGCGGCTCCTCGGTGGCCAGGCGTTCGTCGTAGATGTAGTCCTTGTCGTAGCCGCTGCCGCCGAGAATGCCGACGATCCCGCGGTACTTCTGCGCGATCGCGCCGTAGATGTTGAGTTCCCCGAGGCCCGCGCCGCATGCGTAGTTGTCGACCAGGAAGGAGTGGGCGGTCGACAGGATCGCCGCGTAGATCCAGGGGTCTTTCAGCGATTCGGACCCGTTTTTGTTGAAGGTGCAGGGGTGGTAGATGCGCACGTCGTCGGTGGCGATCAGCCCGAGAGCGGTGGTCCCGGTCGGTGCGGAACCGTTGGTGACGCCGGTTGGGGTGATGTTGCCGTTGATGATCAAATACGATTCGGCGCCGATGGTCAGCGATTTGCTGTACGTCCCGTGGACGTACACGCTGCCGCAGTTGGCTTCTTCTTCGTAGGTCTGGCTCGTGTCGGTCCCTTCCTGCTGGAATTCGTAGTTGCAGCCCTTCGAACGTACGAAGATGAGGCCGTTCTTCGGCCATTCGATCGTTTTGCTTTCCTTCGCTTTGGTTGAGCTGTTCAGCGTCGTGACCTGGATCGTGGTGCCTTTGAGTTCAAGTTCGGTGCGGCCTTCGAACCTGTTGGCGGCTTCGACGTAGACATTCAGGCTGGCATCGCTTTCCGGAGGGGTCAGATCCTGGCCTTTTTCGGGTTCGCCTTTGGCCGTGTAGAACGTGGCTGGTCCCCCGCCGCAGCTCGTGTTGACGCCCCGGTCGATTTCGACGACGTCCAGTGGTTCGTGGCCTTTGCGTCCGAACGTTGCGCCACCGCAGACATTGGCGGTGTCGTTTGTGTGCATAGGGCCGTTCACCGCGTCGTTGCTGCCGAAGTATATGTTGTGGCATTCGATGTGATGCGCCGCTTCTTCTTTTTCACGTTCTGCGCGATACTTTCCGCTGCACGCATTCGCTTCGAGTTCTTCGGTAGGCGTCCTCCCTTCGGCGGCGAGATATGTCTGAGGATCCTGATCCTCGAACTGCGTGTAGTAGATGTAGTTCAAAAAGCCCGTCACTTGGAAGGTCGCGATCAGCCTGCGCGTCGCGACGCTCGACGCTGGCTGCCCAGCACAGCTCGTCAGTTCGATCGCGCCCGCGCAGCCAATCGATTCAATGCGGAACGTGTTTGCGACCGGGTCCTTGGACTCGATCACGCTTTCGAAGGGATTGCTCGTCGTGCATTTCGTTGTGCCCGAAGGCGCGGTGCTCGCGACGAGAATCTTGTCTTCAAAACGCTGGTCGGCTTCGCCCGCGGTCAAGGCCGACACCGTGGCGGCCGGTTCTTCGCACGTCTGCCAGTAGTCCGGGTTGGACTCGAGCTTGTACTCGTATTCCTGGACGCCCGCGAGAGCGGCGTAGTACGCCTGCTTTTCAATCGTGTCCCTGTGCGACAGCGTGACGTCCTCGCCTGAGCCCGTGAAGGCGGCGACCAGCAGCGCGCTCGTGACGAGCATCACGCCGAGCACGACCAGCATGGTGAACCCCTCGTCGGAGCGCAGCCGGCATAGAGCTCTGCGAATGGCGTAGATCATTGGCATGGCTTCTCTTCGATCTTGGCTTCAGAGGCCGGCAGTCCGAAGGCGAGGACGACCTCGTTGGAGAAGGGGATCGCTTCGTGGCTCTGAAAAGCGTTCGCTTCGCGTGCGGCAACGGTGAAGTTGACTTCCACGGCGGCGACTTCCGCGGCGCTCACGGTGGTCAGTTTTTCCCCTTCTTTGAGTTTTATCGGTTCCAACGCACTCACTCCCGTGGTTTCAGACCCAGAGCTTGCTTTTTCGGCGTATTCGGAGTACGTGAAAATCGGAAGCGTCTTTGCTTCCTTGATCGTCTGGCTGACGTTGGTCGCAAGCAGGACTTTGGCGCTCGGCGTCGTCTGGTTGAATTTGAATTCCTTGGGAAGGGTCCCGCTTTCGACGGGATAGCGTTCGTCGACGAGGCTTCCTTGCAGGCCGCTTTCTTTTTTCCAGAGGATGCGGTCTTCGTAGGCTTCCGGTTTGGCTTTGCTCGAGCTGATCGTCGCCGCGCTGCTCGCGGCATCGCGAAAACGCAGTTCCGTAGGCGTGGATTCGGGCTGTACCGGCGTGAATTCCTTCTGCAGGCAGCTCGAGTGCAACTCTTCGACAATATGAGTCATGGCGGTGCGGCCGGTCTGGTCGGCCTGCTCGCGGTCGCCGATGCGGGTGGTCTGGTGCAACGCGACAATGTAGATGGTAAGAGCTGCGGTCACGACGACGGTGGCGCCTGCCATGGCGACAAGAAGTTCGATCAGCGAGAAGCCGCGCTCGTCGCCCAGCGGTGGGATGTGGGGCACGGGGCTCATGGGCATTCACCCTTTTTGGATGCGACGGATACGCCGGTTCCTTCTTTGGCTTCTTCGCTTTCGCGTTTTTCGCGGGCGCTTTTTTTGGTGGCTTCTTCGGCCTTTTTGGCGTTCCAGGCTTCTTCTTCTTTTTTGGCGGCGGCAGCCTTGGCTTCTTCTTCTTTTTTCTTGGTGGCGGTGGTCGCTTCTTCTTCTTTTTTGCGGGTCGCTATAGCGGCTTCTTCTTTTTCCTTCGTAGCTTTGGTCGAGGCTTCTTCGGTTTTGCGTTTTTCTTCTGCCGTTTTTTCGGTAGCTTCGATGCTTTTCCGAGTGGTTTCCTGTGTTTTCTTTTTTTCGGCTAGGGTGGGTTTGAGGTGTTTACCTTTTTTTTCTTCGTTTTTTTCTTCGGTTTCCCATTTTGTGAGTTCTTCTTTTTCTTTAGCCAAGCGCGTGGCCTTTTCCGTTGCTTCTTTTTCTTTGGTGGCTTTCTGGGACGTTTCTTCAGTTTCCCATTTTTTCTGGGCCGATTCCTGTTTTTCGCGGGTGGACTTCTCCGTGGCTTCTTCTTTTTCGCGTTTTTCCCGAGCCGGCGCTTCTTCTTTTTCGCGTTTTTCTCTAGCTTGCGTTTCTTCGGTTTTGCGTTTCGTTTCGGCCGCTTTTTCGTTCGCTTCTTCTTCTTCTTTGAGCGTTTTAGCTTCTTCGGGCGAATGCTGTGGGAGGTAGATGCTCTTTGTCGAGCCGGCCACGGTGAGATCTTCGCCGAGGATCGTGTACGTCTTCTGCGTTTCTGAGTTGTACACGCAGAGCTGGTAGGCGCCGAAGGGTTGGAAGGGGAACTGGAGATGGCCGCCGTCGGCTTCTTCGGTGGTGGTGTACTGTTTGTGCTCGGTTTTGACAGTGGTCTCGTTGTTGGGAGCTACGCTGGCGCAGCTCGTGTCCGTGATCGTCGCGACGAGTTTGTTTTTGGTTTCGAGGTCTTTCACCGCTTCGGAGCCGAGCGCCGCCACTTCGCTTTCCCTGTTCTTGTAGACGTTTAGCGACAGGTGGCTGAGCGGCACTTCTTTGAATTCCGTGGCAGGCGCCCCGGGCGTGATCCATTTGCGTTCGACTGCCACCCCTGGAACTTTGAGCGTTTCGGGGTCGTTGGCCTTGCAGTCGCCTGCGTAGACTTCCCAGCCGCCTTCGCCTTCGCTTTCGGGGAAGGGGAAGAGGTCGCCCTGCGGATAGTTGGTCGTCTCAGGCGAGGTGGCCGTTGGCAGGTATGCGTACGGTTCGGTTTTGAGGGGTACGCCGGGAAGCGGTTCGTACAATCCGCTGGCGCTGATGAATTCGCCGCGGGTGCTGCCGACCTCATACTTTGGCGGCTTTTCCATGTCGGCATTTGCGACCACGAAGGTGTCGCTTGGAATGACTTTTTCGGTTTCGGATACTTTCTTGTTGTTCAGGTGTTCGTATTTGGCCGATTTGTTGTACTTGAAGATTGCTTGGATTGCGCCGCCGCGCTGGTAGGCCACGGCGTAGTAGGTGGTCGTGTTGGGCGCCAGGACCACTTCTTTGGGTTCGATGGTCTGGCTGCCGCTGGGTGTCACGAAGCCAACCTGTTCCGGGATTTCGACGGTGGCGGCGATGGACGGTATAGCTCCGAAGACGATGCACCCGGCAGATGTGGTGATGCCTTCGAGCGTGGACACGGTGGAGGTGCCCGCGGCCGTGTATTTGACGATCACGGACACGCCGGACACGCCAGCGGTGGGGGCGGGGGCGTTCCCCACGTCGACCTCCAGCGCGGAGCCGGTCGGCGGTGTCACCACGCCGGTCTCGACGACCGGTTTGGCGTTGCTGTTGGCGTGGGTCCAGCTGACGGTGGAGGTGATGCGCAGGGCATTGGTGATCTGGCTTTTGTGTTCGGTCACGCTGCAGCCGGTGCCGCCTTCGGGGCCGCCGACGAAGCGCGCTTCCTGCTTGATCGAGAAGGTCACGCCATCTTCGACCTTGGTGAACGTGTGGGGGCTTATAGCGAGCGCCTCGAGGGCGCTGGCGGGCGCGCTGCGCAGCTGGTCCTGAGACTGTGCGGCGAGCACTGCGGCGACGTCCTGCAGCCTGTCGTGGGCAGTGGACTGGTCGGCGACCTGGAAGCCGGTGAAGGTGCCCACGACGATCAGGGCGACCATCAGGGAGCTGACGATCACTTCGATCAGCGTGAAGCCGTCCTGGGAGCCCGGGCGCGTAGGCGCCCCAGCGGCTCGCTCGGCGTCTGGCCGGACGCGTGCGTAGGGCCGGATGTTGGGGAGGAAAGTGCGCATTGTCACAAGAAGCAGGGGTGCTATTCGTGCTTCGGCATCGCAGACGCGGTGCTTGAGCGCTGCGCCAGGCATTTAGACGCAGGGAGGTCTGCCAGGGGGGCGTGCCGCGAGGGCCCTAGAATTCAGCTCCCGCTGGGGGACTGGTGTATCGGTAACACGGTGGTCTCCAAAACCGCAACGCCAGGTTCGATTCCTGGGTCCCCCGCTTTCCAGGAGCCCGCAATTTGCGGGCTTTTTGGCGCTCTAGGGCGGAATCCGCAGGTAACAATGTGGTCTTTTCGACCGGTAAGTGGTCCGCATGGATACGCTGGAGTCCGCTTCCGAGGGCGACTTGGGTCCACTGGGCAGTCCACTGAGGGGTCCCCTCACGTGTTCTCGAGCTCGGTACGCTGCTGTGCGGTGAGCGGCCCCACGGGCGCTCGATCTTGCTTTTGGTGTTGTCGTCGGCTTCGTGGGTGGTGTTGGGGGCGGCGTCGCCAGAGTCGTGGGCGCCTGACGGCAGGGCGGCAAGTGTGCGGCGCGGCTGAGGGTTGCGCTGCCGTGAGGCTCTCTGCTCATGTCTATAAGACGCGGGGGTGAGGGCTTGGCCCCCCCATAGATGTTTGGTTGACCGCCACCCGGAGTGATGCCGCTCGAGGCGGCGGCGTCTGATGGGGCGGTCGGGATCGGTGTAGAGGGCGGCGTGCGGCCGCCTATACGTCAACTGCTACGCTGTGTAGCAAGCCTATGGAGAGTCGTACGATTCCACAGCGGGAGCTGCGCAACAACGTCGCGGAGGTACTCCGCCGCGCTGAGGCGGGCACGGAGTTCACGATCACGGTGCGCGGCCGTCCGGTCGCGCGGCTGGGGCCGCCCGATCGCTCACGGGAGCGCAGGCGGGACGTCGATCGCGAGACGCTGCGCGCGATCCTCGTGGCCACGCCTGTCGATGATGGCTTTGCGGCGGATATCGCCAGCATGCGTGACGCAGAGGCGACGGTTGGCGATCCCTGGGAGCGTCATTGAGCGCAGCGCTGCTCGATACCTCCGTTGTGATCGGTGGGGTCGAGCAGCTGCAGACGGCGGTCCCGGAGGCGGCGGCGATCTCGGTGATCACCCTGGGCGAGCTAGGAGCGGGTGTGCGGCTGGCCGGTGATCCGTCTGTGCAGGCCGCTCGTCAGGCACGCTTTCTCGCCGTTCGCGAGGCATTCGAGCCGATCCCTGTCGATGAGCTGGTTGCCGAGCACTACGGTGAGGTGCTCGCCGCGGCCCGCTCTGCCGGGCGCACGACCAAGGCGACCGATCTGCTGATCATCGCCACGGCAAAAGCCACGGGACGGAGGCTGCACACGCGCGACGCACGCCAGGCGGCGCTGGCGCAAGCGGCCGGTATCGCGGTCGAGTTGATCGCCTGAGATCGCCGGCAGCTGAGCCGCGGGCGACCCGCAGGAGACTTTCGGGTTCCTCGCGGCGAGCGGCTGGAAGGTCGCTAGCGTTTGCTGGGCGCATTCGGCGAGAGCCGGCTAGCGAGGGTCGCCGCGGGGATCGTCGACGTACACGCAGACGGTCACCGAACAGCTGCTGCTTGGCGCACATCCGACGCACATGTCGACGGGAAACAGCCGTCGCGCCGGGGCCAGCGCAAGCCGTCGCGCCGATCGGGAAAGTCTGGTTAGGCGCGGGAATCCATGAGGGCCGATTTTGCAAGCGTGGCCTGCCATTTCATGCCCCTCGCAGCCCGCGCGTTCCCACAGCGTCGTGACCAGTCATCTGGCAGATCACGAAGTAGAAGCTGGCGCCGAACCACCTGGATTCAGCGCGGCCACTTGCTCGCCGTCGGCGCTTGTGCTCGTGCCGGTGTCTTTTCTCGTGGGTGGAGTTGAGTCGGGGCGTTCATATTGACGGCTATATGCAGGCGCGCGCCTTGTCGGCGAGCGTTGGTGCGCCGGCGCGTTCGATGGTGTCGAGCAGGTCCTCGATCGGTCGTCCTCCAGCCCAGACGCTCGCTTGCCACCCGAGCAGCTCGAGCATTGCTTGGGTGTGTGCGTCGAAGGCGGGAGCGAGAAACTCGTCTGGGGTGATGACCTGCACGCCGTGGCGCTTGAGGCCGTCGCGCAGGTAGCCGCGGTCGTGGGTGAACAGGTAGTCAGCGTTGGCGGCCACGGCGAGAGCGCACACGTGGGCGTCCGCGGGATCGCTGGTCAGGCTGGCGAGGTCGGGGACGGGCGCCTGCTCGGGGTCGATGTGCCCCGCCGGGAAGTTCCGGCGCAGGTAGTCGACCCAGCGCCGTGCGGAGTCTGGTGGTATTCGCTTCTTCTCGATGAGCGACCTTTGCGCCTCTGTCAGAAGCTGCTCGCTCCAGAACAGGTCCAGTAGTCGCAGCTCTGCGGCAACGCGCCCGATCAGCTCGTGCATGACGCGCGAGTAGATGATGTCGGCGTCGAGAACCGCTCGAGGCCGCTCGCTGTCGCTCACTCGGCTGGGGCGCCGAGTGCGTCGAGTTCGCGTGACCAATCGTCGGTGAGGTTCCGGCGCCGCTCCCGCTCGGCCTCAAAGGCGAGCAGCGAGGGGAGTGGGATCTTCCAGTGGCTCGATCCGGGGAGCTGCTGCGCATCGAGGTCGCCGTAGCTGATGAGCCGCATGACGTGCTGGCGGGAGAAGCCGAGGCGATCCGCGGCCTGTTGAGGGGAAAGTAGCTCTTGCTCCTCGGCAAGTGTCACGGCGATGTGCTTGCCGGCTTCGAGCATCCTGTCGATTTCCTCTGTCACGAGGGCTGCCTGATCGCGCGAGGCTGGATCCAGATGCAGGGTCTTCATCACGACCAGCCTACCATAGACTGTCCTATCTGCACATCAGAAGGAGCAGCGCAGATCACTCAAGGAGAGCGCTACACGCACGCGCTCCCGGGTGACCTCGAGCGCGCACGCGAGCAGTTCGACGCCTATCTCGCCAGGGAGACGAAGCGGGAGGCGACCGGATGAACACGGTCCATACAGCGGTCCATCGGGTCAGGCACCGCCCGTCGTTGCTGGCCGAGACGCGTTCCTAATGCGGTCTCCAAAACCGCAACGCCAGGTTCGATTCCTGGGTCCCCCGCTGCTAGGAACCCCGCAAATTGCGGGGTTCCTGCGTTGTGGAGCCCCTTTTTAGACCGCGCGTGTTACGCGGGCGATCCGCATGGATCCGCTGGAATCCCTCCCCGAAGGACGAGTTGTGTCCACTGGACTGTCCACCAACGGCCTATTGCGGCGTGACCGAGCAGCTCTGCATCGCCTCGGACGACCTTCGTTGCCCATGTGCGGCGAAGCTCCCGATGACCGGCCCGTCGTTGTCCTGCTCCAGCGCTGCGACCTCATCGTCGATGGCGGCGGTCGGCTTCGGGGTCGAGCTCGCCGTCGAGGACATTCGTCAATGACGAGCTGGGCCAGGACGCCAGCACCCGCGAGATGATCTGCAACTGCTACCAACAGGTGGCGCATCTCTCGCAGGCATTCACGCTCGAGCCCGGCGACGTGATTGCGGCGGGCACGCCAGATGGGATCGGCGCGATGCGCCAGCCGTTCCCGGACGGGCCACCGGTCAGGGCTTCGGCGTTGCCGATGCGTCGCTGGACGATTCGGCGTTGGTCTGCGCTAGCGTCGCGCCCCTGATGCCGAAGTAGGCGCCCACGAGCGCCGCGATGACCCCCGAAACCGCGCCGACCGCGGTCGTGACCTCGGCGGCCGTGCTGTAGCGAAGGACGGCGATCCCGAATACCACGACGATCGCGGCGAGCCCTGCGATCACCACCCACGCCCCGTAGGCCGGTTCGGGCTTCACCGGTGTGGCCGGGGCCGCAGCCGCGGGCGTCGGCGCGGGAGCGCCAGGAGCTCGTGAGACCTGCTGCGCGCTCGCGGCTTTGCCGACAGTGCCTCCGCCAGCTTGTCCTCCGCGCGGCTCGACCGTGCTCATCTTTCTCCCCTAGCTCTTCAAGGTGCAATCGTCGGATCTTTGCGGCACTCCTACGACATGTCAAGATCGGCCCCAGCTGGAATCGCCGCGCGGCGTGATTCACCTGCACGTGCCGGCACGAAAGTCAGAGACACGCGACCGCTTATTAGTGGCAGCGCGATCGGTGACGATGCAGGCGCACGAGTGAACGCTCTCCCCGACGGATCGGCACGAGTTGACAAGTGTTAAGCGGCTGGCTAGCTTCGCTCGTGCCTGCTGAGTGTGCTCGTCCAGGCTGACAACCGCATCGTGCGCCGGAGGTGATCCGATCGTGCCGTTCAGAAGAACAGCGGGCATTTTCACGGACTCTCGCTCATCGCAGCCGAGCGTGGAAGCCGACGTGATCATGACCGCCATCGCGCTCGGTTTCGCCGCCTCGTACGTCAAGGATGGCCTACCGGTTCGGTTTGACATCGACCCCAGAGAGCGAAGGGACTGGACGGACTTCGCGGCGGTCGTGGGCAAGATCGACCGTGCGGTCGTGGATTACTTGAGCAGCCACGACCTGGAGCCGGCAGGCAAGGTTCACGCCGGGCTCGCTCCCGACTACAGCAAGGGCGCGGTAGTCGTAGGCGTTTACACGCTCGCGGGTCAGTCGGCGCCCGTCTCGGTCTCCGACCCGGTGCTCTCGGTCAAGGGTCGAGCGCTCTACGAGAAGATCAAGAACGGCGAGATCCCCCAGTACACGGGCAGGGGCGCGTACACCGGGTTCGTCGACAATCACAACACCGAAGAGAACACCGACCCGGTGGGTCCCCGATCGACCGCCCGCTTCCTGATACGCGAGCCGGAGCTAGCCGGCGTGGATGGCGCGCCTGTGGCTGGGTCTCCCGCGCGCTGGCTGCCGCGGGTGGGAAGCGCCAGCTGGAACCCTCGTCTGAGGCGAGGGACCGTAGGCTCGTACGTCCCATGGGGACTGATCGGGGGGAACGCGGCCGGAGAAGCGCCCACGCTCCCCAACGATACGTACGCCACGAACCGCGCGGACCAGATCACCCTGCAGATGGGCGCGGCAGACGGCATGGTGTTCAACGGCGAACCGACCTACGCCGATATCGCGGCGTATACCCACGGGATGATCCAGGCCATCTACAAGGCCTACGCGCTGGGTCCCAGTTGCACCCCGTACGAGATCGCGGTGGGCGAGCACACGACAAAGATGGCCTCCTGCCTCCCGTGCACCCTGTTCATGACGGCGCAGGGCTATCCGCCGACGTCCATCCATCTCGGCCGAGGCGAGTCCTGGGCGCCGCTGTATGAGCCCTATGACCCGGACGGGCGGATCGAGCCCAACGAGCCTGGAGTGGTACGTGACCTGAACAACTCGTGGCGTGCCCGATGCGCAGAGCATCTCGACGTCGGTGTGCAGATGCTCGATGACGCCCACACCGTCGCGGATCACAGGCTCGCCAGGGACGCGTTGCGCGAGTATCTGTCGGCGAATGTCTCCGACAGGACGACCGCTTCGACGCTCCTGCTCGACGCGCTGACGGTGCACGACAGCGAGTCCGCGCGAATCGGCAGGACCCTCAGCTGAGTCGGAGACATGGGCTCGCTCCCTCGATGGCGAAGTCCACACGTGGCCTCGCCAGATCCCGGCGAGCGCGTGGCGGCGAAAGCGCTGCAAATGAGTTACACGGGCCGTCTCGCCGAACCACGTGACAGCGAAAACGCGAGCGTGCGCTCGCTCGCCGCCCGCCCCGGCGATGGCGCGCTCAGCATCGTCTGTTAGCTTCGAGCAACACCGATAACTGGCACCGCATTGGCTCGCGCTGGAGCTCGCCAGGTAGTGACTTTTCCCGACAACTAGGGCGATCGCTCGGAGATCTCCCGCGATGAAGGAGGGTAGGCCCATGCCCCTGCAGAAGATTGGCAAGATGAGCTTGAAGAACTCCGGAGGCTTCGTGGCCCGAGTTCAGTTCAGCTACATGGATGGGAACGGCGAGAAGCAGCTCACTCGCCAGTCGGGCGACGTGCTGCTCGGGCAGACGGACACCTACGACCCGGGCAGCCTTGGGGTGACCGACGGCTCGATGGTCTACATGCACGTGTTCGTCGTCTGGGGGACCGACAACGAGGCGCGCCGCGCATTCACCTACGAGAAGGGCAACACCGCGGTCGCCCACTACAACATCAGCGGCACCACCCTGAACAACGACCTCGGGTTGACCGACATATCCGGCGGCTGACGCCACGCGCGCGCCGTAAACCGTGACGACTGAGAAGGTGAACGAGCTATGAGCCTGCAGTACATGGACAAGAAGATCGTCGCAGCGATGCTGATCGATGCATGGCAGAACCATCTTGGCACCGAGATGGATCCGGCCGACGGGCAGTGGTTCACCAATGGACCGGGAAACAATGGCGGGCTCTACGGCCAGCTCACCGACGCGCTGGCCACCGAGCTCGTGTTCGACGAGAGCCAGAAGGTCTTCACGCCCCACCAGCTCGCCGCCCAGACCGCGACGGTCGACAATCGCAACGGCAAGACCCCCGATCAGACGGTCACGTTGGCCTATGCCTACCAGAATCAGACCTCGTGCACCCACTCGACGGCCCACAGCCTGAAAGTTGGCAGCGCGGTCGACATAAACACCAAGGCGGACTTCTTCGGGGTTGGCGGCGGCGTGACGGTCAAGTTCAGCGTCGATTACACCTACTCCTGGACCGAGGCGACCACAGTCTCGAAGACCGAGACGCTGACGTTCTCGCAGCAGATACCCCTGAAGGCGGTTCCGGAAGGGAGGGTGTATCAGGTTGTGCTGCTGTGCAACAAGGATGACCTCAAGCTGCCGTATTACGCCGACGTCTATCTGAAGGGTCAGTCGACGGCTAACTTCCGATCGCCGGTCAACGGCGAGCGGCACTGGACGGTCGACGCCGGGACCCTTTGCGAATGGATCAACATGTACGGATCGGCGGGCGCTGACTCGTACATGTATGGCCGTGACCCGAACGACCCGACGCAAGGGCTGATCCGGCTGCGGGGCACGATGACGGCTACGCAGACCGCCAACTTCATCGCCGTGACGAAGGACATCACCGACAGCTTCAAGGGTGGCGGTGACTCACAGGCGATAAGCGTGGTCGTGGACCCGACCAACGTGGCGGCAGCGAGAGACATCATCGCCACTCAGACCTTCTGAGGTGTGAGGCGGCGCCTCAGAAGGCTGACAGAGCAGGTAC
>DATNLQ010000236.1:0-5576 GCA_035602785.1 Solirubrobacteraceae bacterium
GAGCTGGCGCGACCTGGTGATGCCCTGCGGTCTGCTGCTCGTCACCCCGTTCGTTGAGTGGCTCATCCACGTATATCTGCTGCACGCGCGGCCGTTCGACCTGTTCGGGCGCAGGATCGAGATGCTCAGCGCGCGCGAGCACCGCGCCCACCACGAAGCGCCCGCCGTGCTGGAGGGAGTGCTGATCCCCGTGTATGCCGTTGTGATCTTCCTGGCGGCGATCGCGCTTACCGACTGGGCGCTTTCGTTTCCGCTCGCGCTGGTGCTCGGCGGCGCCCGCCTGGCGTGGACGACAAGCGGAATCGCGGTGAGCTTCGCCATCCTCGCGTCCTACGAGTGGACGCATTTCTTGATCCACACCCCCTACCGGCCCCGCAGACGCTACTTCAAGGCCATCTGGCGCAACCACCGTCTGCACCACTACAAGAACGAGCGCTACTGGTTCGGCGTGACATCCACGGTCGGCGACCGGGTGATCGGCACCCTGGCCGACCAGCGCGCAGTCGAGCGCTCGCCCACCGCCCGCTCGCTGCACGCGGAGTCCTGAGAACACGAGGCTGCCGCGTCGAGGCCGGGCCGCCCAGCGGGCAACGCTGGCACGGAAATCAGCGGCTGTGCTGCGGAGCGCGCTCCAGCAGCGCCGCGGCCGCGCTGGCCGGATCCAGACGGCGAGCAACCACCTCGTCGAGCAGGCGCTTGAACTCGGGATCCTCGCTCAGCTCATCCTCCAGGCGTTTGCGCATGCGCGTGGTCGCTATCGCGAGCACCTCGCTGCGCAGGTTGCGCGCGCGCCGCTGCTCCAGTTGGCCGGCGGCCAGGATGTGAGCGCGGTGCTCGCCCAGGCGCGCCACCAGATCGTCCACGCCCTTGCCGCGCGTCGCCTCGGTCTTGACGATCGGCACCCGCCAGCTGCCGCGGACCTCCTCGGGGGTGCGGTCGAGGTTGGCCAGCGACAGCACGCCGCGAATCTCGCGGACCATCGTGTCGGTGAGGGGATGGTCGGCCTTATTGACCACGATCACGTCCGGGATCTCCATCACCCCGGCCTTGAGCGCCTGGATCGAGTCGCCCGAGCCGGGCATCAGCACCAGCACGATCGTGTCAGCGTGGTCGATGATGTCTATCTCCGCCTGGCCCACGCCGACCGTCTCCACGTACACGTCCTGGCGGCCAGCCGCGTCGAGCAGCAGCGCGGCCTGCAGCGCCGCCTCGGACAGCCCGCCGAGAGCGCCGCGGTTGGCCATCGAACGGATGAACACGCCCTGGTCGAGGAAGTGCTCGGACAGGCGGATGCGATCGCCCAGCAGCGCGCCCTGCGTGAACGGCGACGACGGGTCGACCGACAGCACCCCCACCGTACGCCCCGCCTGGCGACGCGCCTTTGTCAGCGCTCCGATCAGCGTCGACTTGCCCGCGCCCGGGGGGCCGGTGAAGCCGACCACCTCCGCGTGGCCGGTGTGCGGATAGACCTCGCGCACCAGCTCCCACCCCTCGGGCGTGTTGTCCTCGACGAGCGTGATCGCGCGCGCGAGCGCGCGGCGATCGCCGTCTAGCAGGCGTTGGGCGAGACTGGTGTCGGCCATCAGCGCGCGCCATCATCGCAGGGGGCCACGCCCGGCCGTGCGTAACGCGCGCCTGGCTGGCGTGCGCTCCCGCACCGCGGCCCGTGTCGCTTACGATTTGCAGCGCCATGGGGCTGGTTGCCGATCCACGGAGCGCGACTTCGAGCGAGGAGCTCGCCGGCGCCCTGCGCCGAGCGCCCGAGCCGCGACACGGAGGCGCGTTGGCGCTCTGGCGCTTCATGCGCACCCACCACATGCTCAACTTGCACTATGCGCGCCTGCTGGCCCGCTATGCGCTCTTGAAGCTCCGCTATGGCAGACGTCTGCAGACCGACGGCATCTGCTTCATCTGCCCTGGGGTCAAGCTGGAGATCGGCCGCCGGGCCACCTTGCGAATCGGCCGCTGGGCATGGATCGGACATGGGTGCAAGATCCGCGTGCACGAGGGCGAAGTGAGCATCGGCGCAAAGACGGTGGTCGGCCAGGAGTGCACCATGTCGGCCTATCAGCATGTGTCGCTCGGGCGCGAGTGCATCGTCGCCGACCGCGTCATGCTGATCGACTTCGACCACGGAGTGACCGAGGTCGAGCGGCCGATCCGCCTGCAGGGCATCTACAAGCGCGACGTGCGTGTCGGCCACAACGTGTGGATGGGCTACGGCGCATGCGTGCTGCGTGGTGTGAGCATCGGCGACAACAGCATCGTCGGTACCAGCGCGGTCGTCACTAGGGACTTCCCCGCCAACTCAGTGCTCGGAGGCGTTCCAGCGAGCCTCATCCGCATGCGCGACGCGCCCCGCTTCATGCGCTGGGAGTAGTCAGGTGGGAGACGGACCGGCGTGGTGGCGGTCGGCGGGGTGTCCGCCGACCCGGCAGGTTGCTGCATGGACCTCCTCGGTGAGCATGCTCAGCTTTTCGCTCAGAGCATGGATCTGCTCGGTCAGGTCGGTGTTGCGTTTGAGCAGGTCGCTCTGCTGCTCTGCCAGCTCGTCCCTGTGCTTGGCCGCGACTTCCTGATACTGGGCGAGCTCGTCCCTGTGCTTGGCGGCCGCTTCCTCGTTGGCCTTGTCTGTCCGCGTCTGCGCCTTCTGGGCGATGATCACGAGCGCGCCCGTGTAGAACGCGACGGCCGAGAAGACCAGGTTGAGCAGGATGAAGGGAGCCGGATCGAAGCCCTTGCCGTTGAGCAGCCCCGTCCAGGAGTTGCTCAGGAAGTGAATGACGTGATTGGCCAGCACCCACGCGAGGATCGCGGCGGAGCTGACGAGCAAGAAACCGACTGTGCCCATGCCGCTGGCCACCGCCTCTGAGACGCGCTCCATGAAGCTGCTGCCGCCGGCATAGGGCGATGAGCCCTGCCCGCTCTGCTGATAGTGCTTGTGGTGGCGCAGAGGGTCGCTGCTCAGCGGGCTCTGCTGTTGGGTCGCGGTCGCTGCCATTTCGCTTCCTCTCATTCGAGCTGGACGAGGAAGGACTACCAGCGAGTCCTGACGGCACGCCGCTCTACACGGGCGCAAGCAGCGAGTCGCGCCGGGCGTCGCAGGCGAGGTTGCGCAGCCCTGCCACGTCGGTGTCCGGGCCTGCAGCGAGAGCCTTCGCGAGCGCCAGTCGGTGGCCGTCGAAGCGCTCGTGCGCATACGGGACAGCGATGCCGCGAGAGACCATGAACGGCCAGTCGCTGGCCTGCAGCGCCAGCAGCTCGCGCACGGCGGCCGCGCCCGCCAGCTCGCCCGCTGCCAGGACCTCCAGCTCGGCGGCACGCATCGCAAAGGCCATATCCGTGACCGCCGGGCCCGACCAAGTCGACAGGTTGCCGTCGGTGCCCCAGCTGCCGACCTCCGCCGCCGACTCGCCGAATCCCGGCCCCGCAAGCACGCCACGCTCAATCGCCGCGGGCACGCCGCTCCCCAGCTCCCCCGGCTCGCTGAGTGCTAGCGCGTCGTCAAGACGCACCAGCTCCAGGCCCTGGCGGGTGCACTCCTCGATGACCGCGCCCAGCCAGTGCGGGCCCTCATACCACCAGTGGCCGAGCAGCTCGGTGTCGAGCGCGCATACGACCAACCCACCGCCGGGCAGCGCCGTGCGCGCATCCGCGCAAGCCTCGTTGGCGCTGCGCAGCCGGGCGATCGTCCGGGCGACGAAGTCCACCGCATGCTCGCGTGCGAGCGCGAGCGCGGCATCGCGATCATAGGCGTCACCATCGTTGTTCCAGGGGTTGTGGTGATGGACGGTGTGGTGGTGATAGTCGCGGTAGGCACCCGCCGCCGGGTAGCCGCCGTCGCTCCACACCAGCGAGATCGTGGCGCGGTCGATCGGTACGAGCACCACGCCGCTGTCGCTGACAATTGGCCGCAGGTGCTCGACGGCGCCGAGGCCCAAGCTGTTGGTCAGCTCGACGCAAACCGCACGCACGCCGGCCTCCTCGAGCGTGCGCGCCAACCACGGCGCGTAGGCGCACTCGGGCAGCCACAGGCCTCCGCGCCAGCCCTCGCCGAAGCGGCGTCGGTGGGCGCTGATCCCAGCCTGCACCTGTAGGCCTACGCCCGCGTCGGTCGCCATCAGGGGCAGCACTGCGTGCGTGGCCGCGGAGGTCCATTGGGCGTGTGGGGCGAGCGCCGCCAGCAGGTCTCCGCCGCGACCCTGCAGGCGCTCCAGCGCCTGCGCGTAGTCGCGCCACGAGCGTTCCAGCTCGCAGGCCAGCTGCTCGTGGCCGGCCGCGCGCAGCCCCGCGGCGTCCTCCTCGTGCGTCCAGCTGCGCACCTCCCGCACGAACGCCGCGAAGCGCTGGGCCAGCTCGGGCGCCTCCAGCTGATCGCACAGCACGGGGGTCAGCGACAGCGTCAGCGGCGCGCCCTCGTCGAGCAGGTCCGTCAGGGGCAGATAGCAGCTGGCCATGGCCTCCCACAGCCACTCCTCGCCGAAGGGCCAGGTGCCAAAGCCCTCCACGTACGGCATATGGGTGTGCAGGACGATCGCCAGCGCGCCACGCTGGCTTCGCGGGCTCACGGTCGACACACCGCGACGAAGTCCAGCGCGCGCTCGAGGTCGGCCTCGCGGGCGCCGCGCAGCGCGAAGTCAGAGCAGGCGATCGCGGGTGTGAAGCGGCCATAGAAGCCGCGTGTAAGGCCGAGCCTGGCATGTACGCGATCCCACCCCAGGCGCAGGGCGAGCTCGTGCGCGCGCAGCTTGCGTGCGTGGTAGAGGCCACTCAGCTCAACCACGGGGAAATGCTCGCGGCACAGGCGCTCGAACTCCTCGGCGCGGTACTCGTGCACGTGCCATGGGTTGTCTGAGCGCGACGCGCCCTTGGGCGCGAGCGTGAGCACGTTGGGCGTGGACACGAACACCGCGCCCCCACCCCGCGCCGCGGACGCGAGCAGCGAGCGAAAATGCTCGAGCACGGCGCCGGGATCTTGCAGGTGCTCGATCGTCTGCAGGAAGACCACCGCGTCGGCCTGCTCGGAGAAGGCGTCGACGAGCTGGCGCTCGAAGCGCAGGTTCGCTCGTCGGTAGCGCAGCCGCGCGTGCTCGTGGGCCTCCGGGTTGGCGTCCACCCCAACCACGCTAGCCGCGCTCGCTGCGAGGACGTCTGAGCCATAGCCCTCGCCGCAGGCCATGTCGATCACGCGCAACCCCGCAACCTGGGTGGCGATCCACTCATAGACCACCAGATGGCGGCGAAACCAGTAGTTCTCCTCGGGCACGTTCGGCAGCGTGCGCTCGCCCGTCAACGCAAGCGGCGGGACCCCCTCGGGCTGGTCGCGCTGCACGTGCAGGGTTGGTGTCAAGAGATGCGAGGGGTCGAACAGTCAGGTCCGGCGATGCTGCCGTGGACGCGGGCGCGAGTATAAGGTGGCGCGGTGCCGCCCGCCCTCAGCGCCGAGGAGATCCGCCTGGCCAACACGCGCTACCACGACGTGGCAGCCTGCCACTACGACGCCAAGTGGGGCATCGACTTCGGCGATCTCGGCCTGGCCCAGGTCACGGCCAAGGTGCGCAAGGCTCTCGGGCAGG
>DATNLQ010000239.1:0-5105 GCA_035602785.1 Solirubrobacteraceae bacterium
CTCGCAGTCGAGATCGGCGCCCGCGACGGGCGCCTTGACCGCCTGCAGCGGTCGCTCGTCGGTGCGCTTGCCGGCGCCAGCGGTTGGGAGCCGGAGCGGCGACGCTTCAGGGCCCACGTCACCGTCGCACGCGTGCGCGACATGATGGCCGGCGCGCACGATCCGCTGCCGGCCACGCCGCGGCTGAGCTTCACGCCCGACGTGCTCGCCCTGTACCGCTCCCGGCTTGCGCCCACTGGCGCTGAATACCAGGCGCTTGCGACCTTCCAGCTCGTCGAATCGGCGGCTTGCGCCCGCGCCTACGACGCGGCCTCTGGCCTTCAGTCTTCGGCTTCGCTACCTGAGGCGAGTTGGCAGACGATCGTCGAGCCGTCGCTGGAGAGGACCGGGTCGCTGCCTTCTTCGCATTCCGGTTCGGAGCCGTCATCGCAGGTGTAGGAGCCGTCCGCGCCCACGATCGGGAGGCTGCCGTCTTGGCAGACCAGCGCGGAGCCCGATTCGCGCCCGGCGCCGACCGTGGCGGCGCACAGGAGCGTCGAGCCTCCCTTGGCGAGGACCGGGGTCGCTCCGTCTTCGCATGCCGGTTCGGAGCCGTCGTCGCACGTAAAGGACCCGCTGCCGGTGGACGCCGGCGCGGTGCCGTCTTCGCAAACGGGCGTGGCCAGGCTTCTCGTCGTGGCCGAGCCTTGCTTGCCAGTCCTACGCCGACGAGTGTGTCGCCTGACACGGCGAGCGTGGCCATGCCGGCGGCTCTTGGACGACGCCTTGGACCTGTTCTTAGCGTCTTTCTTGGCGGTCGCCGTGTGCGTGCTCGGCACACACACCGGGGCACCTTGCTTGTGTTGAGCGGTAGCGCTCGCCGGGGGGCGGCAGCCGACCTTGTGCGTCTGCGCCAGCGTTCTCGCGGGCAGCGCCACCAGCGCCAACAGTGCCAGCGCGAGGGCGAGCAGGGAGGACGGGCGGATGGACGAGCTTGCCGGCAAGGGGATCTCCTGAGCGTCGTGGGCGTAGCGTGAGACGGGTTAGTCATCGTCGGCGTCCTGCGTCCACAGGAGAAGGTGGACGGTTTCTGGACGAAAGCTGAGACGGTGCGAACAGCTGTTCCATCCGAACCGTCGTCTAGCTTGCCTGCTTCATCTCGAACGTAGGAGGCGCAGACATGCCCGTGACCGACCAGGAGAAGGCAGCCAAGGCGCGCGACGCCGCGCTTCAGGGTGCGCTCACGCAGATCGAGCGCGAGTTCGGCAAGGGCAGCGTCATGCGCATGGGCGACGAGGGCGCTCAGGTGCGCTGCGATGCAATCCCCACGGGGGCGCTCTCGCTCGACCTGGCGCTCGGCATCGGCGGCGTCCCCCGCGGACGCATCGTCGAGGTATTCGGCCCGGAGTCCTCGGGCAAGACGACGATGATCTACCACGTGCTCGCGGAGGCCCAGAAACTCGGCGGCGTGTGCGCGTTCATCGACGCCGAGCACGCGATGGACCCCCTCTATGCCAAGGAGATCGGAGTCGACATCGACGAGCTGCTCGTCTCCCAGCCCGACTATGGCGAGCAGGCGCTGGAGATCGCGGACATGCTCGTGCGCTCCGGCGCGGTGGACGTGGTGGCGATCGACTCGGTGGCCGCGCTGACTCCCCGGGTAGAGCTCGAGGGGCAGATGGGCGACCAGACGGTGGGCTCGCAGGCGCGCATGATGTCCCAGGCGATGCGCAAGCTCGCGGGCAACCTCAACCGCACCCAGACGCTGTGCATCCTCACCAACCAGATCCGCGAAAAGGTGGGTGTGATGTTCGGCTCCCCCGAGACCCAGCCGGGCGGTCGCGCGCTGAAGTTCTACGCCTCCCAGCGCCTGGACATCCGGCGCATAGAGACACTCAAGGACGGCACGGAGGCGGTCGGCAACCGTGTGCGCGTGAAGGTCGTGAAGAACAAGGTGGCCGCGCCGTTTCGCCAGGCCGAGTTCGACATCGAGTTCGGCAAGGGCATCTCCACGTCGGGCTGCCTGATCGACCTGGGCCTAGAGCACAACATCGTGTCCAAGTCGGGCTCGTTCTTCTCCTACGGCAACGACCGCCTCGGCCAGGGACGCGGCAACGCCAAGGCGTACCTCGACGAGAACCCGGCGGTGGCGAAGGAGATCGAAGAGAAGATCTACAAGGCGTTGGGCATCGGCACGGACCTCGTGACGCCGATCGATCGCGAGACGACCGGGTTGACGCCGTCGACTGAGCCGCACGAGGAGGCCCCGGCGCCGCGCGAGCGCAAGACGCGGCCGATAGCCAGCGAACCCGCTGTGGTCGCCGCGTAGATCCTGACAAGCTTCTACGTCGATCCCATTTTGGTACCATTCTGGGATGAGCAAGCAGATAGCCGTCCGCCTGCCAGACGAGCTGGTGGACTTCGTCGATGGCGTCGTGGACTCGGGCGGTGGGCGGAGCCGTGCTGCTGTGGTGACTCGCGCACTAGAGCGCGAGCGCAGGCGTCTCGCGGCGGTTCGCGACGCTGAGATCCTTGCCCGCGCAGGGCCAGACCCGGAACTGAAGGGGCTTGCCGAGCACGTTGTAGGCTTGCCTTCAGCGCTCTAAGACGGTTGGCGATGCGCCCCATTCACATTGCGCAGCTGGACAAGTCTCGGCCGGTGTTGATCCTCACTCGAGAGCTGGTGCGCCCGCTCCTCACGACGGTGACCGTCGCGCCGATCACGACCACAGTCCGAGGACTGTCGACAGAGGTGCCCGTAGATCGCGCAAATGGTCTTGCGGGATCGTCGGCCGTGAGCTGCGACAACGTGACCACGATTCCAACAGCGGCGCTCGGGAAGCAGATTGGTGTGCTGCTCGATCACCAGGAGCCGGCGCTCACAGAGGCGATCACAGCTGCCTTCGATCTCGACTGACGGCGCCTGGGCCAAACGCGCAGGAGCTGTGGTTACCCTTTCGCTATGAAGCGCTACCACCTCACGACGTTCGGCTGCCAGATGAACGAGCACGACTCCGAGCGCATGAAGGGCATGCTCGAGTCGCTGGGCTACTCGGAGGCGAGCGAGCGCGGCGAGGCAGACCTGATCCTGTTCAACACGTGCTCGATCCGCGAGTCGGCGGACAGCCGTTTCATCGCGCACCTGGGCGAGGCCAAGCGACTGAAGCGAGAGCGCCCAGAGCGCGTGGTGGGCGTGGGCGGCTGCTGGGCGCAGTCGGTCAAGGACGAGGTTTTCGAGCGCTTCCCGTTCGTGGACGTGGCTTTCGGACCGGGCCAGGTGCACAAGCTGGCGGAGTTCCTGACCAGCGACTCGCTCACCGCCCAGGGCTACTTCGAGTTTGAGGGCTTCACCGGTCATCTGCCGTCCAGGCGCGAGCGCCCGTTCCAGGGCTGGGTGCAGATCAGCGTGGGCTGCAACTGCGCATGCTCGTACTGCATCGTGCCCTCGACGCGCGGGCGCGAGGTGAGCAGACCGCCGGACGAGCTCGAGACGGAGGTGCGCGCGATGGTGGATGACGGCGTGCGCGAGGTGACGCTGCTGGGGCAGAACGTCAATTCCTACGGCCGCGACCTGCCGGCGGTGCGCCCACGCGTGGACGAGCGCCCGCAACGCGAGAGCTTTGCCGCGCTGCTGGAGCGCCTGGATGCCATCGACGGCCTCGATCGAATTCGCTACACCAGCCCCCATCCGAAGGACATGCGCGAGGACGTGATCCGAGCGCACGCACAGCTGGCGAGCGTGTGCGAGCACATCCACCTGCCGCTGCAGTCGGGGTCGAGCCGCATCCTCAAGGCGATGCGCCGCACCTACGATCGCGAGCGCTACCTGGATCGCGTGGCGATGATCCGCGAGCACGTGCCCGACGCGGCGCTGACGACAGACATCATCGTGGGCTTCCCGGGGGAGACCGAGCAGGACTTCGAGCAGACGCTCGAAGTGGTCGACCAGGTGGGCTACGACAGCGCGTTCACGTTCATCTTCTCGCCACGTCGTGGCACCGAGGCGGCGACGATCGCCGACGGCTTGGTGGCGCATCCGGTCAAGGTTGAGCGGATGCAACGGCTGGTGGACCTCGTTCAGGAAAAGGCGCGCGAGCGAGCGCAGCGCTTTGTGGGCCGCACGGTGGAGGTTCTCGTGGAGGGACCCTCGCGCACCGATCCCGAGCGCCTGCGCGGGCGCACGCGCCACAACAAGGCGGTCAACTTCACAGGCCTTGCAACACCGGGCGAGCTGACCGGCGTCGAAGTCCTCTCCGCGACCAGCCAGACGCTCATTGGCGAGGAGCGCCTGCTGACTCGCGCATCGGCATGAGCGCGGCGGCAGCGAGACGATGAAGATCCGCGCGGCCGTGCTCGAGGAGTTCGCCAAGCCGCTGGTGGTTCAGGAGGTCGACCTGGCGGACCCCGGGCCGGGCGAGGTGCTCGTGCGCCTGGTCGCGTGCGGCGTGTGTCACACCGACCTGTATACGGCCTCGGGGGTAGATCCCTCTGGCTACGCACCAACGGTGCTGGGACACGAGGGCGCGGGCGTGGTCGAGCGCTGCGGCAAGGGCGTATCGCTGGTGCGCGCGGGCGACCACGTTGTGACGCTGTTCTCGCCCCAGTGCGGCGAGTGCGTGCACTGCGCCAGTGCGCAGACCAACCTATGCCTGGCGATCCGCGAGCAGCAGAATCTGGGCTACCTGCCCGACGGCAGCACCCGCCTGTCGCGCGAGGGCCAGCAGCTGCGCCACTTCATGGGCACGTCCACGTTCGCGCAGTACACGGTGATGCCCGAGATCGCCCTCGCGCGGATCGACCCCGAGGCGCCGCTGGATCGCGCATGCCTGTTCGCATGCGGGCTGTCGACTGGGCTGGGCGCGGCAATGAAGACGGCGGCCGTCACGGCGGGATCGACCTGCGTGGTGTTCGGCGCGGGCATGGTCGGCCTGGGCGCGGTTGCGGGCTGTCGCCTGCAGGGCGCCGAGCGGATCGTCTGCGTGGACCTGGCGCCCGAGCGCCTGGATCTTGCGCGCGGCCAGGGCGCCACCGACGTGATGGTGGGCGGCCAGGACGCCGTGCAGCAGATCCTCGACATGACGGATGGCTTTGGCGCGGACTACACGTTCGAGGCGACCGGCAGCGTG
>DATNLQ010000110.1:0-10567 GCA_035602785.1 Solirubrobacteraceae bacterium
GGGGTCGCCCGCCGCGTCGGCGTCGGCGCCCCGACGCTGCACCCAGGCGGCCTGGGCGTCGATGTCCGCGACGCGCATGCCGGCCCCCGCGCACCACGGGCAGGTGAGCTCGCTGGGCGTGCCGCCGAGGTTTGAGATCACCCGGCCGGTGCCGCGACAGGCCATACACTCCCGCGGCTCATGGGCCGTCCCCGCCTGACCTTCGCTGTCGCTGCCGTCGCTTGCCATGAGACGATGAGACTAGCGTTCTGCGCATGAGGGGCCTGGCGCGACACTCCGACTGGGCTGTGGTGGCGCTGATCACAGCTGCGGCGGCGGCGCTGCGGCTGGTGCACCTGGCACAGGTCCCGCCCGACCCCTTCTATGACGCGGCCGTACGCAGCATGGGCCTGTCGTGGCACAACTTCTTCTTCGGCGCGTTTGAGCCCGGAGGCAGTGTCTCGATCGACAAGCCGCCCGTCGACCTGTGGCTGCAGGTCGCCAGCGTGAAGCTGCTCGGTTTCTCGCGCACGAGCCTGAAGCTGCCCGAGGCGCTTGCGGGGATTGCGGCGGTGCCGCTGCTGTTCGCGACGGTCAAGAGGATGTGGAGTGCGCCCGCGGGCATCGCCGCTGCGCTGGTGCTAGCGGTGTTGCCGATCGAGGTGATCACATCCCGTAGCGACACGATGGATGGCGTGATGATGGCCTTGACCGTGCTCGCGCTGTGGCTGCTCGTACGCGCGTGCGAGACCGGCAGGCTGGGGTGGCTGCTGGCGGGAGCGGCCGCCTTGGGCGTCGCGTTCGACGTGAAGCTGTTGGAGTCGGTCGTCGCCCTGCCGGGGCTTGCGCTGTTCGCCCTGCTCGGGCTTCCCGGACCCCTGCGACGACGGCTGCTCGCGCTGGCCGGGGCGAGCGTGGTGTACGTGGCGGTCGCGCTGGCGTGGCTGACCGCGACGCTGCTGTTCCCGGCACACGACAGGCCCTATGCGATCGGCTCCACCAACGGCAGCGCGTGGAACGCGGCGTTCGTGTTCAACGGGACCGATCGCCTGAGCGGGAAATCGACCGAACCGCTCACCCTCTATCAGCCCGGCCACCACTATCCGCAGGCGACCCAGTCGCAGCGCGATCACATCCCGATCGTGCCTCCCTCGCCCGCGCGTCTGCTCGCGCGCGTGGGCCCGCTGTCGGGCCAGCGGCTGGGCCTGGAGTTGTTGATCGCGCTGCTGCTGGGCGTTCCCGCGCTGGTGTTCGCGCTGCGCGAGCGGCCGGTGAGGCGCCTGGGCTGGGCGACAGCGGCTGGCATCGTGCTGTGGACGCTCACGGGCACGGTCCTGTTCAGCGACATGGTGCGCCTGCACCCCCGCTATGTGGAGGGGTTCACGCCGGCGTTGGCCGCGCTGCTGGGAATCGGCGTGGCGTGGGCAGCAGGCGCTGACCGCGCCGACACCGCTCGCGCGCAGACCGCCCACTCGGCCGCCGCAGGCCGGCAGGCCGTCCGATCGACCGGCAACGGGGCGCGCCTGATCGTGCTGGCGGTGGCGCTGGCGGCGTGCGTGTACTACGTCGAGCGTCTGGAGTACGGCCTCACAGCGGTGTGGTGGATCACGCTGGCCGCGGCCTGCGCTGCGATCGCCCTGGCGACGCTCGCGCGCCAGTTTCCCGCTCGCGCGGGGGCGCTGTCGGGGGCGACGCTGGCGTTTGCGCTGGCGACGGTGGCGGCGCTGCCCGTGGCGGTCGACTTCAACGCGATCGAAAACGACGTGGGCGACGCGGGCTATGTGGGGGCGCTGCCCGGCGAAGAGCAGCGCCTGCTCAGCGCATACCTGCGCGCTCACCAGGGTGGGGCGCGCTATGAGCTGGCGGCTGAGTCTGCGACCTCGATCGGCTCGCTGATCGTGCAGGATGCAAGGCCGGTGCTGGTGCTGACCACATATGACGCCAGGGTGTTCACCAGCGTGGCGCGCCTGCAGCGGCTGACCGCCCAGGGGCAGGTGCGCTACGCGTTCTTGAACAGCTTCTGCGCCCACGCATCGAGCATCAACGCCGCGTGCTCGGCGCCCGCGATGTGGGTGCGCGCGCACGGGACCGACGTATCTGCGAAGGCCGGCCTCAGCCATGGGGGATTGCTCTACCTGCTGCCCGGTGCGAGCTCATGAGCGTCCTGTCCGGTGCGAGCTCGTGAGCGCGAGCGCCTCCTCGCCGCCGCCCGGCGACCTGCGCGCCGTCGCCGACGCGGCCCGGGCGGCCGGACGGCTCGCACTGGACACCGAGTTCATCGGCGAGGGGCGCTATCGCACGCTGCTGTGCCTGATCCAGTTGGCCGTCCCGCAGGGCGACGTCGGCGAGCGCATCGAGTTGATCGACCCGCTGTCGGACGACCTGGACGGCGGACCGCTGGCCGACGTGCTGGCCGATCCGGCGATCCAAGTGGTCGTGCACGCTGGGCGCCAGGACATCGCGCTCCTGCGCAGACGCCTGGGCACAGAGGTGTCAAACGTCTTTGACACGCAGGTCGCCGCGGGATTCTCGGGCCTTGCGGCCCAGTCCTCCTATGACTCGCTCCTTGCCGAGCTGCTGGGCGTGCGTCTGGCCAAGAGCGCAAGCTTCACCCGTTGGGACGCCCGCCCGCTGAGCGCCGAGCAGCTGGCCTATGCGCGCGAGGATGTCGTGCACCTGCTCGCGCTCGCGGGCGAGCTGGAACGCAAGCTGGCGGCGCTGGGGCGCCTGCAGTGGGCGCGGGAGGAGTGCCAGCCGCTCGCGCACACCAGCGACGAGCGCGACCTGGATGTGGTGTTCGCACGCCTGCCGCGGGTACGCGGGCTCAGCGCCTCCGGCCGCGGGATCGCACGAGAGCTGCTGGAGTGGCGCGAGCGCACCGCAGCCGAGCAGGATCGGCCGGTGCAGAGCGTGCTGGGCGACGCGGTGTTGATGGAGATCGCCAAGCGCAGACCCTCGTCAGAGCACGAGCTGGAGCAGATCCGCGGCGCGGGCGCCGCCCGCCGGCGCGCGCGCGAGCTGCTGGCGGCCGTTGCCCGGGGCCTGCAGCGCCCGCCCGAGCCGCCGCCCGACGACATGCGCCCAGCTCCGCCCCAGCCCGACGACATGCCGCTGATCGCGCTGTGCGAGGCACTCGTGCGCGCGCGCGCGCGCGAGGCGGGCCTCGCCTACGAGCTGCTGGCCGCGCGCGCGGACCTGCAGGCGATCGTCCTGGCCAGGCGCCTGGGGCGCGAACAGGGCGAGGGGGCAGACGGCAAGGCGGATGTGCGCACGCTGCGCGGCTGGCGGGCCGAGCTGGTTGGCGACGAGCTGCTGGCGCTGCTCGACGGCGGCCTGTCGCTGTCGGTGCGCGCGGGTCGGCTGCGGATAGCCCCGTAACGGCGTCTTCACCTGCGTACCCGGCCGTGTCCAGCCCGTTGGGCGGCCCGTGCTGTATTCCGACTATGGAATGTTGTTGTACACTTCGAACAGCGGCAGGTACATCGAAATGACGATGAAGCCGACGATCGCGCCGATGAAGATAATCATGATCGGCTCCAGGATCGAGGTGAGCGCCTTGACCGACGCTTCGACCTGTTCCTCGAAGAACTCGGCGACCCTGGCGAGCATCTCGTCCAGCGCACCCGTTTCCTCACCCACGCCGACCATGTGCGTGACCATCGATGGGAAGACCGGGGCCTGGGCGAGCGGCGCGGCGATCGTGCCGCCACGCTTGACCGACGCGATCACGCCCGCCATCGCCTCCTCGACCGCCACATTGCCGCTGGTCCTGCCGGTGATCTCCAGCGCCTGCAGCAGCGGCACGCCCGCGCTCGTCAGCGATGCCAACGTGCGCGACCAGCGCGCGACAGCCACCTGTTGGACGATCGTGCCGATCTTCATCGGCACGTGCAGGCGGAAGTGGTCCCACTGGCGTCTGCCCCAGGTGGTTTTCTTCCACTTGATGAAGGCGAAGATGAGAAAGCCAGTGACGCCGAACATCAGATACCAGTCTTGGGTAACGATGTGCGAGGCAGCCACCGAAATCTTGGTGGGGGTGGGCAGGCTGCCGCCGAACTGCTTGAAGACGCCGACGAACACGGGCACCAGGAAGGCGACCAGCGCCATCATCACGCCGACCGCAAAGACGATCACCAGGGTCGGGTAGATCATCGCCGATTTGACCTGACGCTTCAGCCCGGCGTCTTTTTGCAGCTGGTCGGCAACGCGCATGAGCGCGTCCTCGAGCACGCCACCCATCTCCCCCGCTTGGGCCATGGCGACGAACAGCGGGTTGAAGACCTTGGGGTGGCGGGACATCGAGTCGCTGAGCGACAGGCCGGCCTCGACGTCCTTGCGCACGGCGATGATCGTTTCCTTGAGGAACTTGTTGGAGGTCTGCTCCTCGAGCACATACAGCGCCCGCAGGATGCTCATCCCGGAGGCGATCATGGTGGCCAGCTGGCGTGAGAAGACAGCCAGCTCGGCTGCCTTGACCGACTTCAGGAAGCTGAGCTCGATCTCGCGCGAGGAGTGCTTGGCGGAGATGTCCAGGACGACCAGACCGCGCTGCTTGAGCTGGTCGGCGACCGCCTGCTTGGAGTCGGCCTCGACCTCCCCCCGCGCCTTGGCGCCGGCGACGTCGATGGCCCTGAAGACGTACGTGCTCATCGCTACCTATGCGGCCGCCAGCGTGCCCGCGCCGAGCAGGCGCCGCAGCTCCTCGACGGTGGTCGAGCGTGATTCGGCGAGCTTCTGGGTGATCTTGCCCTGGCGCACGAGCGTGGCCAGCGCGGTGTCCATCGTCTGCATGCCCACGGCCGAGCCGGTCTGCAGAACGGAGTAGATCTGGTGGGTCTTGCCCTCGCGGATCAGGTTGCGCACAGCGGGGGTGGGCACGAGCACCTCGCAGGCCACCACCCTGCCGGAGCCGTCGGCGTTGGGCAGCAGCTGCTGGGTCATGATCCCCTGCAGCGCGACCGACAACTGCACACGCACCTGGCCCTGCTGGTGGGCAGGGAACACGTCGATGATGCGGTCGATCGTCTGGGCGGTGTCCTGGGTGTGCAGAGTGGCGAACACCAGGTGGCCGGTCTCGGCGGCGGTCAGCGCCGTGGAGATGGTGTCCAGGTCGCGCATCTCGCCGACGAGGATCACGTCGGGGTCCTGGCGCAGGGCGGCCTTCAGCGCGTCGCCAAAGCTGTGCGCGTCGGCGCCGAGCTCGCGCTGGTTGACGATGCACTTCTTGTGGCCGTGCAGGAACTCGATCGGGTCCTCGATCGTCATGATGTGCTCCTCGCGCGACATGTTGATCGCATCGATCATGGCCGCAAGCGAGGTGGACTTGCCCGAGCCGGTGGGGCCGGTGACGAGCACGAAGCCGCGCGGCTTGCGCGTGAACTCGTGCACGGTGGGCGGCAGGCCCAGCTCGTCGATCGAGGTGAGGCCGACCGGTATCAGGCGGAAGGCAGCGCCGATTGCGCCGCGCTGGTAGTAGGCGTTGACACGGAAGCGGGCGTGTCCGGGCACCGAGTAGGCGAAGTCAAGCTGCCAGTCGGTCTCCAGGCGCTGGCGCTGGTCGCCGGTGAGGATCGAGTAGACGACCTCCCGGGTGTCGGTGCTCGACAGCTTGGGGTACTCCTCCAACGGCTCCAGGCGCCCGCGCACGCGGATCGTGGGGTGCGCGCCGGAGCTGAGGTGCAGGTCGGAGGCGCGGCGGTTGACGACCTCGAGCAGCAGGTCAGCGAAATCGATGTCCATAGTGGGCACATCGACAGATCGGGCCGCGCCCATTAGCGCGGGGAATCGGGGCTGGCCCATCGGAGCCGACGATCTCGCCGGCGGGGCGGGCGGGCCCGCTTTCAGTTGTGGCCGACGACGCGGGTGATCTCGGTGATCGACGTGCGTCCCTGGCGAACCTTCATCAGCCCGTCGTCGCGCAGGCGCGTCATCCCCTGCGCCACGGCAACGTCGCGGATCGCCTCAGACGGCTGGCGTTCGAGGGCCATCTTCTGGATCTCGGGGGATATCTGCATCACCTCATACAGGCCCACGCGACCGCGATAGCCGCTGCCGCCGCAGCGCCGGCAGCCGACCGGCTCGTAGGCCTCAAGCTCAACATGGGCCTTGTAGCCGCTGTCGCGCAGGACCTGCGCGGGGATGATCGTGCGCCGCTTGCAGTTGGGGCACAGCATGCGCGCCAGGCGCTGGGCGACCACGCACTCCAGCGCAGAGGCCACCAGGAACGGCTCGACGCCCATCTCGATCAGGCGGGTGATCGCCGAGGGCGCGTCGTTGGTGTGCAGGGTGGAGAGCACCAGGTGCCCGGTCAGCGCGGACTCCACGGCAATCTGGGCTGTCTCGCGGTCGCGGATCTCGCCGACCATGATCACGTCGGGGTCTGCGCGCACGATCGCGCGCAGACCGGCCGCGAACGTCAGGCCGACCTTGGCCGCAACCTGGACCTGGGTGAGACCGGCCATTTCGTACTCGACTGGGTCCTCGACGGTGATGATGTTCTTCTCGGGCGTGTTGAGCAACTTCAGGGCCCCGTACAGCGTGGTGGACTTGCCCGAGCCGGTCGGGCCGGTGACCAGCACGGCGCCGTGCGTCTCGTGGCAGGCCGCTTCGAAGCGCTCGCGCTCGGCGTCGGCCATACCGAGCTTGTCCATCTCGACGACCACCGAGGCCTTGTCCAGCACGCGCATGACCAGGCCCTCGCCGTGCACGCTGGGCATCGTCACGACCCGCAGGTCGATGTGGCGTCCGTCGACGACCAGGCCCACGCGCCCGTCCTGGGGCAGGCGCTTCTCGGCGATGTTCAGCTCGGCCATGATCTTCACGCGCGAGACGACCCCGGCGGCCATCTTGCGCGGCACCGTGGTGACGTCCGCCAGCACGCCATCGACGCGGAAGCGCACGCGCGTCTCGTGCCCGTCGGGGGCGAGGTGGATGTCTGAGGCTCCCTGTTCGACGGCCTGGGCGACAATCTGGTTGACGAGCTTGATGACCGGCGCGTCTTCGCTGCTCTCGTGCAGGTCGACGACCTCGTCCTCTTCGTCGTCCTGCCCGAACTGGGAGCCGCTCTCGCCGACGGCCTCTTCCAGGCGATCCAGACGCGAGATCAGCGCGGCGATGTCGTCGGGCGGCGCGACGGCCACGCGGACCTCGTAGCCGGTCATGATCGCGATGTCGTCGACGGCGAGCACGTTGGAGGGGTCGGCCATGGCGACGAGCAGCGTGCGCTTGTCCGAGAACGCTACTGGCACCGCCTGATAGCGCTTGGCGATGGCCGTGGTGACGAGGTTGGCCGCGGACATGTCGACCGAGAAGACGCCCAGGTCCAGATGGTCGAGGCCGTAGCGCTCGGCCAGCGCCCGCGCCAGGCCATCCTGGTTGATGATGTTCTTGTCCAGCAGCACGCGCTCGGCGGTGGTGCCGGCGATGCGCGAGGTCTCCAGGGCCTCCTCGACCTGCCCGCGCGCGGCGATGCCCATGTCGACGATCACGTCTGTCAGAAAGCGCTGGGAGGACCCGCGGCGCGAGGGCCGGGTGATGCCAGACCACTGGCCTGCGTCGCCGGCCGAAGCGCTGTCCTGGTGTGCGCTTTCGTCGCCGGAGTGGCCGGCCGGGGGGCTGCCATCGAGGGCGCCCTCGTGCTCGATCGGCGCGAAGTCCGGGTGCGCTTCGACGCCCCCCTCGGGCGTTATCGCAGGTGCGCCGTGGGTGTCGTCCACCTCGAACGGATCGAGCCCGGGGGCACCCACGCCGCGCGCGCCCGGGTCGGCCCCCACTCCGCCGCCGTCGCGATCGAGCGCGACGACCGGCTCGGCGCCGGTGGCGTGCTCGCCGTCGATCCCGAACAGGGCGTGCAGGTCAGGCCCTGTGCTCTGGGAGGTGTCGCTCATCAGGCGCTCACCCCTCCGCACGCCGGCTAGATCGCTTGATCCTCGCTGTAGGCGGCGTCGCGCATGACCTGCAGCGGCGCCTGGCGACCGGTCCACAGCGCAAAGCTGAGCGCGCCCTGGGCGACGAGGACCTCCAGGCCGTCGACCGTGCTCGCACCATGCGCCCGGGCGGCTGCGAGCAGCGGTGTTGATCGGTGGCGATAGACCATGTCGACGACATACGAGTACTCCCCGATCTGATCGAACCCCAGCCCCAGTTGGTTGAGCGCACGGTGCTCACTGGCCGAGGGTTCTAGATCGGAGTGCTCCAAACCCACCGATGTGCAGTTGACCAGCAGATCGGCCGGCTCGGCGCGGCCTACGGCGCGCACGCCCAGATCACGCGCCAGCGCCTGCGCGCGCTCGGGGGTGCGGTTCCACACCGCCACATCGGCGCCTGCCTCGCGCAGCGCCCACACGACCGCTCGCGCGCTGCCGCCCGCGCCGAGCACCAGGGCGCGCAGGTGGGCGGGGCTGTCGAGCACGCGCCCCAGCGCGGCGATCAGGCCTGGGGCGTCGGTGTTCTCGGCCGCGATCGTCCCGTCGTCGCGGAACGTGAGCGTGTTCGCCGCGCCGATCGCCTGAGCAGCCTCGCTCGCCTGGGTGGCCAGCGCGAGCGCGGCCTGCTTGTGCGGGATCGTCACGTTCGCGCCGACGAACCCGGATCCCCGCAGGGCGCGCGTGGTCTGCGCAAACAGCGCGGGTGGGACGGGCAGGCGCTGGTAGCGCCAGCCATCCATCCCCAGGGCGGCCAGCGCAGCGTTGTGTATGGCCGGCGAGCGGCTGTGCGCAACCGGCCAGCCGAGCACGCCCAGGCGGGGCATCACAAGGCGCCCGGGCACATCACAGCAGGCCCCGACGGCACGCCCGGTTGGGCCAACAACACACGCCCCGGCGGTCCATCACTATCACTTGGCCTTGCAGGCGGGCAGGTGCCCGCCGTTTTTGCTCAGCGCCGCGTGATAGGCCGCGGCGGCGACTTCGAATTCGCCAAGCGTCCTGGAGAACACGTGCTCGCCGCATCCGTCGGGGGCGAGCACGTAATAGAGGGAGGAGACGTGAGCAGGATGCGCAGCCGCTTCGATCGAGGCCAGGCCGGGGTTGGAGATCGGCGTGGGAGGCAGCCCGACGTGCGTGCGCGTGTTGTAGGGAGAGTCGTTGTGCAGCTGTGCTTCGGTGAGTTCGCGCGTGTAGGTCGCGATCCCGGTGCGCTGCTCGATGGCGTAGTAGATCGTTGCGTCCACGCCCAGCGGCATGCCAAGGCGCAGGCGGTTGTAGATCACCGCGGCTATCTTCGGCCGGTCGCCCGGCACCTGCGCCTCGCGCTCGACCATCGAGGCGACGATCAGCAGCTGGTAGGGGGTCAGGTGCAGGGCGCGCGCCCGCTCGATGTCTTCCACGCCGAAGCGTTCCCTGAAGGCCAGCAGCTGCTCTTCGACCAGGCGCGCAACGGGCGCGCCTGGCAACATGTCGTAGGTGGCTGGGAAGAGGAAGCCTTCGAGGTCTGGCGTGCCCGTTGGGGCGCCGTAGCGCACTGGGTTCAGCAGCGGCGAGCGTTTGGACGCGGTGCGGTAGTTGCCGCTGAGCCGATCGGCTGCGGCGATCTGGGCGATCTGTGCCCGAGTCTTGCCCTCGGGAATCAAGACCTTCACCACGGGAATAGGGGGTGGCGGCTTGCGATGCGAGGAGGAGTGCAGCAGCGAGCTCAGCAGCAGCACGACCGCGACGATCGCCACGGCGAGGGCTAGCAGGGCGCCCAGGCGTGCGCGCTGCGAACGGCGCGCCGGCGGGGCAGGCGCCGCGGGCGGCGGCTGGGCGGGCGGCTGAATAGGCGGCTGTGAGGATAGTTGTCCGAGGTCAGGTGGCCCGACGGAGGCCGGCTCCAGCGGCGCAGGCGACCCGGCGCGCGACGATGTGACGATGGGGAGCTCGGCGATCGCGGGCTCTTCGACGGCCGGCTCTTCGACAGCCGGCTCGCCGACGCCCGGTTCTTCGACGACGGGCTGCTCAGCGACGGGCGACGGGTCCAGCTGGGGCCCTTCGGGCAGCGGCGGCGGGAGCGACACCCCAGCGTCGTGCTGCTCGGGCGTCTCGCCCCGCCCCGAGGACCGGCGCCGTTCGCGCTCGAGGCGGTCGCGCTCGCGCTCCTGCGCCGAACGCTCACGCGCTTGGTGTGTTCGGTCGTAGCGGCGAGACAAGGACAAGGACCCTAACGCGATCGGGCGGCAAGCCAGCTCTCCAACATGTGAGCAGCAGCCCGCGAGTCCTCGCTTGATTTGGAAGCCCCACCCGTACCGCCTGCCCCATCCATCCTCTGGGCCAGGCGCGTGGTGAAGCGCTCGTCGTGCATCTCCACGGGGACCGATCCGCCGAGACGCAGCGCCAGCTGCCGGGCGAAGGCGCGCGCCTCGCGCGTCTGCGCGGTGTCGTGCCCGCGCAATGACAGCGGCAGCCCGACGATCACGCGCTCGACCTCGCGCTCGCGCACGAGCGCATGGATGGCCGCCAGGCCGCGCCTGGTGGCGGGCCTGGTGACGGTGTCGATGGGCGTTACGAGCGTTCCGGTGGGGTCGCTCAATGCACAACCGCAGCGCGCGCTTCCATAGTCGAGCGCCAGCACGCGCACGGACGCGTCAGTCCTCGAGGGCCGATAGGATTACGGC
>DATNLQ010000246.1:0-14068 GCA_035602785.1 Solirubrobacteraceae bacterium
CTCGACTTCGAAAGTATCCGTACGTGGAACAGCCTCAACCTCGAACAGGTCGAGGAATATGGCCAGTGGACCGACTCCAACTACAATGCGAACCGCTTGTGGCCCTACGCCGACGGGACTGTGGCGATGGAAGGACCGACCGGCGCATGGTTCACGTTCGTCCATCAGGCCAACGACTCGTTCATCACCCCTCCAGGGATCAAGGCGGTGATGTGCGAAACCGGAAGCCCAGAACCGTGCCCGAAATCGCTGCCGTCCGGCAGCAAGTACCGTCTGACCTATGACGCGAGTGGGAACTATGTCGACTACAACGAAGAAGGTCTCGGGTCAGGTGTCCACGACCGCTTCGGGAACGTCATCTCGGTCGAATATGGCAGCAAAGGCGGCAAAGTTTACACCGACACGCACGGCCACAAAATCGAAGAGCTGCAAAATGAAGAGGCTTTCGTCACGGAAATCAAGGATCTCAGCGGCTCACGCAACACGAAATACGAATATAGCGGGAACGGCGAAGCCGCACCCCTCGTTTCCTATACGGATGCCAACGGCAAGGTGACCAAATACACCTATGAACGCTGCGGCGGGGCAGAAATCTGCGTCGTTTCGAGCGCGACCGACCCAAACGGTCATATCACCACATTCAAATATGACAGCAACGACAGGGTCACGGAAATCAAGCGTGTGACCAAAACCTCACCCAATACCGGACCCACGACGCGATTCGTTTACTACGAAGTCGGCGAAGCGCCGGGCAAATACTGCACCAGCAGTCAGCAGGCGACGATCGTGCGAGACCCGGACTGGACAAAACCCGAAAAAGAAGAAACCGGGGAAAAATTCAAACTGGCAGCCCACGAAACGCTCTATTGCTCAAACGTGCTGGACGAGGTCGAAAGGACGTTTGACGCTGAAGGCCACGAAACGACGGCGACGTTCGATAAGTTCGACAATCGAACCTCCACGACCGCGACCGCGCGCGAAACGGGCGACAGTCGCGGAGTGACGAGCCTCGTCTACGGCACTGCCGGGATAAACCTAGGGTGCGAAGTGCAGGGCACGAGCGGAAGCCCGCTGACAGAATGCCCCAAAGGCGCGCTCGAACACGGCTACACCACCGCCGCAGACTTCGAAGACGAAAAATACGTCTTCCAGCCGACTGCCGCGATCTCTCCACGGCGCAAGACGACGAACATTTGCTACTGGGAAGGCACCCATGCCTGCACTGGCACCGGCGGTAAAGGTGCAAGCGGCATTGGTGGAGCACTGCGACAGCAGGCGGACGGCTTTGTGAGCGAAAACGCGTTGAACTTCAGTTACAACAAAAACGGCACGGTCAATACGTCCGAAGACCCAGACGAACACCTCACAAGCTATGAATACGACACGTCAGGAAACCTCAAGGCCGTGATCGCACCGTTCGCCTCGACCCTCGGCAAGAAAACGATCACCGTCGACGCGGACGGCAGACCGCATGTCATCACGCAATGCCTCGCCGAATCTGGCGGCTCATGTACCAGCAGCGAGACCGAGACGATCACCTACGACAAGATCGACAGGGTCACTGAAGCCGTGTACACGGGCCCGGGCGCCACGAAGACGTTCAAATACACCTACGATGGCGACGGGAACCTGGAAAAGCTCGTCAGCCCCGCCGGCACCAGCAAATTCACCTACGACCCGCTCAATCGGCTGACCGAAGAATCCCTTCCCGAAAGCACGAGCGCCAGCTACAGCTACGACGAAGCATCGAACCTGTTGAGCTTCACCGACGCCGGGGGCAGCACCCACTACTTTTACAACGGGCTGAACGAGCTCGAAGCGATGTACGAGCCAGGAGGCACGTGCTCAGGCACACCATCGAAATGCACGACGTTCACGTACGACGGGGACCAGGGACTGACCAGGATCGCCTACCCGTCGGGGGCAAGCCTGAACTACACACTCGATCCCACCACCGGACGACCTACCGTGATCGCAGCGAAGAGCCCGAGCGGGGAAACGCTGCTCAGCAACACGTACTCATATCTCGAAGGGACGCACGACACGCCTCTGATCTTCCAAGACACGATGTCCCAGCCGGGCGTCGCCAGCGATACGACAACCTACCAGTACGACCTGCTCGACCGGCTCGCCGAAGCGAAGACGACCGGCACATATCCCTCCCGCTACGAGTACGAACTCGACGGCGCAGGAAATCGCCTGAACCAAGAAATAAACCCGACGGGCTCGACCGGTGGAACAAAGAGCTACTTCGTCAACAATGAGGGCAACGAGCTTCTGTGCCGCATGAAAGAAAACAAAGCGTGCTCGAAATCGAGCTCGACCGAGATCGCCGGATACTCGTTTGACGGCGCCGGCAACGAGACCGCGATCACCGGCTACTCCGAATCCGCCAGCACGACGTTCGCCTACAACAACCTCAACCAGCTGACTACCCTGACCCCGCCGTCCCTCGGCGAACAGAGCCTCACGTACCTCGAAGCCGGCCAAAGCGCCCTCACCGGCCTCGGGTCGACGAAACTGCAAAACAGCACCCTTGGGCTCACCAAGCAGACCAACGAAGCCGGCACCAGCTACTACGCCCGGACTCCCACTGGCCTCATCGTCGACGAGCGCCTTCCCGCAAGCACGAGCTACAATCCCATCTACGACGCAAACGGAGACATCATCGGCCTACTCAGCGGCAGCGGAGCACTCGTTCAGGCGATCCGCTACGGACCCTACGGAGACAACGCCACCGCAACCGGAAGCGTGGCCTACAGCGCCACCAACGATCCGTTCCTCTTCCAAGGTGGCTACCATGTAGCCGGAGGTGACACTGGCGCTGGCAATATTCCCAACGATCTGTACCACTACGGTGAACGATACTATGACCCCACAACAGGACGATGGACACAGCAAGACCCGACTGGTGGCGGGTGTGTGTTTGTGGGTGACGATCCAATCAACAGCACTGACCCAAACGGGCAGTTGGCGATCCCAGTCTGGCTGCAGGGGCCGATTGGATATGCAGAGAAATATATTAAGGCCTTCAGTGTTGCATGCTTCGTCGTCAAAGCGACGGTGTGGCGACTGCATCACCAAGAACTGGTGAGTCGAGGCAAAGGGCCGAGCGTCCGCGAAGCTGTAGAATGGGCATATGAATGTAGCGGAATTCATGAAGTTGTGACCTGGGTAGAAGAACTATTTTGAGCTTGGGCGAGCTGATCATCGGGCAGCTTCCAGTGGGGGCCTGGGTGCGCGGAGGAGACGACGGAACACTCTGGTGGCTGCGACAATACGACTATGGATAACGAAGTAGGCAGTAATCGCGATACAGCTCAAGCTGGAATCATTCGGCGGATTGTTAGTCGTCCGGCGGTACGCCAAAACGCCTTCGCAGTAATCATTGTCGTTGGCGGGGTGCTGCAATACCTCTACGTCGAAGCGAAACATCCGTCGATGCTGCTGGCGATATGGGGTTGGATATTCCGAGTCCTACTCGTGATGGCATTGGTCGGAGTCGTAGTGCATGTTTGGACCTGGCTACGTGACCGGCGCGATTGAGACAGATGCCGGTAGGCTGGTGCCATATCGTTTCGAGTAAAGGAACGGATAGTTTGTGGTGGCATCCGGGCCGCATTTCCGGCCGTCTTCGATGATGCTCCAGGGCTAGGCAGCATGTGAGCCTGCGGGCGAGGCGTGAAGGCGGCTGGGCGGTGCCGCGACGCCGAGCGGCGAGCGTCGTGACAGTGAGCGGCTGAATGTGGCCTCGGGTCAACGAACACAAACAGCACCCTTGGGCCCACCAAGCAGACCAACGAAGCTGGCACCAGCTACTACGCCCGGACTCCCGCTGGTCTCATCGTCGACGAGCGGCTGCCCGCCAGCACCAGCTACAACCCAATCTACGACGCTCAAGGCGATATCATCGGGCTCTTGAATACGAGTGGAGAACTCAAGCAGTCCGTCCGCTACGGGCCATACGGCGACAACGCCATGGCCGCCGGAAGTCTCGCCTACAGCACGACGAACGACCCGTTCCTGTTCCAAGGCGGATACCACCTCGTGGGAGGCGATGCCGGTGCTGGAAGCATTCCTAACGATCTGTACCATTACGGGGAACGCTACTACGACCCAACCGCCGGTCGCTGGACGCAATCCGATTCGTTGAGTAGCGCAACGGTGTATGCGTTCGCAGACGATGACCCGATCAATGAATCCGATCCCAACGGTCAGTTTTCCGTGGGCGAAGCCTGGGGTTGGGCGGAAGGTCAAGGTAAGAAACTTTGGCACAAAGCTGTGAAGCTGGTTCATTGGGCGATCAATACGCAGTATGCGGCGTCACATCCAGGGATGAGGGTGCCGTATACCGCCGAAGTGGCGACTACGTGCGAAGTAATCAGCTTCACTACTCTAGTCGCCCCTCTTCCTACGGGGATATTTGGGAAGTTGGCCTCAGCCGCTATCTACACTAACTGCTGAGTGCTCCCGATCTACTCAGGTGGCATGGGCAGCTCGAATGCATGAAACGAAGACAGCGAGTGATGAAAGTGTGTTCCGCTTGTGGCGACCACACGCGCCGCCTTCGCTCCCATGGTCGCTCGCGACGTATGTGGTCATGTTTGTACCGGCGATCATGGGGGCCGTATGGGGCTGGCCGTGGTTCGTGACGCTTGCGCTAGTTGCGCCCGGCATGGTTGCGCATGAAATACTTGGATACCAGGCAGCTCGGGCACGCGGCATCACGGTTCGAACACGATTGCCGTCTGATAAGAGACTGTCACTTCTCGGCCTACTGGTAGGGATCATCGGTGTGTTCGCAGCGGGCGCGGTTCCAAAACGTTTTGTGCCGCTTGTGATTGTGGCTGATCTCCTGCTGTTGATAGAGCCCATCTGGCGACTAAAATGGCGACATCGTAATGATCCGACCTGCAAGTGAAGTGACGGCGAATACGCATACGCCAGCTACCGGAAGGAACATAAGGAGCCATGTCATCTTGCGAGTGGCTCGGGTTAGCGATGAGTGATAGTGTTTCACCGTAATACCCAACGGCTTGAGACTTCGCTTCCTTGGTGGCAGGCGTCTGCTCCCCCTCCTCTCGGTCTAGCACTTGTGACATATGTCCTTATGGTCATTCCCGCCATTGCGGGTGTTATCTGGCGGTGGCCTTGGCTATTTACCCTCGGACTGGTTGTCCCAGGACTGCTAGCTCATGAGATACTAGGCTATAAATCGGCTCAGGCTCGCGATATCCATCTGCGAGAGGAAGTGCCGGCGAGTGCGCGCATGACAATCCTCGCCGTAGTCGCGACCTTTGTCGGTGTGAGTGTGGCCACCAGCGGACCGAAGTATGCGACTCCTCTCGAGATGGTTATCGGCCTCCTCGTTGTTGTGGAGCCTGTCTGGCGACTTGGGTGGCGACGCCATGCGCAAAAACCGCAGAGTCACATCCCGCGATGAGCCCTTACCGGGGGGAATGAATGAGATGAACGAGCGATGCTTGTGTCTACTGCAATATGAATTACTCAAGCTCAGGTATCGACGATGCCGCTCGATACGAGCGTCGCAGCAAGCGAGCTGGCCAGCAATCGCGGCCTCGGTTCATGTGATCAAGGCATAGCAGTGGCTGTATTGGCGGTCAGGCGTGTGGATGCTTGCCGGCATGGTAACAGTGGCAGCATGGTTAATCGTTAGCGGGCACGGTGCGGTGGGCGTAGCCATTATTGGCGGTTTCATTATCTTGCCGGAGCTTGTGCTTGTGCCTTGGCGGATGCGACGCTCACGACGGCGAGCGGCAGAAGCGAGGCGCGAGTGGTGCTCAGGGCCGGTGAGTTGGATGCAGGTGGAGAGCTCAAGCAGGCTGTCCGCTACGGGCCATTCTTCAAAGCAGTGCGGTGGCCAGACAACTTAGTGCTGCCGATCGGCCGATTGCACGCCATCCAGCAGCCAAGTTCGTCGGGAGGCTTGTGACGGTTGAACGAGCCAAGGCCGGTCGAGCTCCGGACTTGCCTGAAGGGATATCATACCCATATGGGAAAGTGGGGTGTGTCATTTCGCGTGGCGGCTCAATACTTCGGACTTGCGCGCTATCGAGAAGAGCAACGGGCTCCGTCGACGAGAGCGATCTCAATGTGGGCGATTGCGACCGTCGTCGGCGTGGTGTTGGTGGTCATCGCCCGTTATGGAGCGCTGCATTGGCTAGGGGTTGGGCTAACGGGTGGCGCCGGGGCCGCGGCACTGGGCGGTCTGCTGGAGCGGCGACGAGCACGCCGCTCGAAGTCGAGTTCGTAAGAGGATCAAACGCCGCGTGGATGACGTCAAACCCGGACCACTCAACGGGGGTCACGCCAGTGGTGACCGGACCCCGTTCATCGGTCCACAGAGAGCGGGCCAGATCAGAGCCCCGTGGGCTCTCGATTGCGGTCAGCCTTCGAGCCTATTGGTCGTTTCGCTCGCGAGATGTTGCTCCAGCTTACGTGTCACCGGGGCGTCGAGTTTCTCGAATGTCAGCGCCATGTGAGCGCGGCCCTTGCGGACAAGCAGGTAGTCGAAGTAGGTGATGTAGCTGCCATGTTCTGCCGTGATGGGCACCCGAACCCGATATGCGACGCTCTGTTCGCCAAAACGCGGTAGATCCAGCAGTTCGATACTTGCGCGAGACACCGAGTTCCCAGGATCTCGTAGCCCTGGGCTTCCATCCAGAAAGGCAGTCCTGAGCGCTTCACCAATGCACGATGCCGCCCGGCGCCCCGCGAGTATCGAGAACCACGTCTTCGCAGCGGCCAGCGTGGACTCAACGGTCACCGTGTTCTCGATATGGACGTAGCCGTCTGAAGTACCTTCTTCCTTGTTTTCCACGAATTCTCCCGACCATACGGTGACGCGAGTCTTGTGCGTGACGGAAGCCACGTTGACATGCAGGCAGCTCACTGCGGCCGTGTGTAGGAGCGAGTTCACGCCGCTCGCTTCCTCCTGTTCGCCGTTGCGAACGCCGCCCGAATATCCGGACGGAAAGTCCCGTTCCCGCAGCAGAGCGCGTTCGGCCAAAGCGCGGTCCCTAGCAATCACCTGTGGAGACACAGCGGAGGAGCGGGCCGCCCCTACCGCCATGCCACAGCTCGCGGCGGTGATACAGAGAGCCAGCGCAGCACATACGCCGAGGGCCGACACACGCATCCCACGGTTGATCCCGTCGGCACGCATCAAGATGGCCGAGCCTCGCTACTCGCCGACCAGCCAGCGCCTCGGGTTCCCCACGAAGATCGTGTTGAACGCCGCGTCGTCCATCACGCCCATCTCGCGCAGCGCCGGCACGACCTCGTCGAAGACCAGCGTCATCGACCAGTTGCGGATCGCGCCGTTGCTTTCGAACGCTTCGCCCGCCTCGGGCGGGAACCAGTCGATGCTCGCGCAGAAGTCCTGGGAGATCATCAGGCGCTCGGCGTGCCCGCGGCGCAGCAGCTCCGCGGCGGTCGCGTTGCGCTTGTCGATCGACATGAACATCTCCAGGCCGTAGCGGTCGAGCCCCACGTACACGCCCTGCTCGAGCAGCCCCTCGATGTAGCCCACGTCGTCGCTGTCGCCACAGTGGGCGATCTGCACGCGCGCCATGTCCACACCCTCCTCCTTGAAGATCTCCACCTGGCGCGGGCCCGTGGCCACCGCGGGCATCGAGTGCGCCATGATCGGCGCGCCCGTCTTGACGCTCGCGCGCGCAACCGCGCGGTGGATCTTCTCCACGTTCTCGGTCACTCCCGCGGCGTCCGCCGCGCACTTCAAGAACGCCGCCTTGATCTCCGTGCCCTGGATGCCGAACTCGATGTCCTCGACGAAGTGGTCGGCCATCGTGTCAACGTCGCGGTTGGCGAAGTAGTGGGGCAGGTAGTCATAGCTGTAGATGCCCGTGCACGCCACGATCCGCACGTCGGTTTCGTCGGCCACGCGCTTCATGAAGCGCACGTCGCGCCCGCCGAACATCGCCGTGGGATCGACGATCGTCTGCACGCCCTTGTCCTTGGCCGCGTTGACCGCCACCAGCGCCGCGTCGAGCTCCAGCTCGTCGTCGTAGCGCCCCGGCCACTGCGCCGCCACGGCCTCGTCGCGAAAGCGCACGTGCTCGTGCACCAGCGTCACCCCCAGCTCGTCCGCCTCGACGGCTCCCTGCACTGTCTGCACTTTTGCCATCTGATCTCCCTCGCCCGACCGTCGTTGTCTGTTGTGCCCAAGCTCGCGCGCCGGCGCGCGGCCCTAACGCAGCGGCTTGCCCCAATCGGTGTCCTTGCGCAGTTGCGTCTTGAGCAGCTTGCCGCCCGGGTTGCGCGGCAGCGGCTGCTCGCGCACGGCCACATACTGGGGCACCTTGAAGTCGGCCAGGTGCTCGCGCGTGTAATCGATCACCGCAGCGACGTCGAGCGCCTGCCCGGCGCTCGGCACGATCACCGCGCCGACCTTCTCTCCCATCATCTCGTCGGGCACCGCCACCACCGCCGCCTCGCCCACGCCGGGCGCGCCCGCGAGCACGTTTTCGACCTCGATCGAGTACACGTTCTCGCCGCCGCGGTTGATCATGTCCTTGAGCCGGTCCACGATGTACAGCAGGCCGTCGTCATCCACGCGCGCCAGGTCGCCCGTGTGCAGCCAGCCGTCCACGAACGTCTCCGCGCTGGCCTGCGGCTTGTTCCAGTAGCCCGCCACCACGTTCGGCCCGCGCACCAGCAGCTCGCCCACACCGGTCTGCGGATCGGCTTCGTCGAGCGCCAGGTCGACCACGGGCATCGCAAACCCGACCGAGTCGGCGTGCGCCTCGGCCTCCTCGTGGGGTAGGAACGACGTCAGCGAGGAGGTCTCTGTCAGTCCGAAGCCGTTGCCCACGCGCGCGTGGGGGAAGGCGTCCTTGAGCCGATGCACGAGGCTCTCGGCGATCGGCGCGCCGCCGTAGGAGACCCATTGCACGCGGCTGACGTCCAGCTGCGCGAAGCTCGGGTGGTGGACGAGCGCGTGGAAGATCGCGGGCACCGACACCAGCTGGTTGACCGCGTGCTCGCCCACCGCCTGGAAGATGCCGTCGAAGTCCAGCGGGCCCGACAGGATCTCCAGGCGCCCGCCGAGCTCCAGCATGGTGATCAGCTGGGTGTTGCAGCCGGTCACGTGAAACAGCGGCACGGACACCAGGGTGGACATCGACGGCCCGTCGGCGCGGTCTGCGGACAGGCAGCGAAACGCGTTCTCGCTGTTGGTCAGGAAGTTGCCATGGGTGGTCATCGCGCCCTTGGGAAAGCCCGTCGTGCCGCTCGTGTAGAAGATCGCCGCAAGATCGCCGGGCGTCAGGTCCTCGACGACCGTGGCGCGCCCGTCGGGCAGCGCCAAGCCGGGCGCGAACGTGTACACGGCGCCGGAGTCCTGCACTACGTAGGCGACCTCCTGCTCGGTGAAGCGGGTGTTCACGGGCACGACCACCGCGCCGAGCAGCTGCGCGCCGAAGAACGCGAGCACCCAGTCGATGCCGTTGCCCAGGCGGATCGCCACGCGGTCGCCGCGCTTCACGCCCGCGTCGGCCAGGCCACCGGCCACGAGCGCCGAGCGATCCCACAGCTGACCGTAGCTGATCTCGTTGTCGGCGCCCACCTCCAGCACCGCCGTCGCTCCGGCGTCGCGCTCGACGCTCGCGCGCAGCATGTGCACCAGCGACGCAGGCCGATCGACGTAGCGCGCCACGCCCGCGCCGTCGCGCTGCACTGCGCTTTCGCCAAACGGGTTGCGCCCCCGGGGCAACGGCTCGACCATCAAACCTCCCTCTCCGCTCGCTGTCCACTGCAGCCTATCTCGACGGACGCAGCTGCTCGAGCCGGCCGGACGGTAGACCGGTTAACCTGCATCTGCAGCGATCGCTGCGCGAACCCCGGAGGTCTCACATGCCCGACAAGGCAACCCTGTATGTCTGCCACATCGACGAGGGCGGTCCGTCGCCGCACGCCTGTCGCCGTGCCCAGCGAGCCCTGCGCGACGCCGGCCACGACTTCGACAAGCAGGTCTATGGCAAAGGCATCCCCTTCGGCCTGTTCACCAAGGGTCGCAGGCCCGAGCTGAAGGAAATGAGCGGCCAGGAGAAGCTGCCCGTGCTCGCGCTGCCCGACGGCTCGACGGTCAACGGCAGCGCCGCCATCATCGCGTGGGCCCAGGCCAACACGCCGGCCGCGCGCCCGGAGGTCTCCCAGCAGGGGGCGTAGACGAAGCTACAGCGTCGGGCTGGGCTGCGCGAGCTTGGGGCGCCCCGCTCCCTCGCGCTTTGACTCGTACATCGCATGGTCGGCCTGGGCGACCAGCTCGTCGGCGTCTGCGTCTTCGCCGCTGGACCAGGCCACGCCGATGCTCAGCCGCAGCGCGATGCTGCCCTTGGCCAGGCACACGTCCTTGCCCTGCGCCAGCGCCAGGCGTTCGGCCAGTCGCAGAGCCTCGTCGGGGCCGCCGATGCCCGGGCACAGCACCAAGAACTCATCACCGCCGATGCGCCCGACCATGTCCTCCTGGCGCACCGCGCTGCGCAGGCGCTGGGCGACGATGCTCAGCAGCTCGTCGCCCGCCGCGTGACCGTAGCGGTCGTTGACCGTCTTGAAGCGGTCGACGTCCACGAACACCACCGCGCGTTCGGCCGCGCGTTCGCCACAGGCAACGTGCTCCTCCAGCGCGCGCACGATCGACGCGCGGTTGTGGCAGCCGGTCAGCTCGTCGCGCGTCGCCCGTCGCTGGAGCTCGTCGCGCATGCGCGCGCTGTCGGTGATGTCGGTCACGCACGCGATCGCGCCGCCGATTGCGCCGTCGCTGGTGCCGAGCACGCGCAGGCTGACCGTGCAGAAGCGCACCTCGTCGTCCGGCGCCAGGCACAGCTCGATCTCGATGTCCGCCGCCAGGCCCTCGCCCAGGGCGTCGTCCAAGGCCTGCTCGAGCATCGGCCTGTGGGCATCTGAGACGGTCGCCAGCTGCTCTTGGGCGGTCTCGGCGCGTGCCACGCCGAGGATCTCGTGCAGGCGGTCGTTGGTGTAGACGATGCGACGCTCCGAGTCGACCTGAAAGAGCCCAACCGGCACCGCCTCGGCCAGCCGGTCGACCAGTTCCAGCGCGGCCATCTCCTCGGAGATGTCGACCATCTCGCTGACCACGCACTTGTGCTCGGGATGCGCCAGCAGGTTGTGGTTGGTCACCTCCAGCCACACCCACGACCCGTCGCTGCGCTGGTGGCGCAGGCGTACGCGGCGGCCAGGCCCGGGCGCGGCGAGCATCTGCATCCAGTTGTCGATCGCCAGCGCGTGGTCGTCGGGATGGATGATCTCCAGCGAGCGGTGTCCCTCCAGCTCCTGCGCACTCCAGCCGAGAATGCGCGTGGTCGCCTCGTCGGCCTTGACGATCACGCTGCGGGGGTCCTTGCACAGCGTCGCAAAGCGCGGTGTCACGTCGGGCATCTCCAGCGTCGGCGGCGGCTCGTCCGCCGAGTCGCCCGATGCGAACACGCTCAACGTCACGAGCACGCTGTGCGTCTCGCGCAGGTCCAGCCCATACGTGAGCAGCGTGATGTCCGGTTGGCTTGTCGGGTGCACCGGCCATTTGGCCGCGCCCTGCCTGAGCAGCCGGTCCCAGCCGGCCAGCGCAGCCTCGTCGGTCACGATCAGGTCCAGGCCCGAGCGCGCCTCGAGCACGCGATTGCGCTGCAGGGCCACCGAGTCGGGCATCGCCACCATCACGCCGTCGTCGCGAAAAGCACACATCGGCGCGTCGGGAAACGTGCTCACGAGCGACTGCAGCGCGGCCTCGAGCACATCCGCGTCCAGGTGCTCCTCGTGCTCGCGCTCGAACACGTCGCCGAGCCCGTCCGTCGCGGTCGGCATGGGGGAGGGCGCCTGGGCCGGCCCGTGGCTCATCGCAGCTGGATCCGCCGCGGTTGATGACACAGAAACAGTCGTGTACCCATACGACCCTATGGTCGGCGCGATCGCGCCCAAGCTGGAGCGATGCAACGGCCGCTTGGACGATGGAATCGAGGCTCAGGCGGTGGCCGAAGCCGCGACGCGGTCGGCGAGGATGCTCGCCAGGCGCGCGCGGTGGCGGCTCGAGCCGCCCAGCAGCACCGAGTCGATCTGCGTGCGCTTGTACAGCCAGTGCACGTCCGCCTCCCAGGTGAAGCCGATGCCACCGTGCGCCTGGATCGCGCTGGCGGTCACCTCGCGCCCGGCGTCCGACGCGGCCGCCTTGGCCATCGCCGCCGCTTCCGCCAGGCCGTCCGGGTTGGCGTCTGCGCTCCACGCCGCCTGTGCGGTGGCCGAACGCGCCCTCTCGGTGTCCAGCAGCATCTGCGCGCAGCGATGCGACACCGCCTGGTAGGCGCCCACCGGCACGCCGAACTGCTTGCGGTCCTTGACGTACTCCACCGTCATCTCAAGCGCCCGCTCCGATACGCCCACGAGCTCCGAGCTGACCGCCACCAGCGCGCGGCCAAGGCCCGGGCAGCCGTCCTCCAGCGCCTGCGGGTGGGTGGGACTCCATTCCCCTGCGCTCACGCGCGCCGCCGAGCGGGTCGGGTCGATTGTCTGGATCGCGCTCACTTCCGCCTCATCCGGTGTTACCAGGCGTCCTGAGCCGTCGTCTTCCACCAGCACGATCACGCCCGCCTCAGCGCCGCTCACCACCAGCTCCGCGGTGCCGTCGGTCGCGCTCGCCAGCGCGCCGATCGTCTCGCCCGACGCCAGGCCCGGCAGCCAGCGCTCGCGCTGCTCGGGGGTGCCCGCCTGCTCGATCACGCACGCCGCCATCGTGCTTGCCAGGAAGGGAACCGGCGCCAGCGAGCGGCCCAGCTCCTCGCACAGGATCGACAGCTCGATCGTGCCCAGGCCCTGACCTCCGTTGTCCTCAGAGATCGCGATGCCCGGCCAGCCCAGCTCGCACAGCTCACGCCACAGCGCCTTGTCAGTCGTGCGCGCCTCCGCGTGCTCGCGCACGCGCGCAAACGTCGAGCGCTCGGACAGCAGGTCTCGCGCCGTGCGCTGGATGTCGCGCTGGTCGTCTGTCAGGCCGAAGTCCATGATCTACGCGACCCCGCCAGCGGAGCCCGAAGGGCGCAGCCCATAAAAATCAAAACCCATCACACGGCCACCTTCAGGCGCGGTAGGCCAAGCACGCGCTCGGCCACGATGTTCTTGAGCACCTCCGTCGTGCCTCCCTCGATCGTGTTGCCGCGCGCGCGCATCAGCTCATAGCTCCAGCTCGTTCCCGACGTCAGCGCTTCGGGCCCGATCACGTCTGCGGCCAGCTGTGTCGCACGCTGGTTGGTGTCAGACCACAGCCACTTGACCAGCGAGCCCTCCGGGCCCGGTTGGCCGTAGCGCTCCGCGTCGGTCAGGCCCTTCCAGGCCAGCAGGCGGATCGTCTCGCAGCGCACGTGCAGGTCTGCGATCTTGTCCGCGTACAGCGCGTTCTCCAGCAGGCCCTTCTCGCCGGCCGCCTGGATCACGTCGTCGAGCAGTTGGCGCAGGCGGATCTGCAGCGCGAAGCCCAGGCCTGCGCGCTCGTTCATCAGCGTCGTCAACGCCACCTTCCAGCCGTTGCCAACGCCGCCCACCACGTTCGCATCCGGTATGCGCGCCTCCTCGATGAACAGCTCGTTGAACTCCGCCTCGCCCGTGATCTGGCGCAGCGGGCGGATCTGCACAGCCTCCTGCTCCATGTCCATGAGGAAGTACGTCAGGCCCTTGTGCTTGGCCACCTCCGAGTCCGTGCGCGCCACCAGCATGCACCACTTGGAGTACTGCGCGCCGCTCGTCCACACCTTCTGGCCCGTCACCACCCATTCGTCTCCGTCCTTCACCGCCCGTGTCTTCAGCGAGGCCAGATCCGACCCCGCATCCGGCTCGGAGAAGCCCTGGCACCAGATCTCCTCCGCCGACAGGATCGGCGACAGGTAGCGCTCCTTCTGCTCGGGCGTACCCCACACCATCAGCGTCGGACCGCCCAGCAGCAGGCCCAGCGTGTTCGCCGCAAACGGCACCCGCGCCCGGCCCAGCTCTTCGAAGTAGATCGCCGACTCCGTCTGCGACGCGC
>DATNLQ010000255.1:0-4715 GCA_035602785.1 Solirubrobacteraceae bacterium
TACGCGGGCGCCGTCCACTACGCGGGCGCCGTCAATGGTCGTAGGTGCCGCCGAGGAACAGCTGGCGCTCCCATTGACGGCGCCTGGTCAGTCCCGGCAGTTTCTTTGCGCCAGCGTGGTCGTATAGCAGCATCGCGTCAGCGGCCGCGCGTCGCCAATCGCGGCTGCGAAGCGCATCGCCGATGGATCGGCCGGCATCGAGCGTACCGACGCCGAGGTTGTAGACGAACGAGGCGAGCGCGTCGAGCTGCTTCTGGTCGAGCGGCAGGCCGCGCTTGACGATCGCCGGCAGATATCTGTCGTTCAGCTCCTGGCTGAGCGCAGCCTGCGCCTGCTTCAAGGTCCAGGGCGAACTCTGAGCAGAGACACCGGCCGTATGCCCGAAACCGATCGTCCACACGCCCGCGCTGTCGCGGTAGGGGTGAAACAGCCCGTCCTTGGCGCGGCCGCCCTCCCACCGAGCGACAGCGTTGATGAGTTCCGGGGACACTTTCATGACGTGAGAGATTTTACCTCTTAGCCGCGAGTCGGTCAAGACGTGCGAGCGAGAAATAGATGGAGACAGCGGTTGCATATGCGCATGGCAGGGGTAGAATATGTGTGAGTGTAATTGCGGTCGCGTCGAGCTGATCATGCTCTCGGCGTGCTGACGAGAGGCAGAGATGGCAGAGAACGGTCGGCTCACCTCCGATCAACTTGCTCCAATCGCCGGAGGCCAACTCGCGAAGGCCGCTGCCGCGGCTTGGAACGCGATGAACGTCGAGGCCCGCAGGCTCGGCACAGAGCTGCGCCCGACCGGCCGGGACAGCAGCTACCGCACGTACGACCGCCAGGTGTATTACTGGAACCTCTACCGGTCAGGCAAGGGCAACCTCGCCGCGAGACCGGGAACGTCCAATCACGGACTCGGCCACGCCGTCGACCTGGCGACACCCAAGATGCGCACGCTGGTCGACCGGATCGGAAAGAGATACGGCTGGTCCAAGACGGAGGCGCCGAACGAGTGGTGGCACGTGTGCTACACGGGCCCGTATTCCGGTGCCGACCCGGGACCGGGAGGGCAGATGCGGGCCGCAGCGGCGCCAGCAGCTGGGCCACCGGCGTTCCCGTACCCGGGCGACAACTACCTGGGCGTGCCGGACCAGACCGCGAAGTGCCATTCCGGCGCCAGCGCCGACACGGAGAGCGTTCGAAGATGGCAGAGCCGGATGCGCGACCGCGGCTGGACGATCGATCCGGACGGCAAGTTCGGCCCGGCGAGCGAGCGGGTGGCACGCAGCTTTCAAGCGCAGGTCGGCCTGGCGGTCGACGGCAAGGTCGGGCCGAGCACCTGGTCGGCAGCATGGACAGCGCCGATCACGTAGTCAGGGCGCGTGGCGCAGCAGGAGGTCATGGCCTGTCCCGGGTTCGCGTCAATAAGGGCCGGCGACGAGAACCTGCGTCAGGTGCGAGCCGTGGCGCGAAGTCAACGGCGGCGTGTGGTACCAAGGGGCGCGCCGCAAGCTCGTTGGCATCCTCCAAATGTTCGCCGAATGGCCTGGGAGCGGACCATGAGCGTGTCGGGCTGGATGCCGCGAGACGACAGTGATCTCGGTCCCTACGACGGTCCCTACGCTCGCGCCGATGCTTGAGATCCCAATGTTTCGGGCTTCTCCTGCGTAACAAGGTGGGCTCCAAAACTCCAAAACCGCAACGCCAGGTTCGATTCCTGGGTCCCCCGCTAGCAGAAACCCCGCAAATTGAGAGGTTTCAAAGTTGTGGAGCGTTTTCTGCGTCGTGGGGGCGTGTTTTAGACCGCGCACCGGCGCGATGAACCGCGCCGCATGCGTCATCAGCTCCTCGAAGTTCGCCCGGTTGACCTGTTTCGAGGCGCTCCTGTAAAGGCCCGCCTCCTCGGCTCGTTTGAGTGCCCGATGGACGAGTGTATGTTCGACGTGCCAGCGCCAGTCGGCAACAGCCGCGCGACACCAGGCGCGTCCTGCCTACCCGACCGATAGCGGCATCATGTGCGGGCGGCCTGCGTCGGAAGTGCAAGCTCCTCTGCGGGCCTTGCATCCGGGTCCAAGCGCCAGCGCCACAGCGCCGCCAGCATCCACGCCAGCACCACGCTCAAGCAGCCCAGCGCAAACGCCCCCTGCGCGCCGCGCGCGCCAATCAACGACCCCCCCAAGGCGGATCCGGCCGCCATGCCGGCGATCGTGGCGGCGCGGTGCCATGCGAAGGCCTCGGTCGAGGTGCCGGGCGCGGCGAGCGCGCCCACGAGCGAGAACTGCGAGGAGAGCATCGGCGCGATCCCCAGGCCGGCGAGCACGCTGAGCAGAAATGCGGCGCCCAGCGAGTGCACGGCGATCAGCGGCGCGACCGCGATGGCCATCCCCGCCAGCATCGTGCGGTAGCGCAGCCCCATGGGCATGCTCCAGCTCTTGGCCGAGTACGCCAGCCCACCCGCCATGCTGCCGAGGCTGAACAGCGCCAGCAGCGGCCCTGCGGCCCAGCGCGAGCCGGCGTCTACGGCCAGCGCAGGCAGCCCCACCTCGACCGCGCCGATGACCACGCCCGCGAACAGCACCGTGCCCAGCAGCGCACGCAGGCCGCTGGCGCCAAGCGCCCCACGCGATCCCTCGCGCGGGGCTGGACGCCAGCCGCTGGACAGCTGCGAGGTTGCAAAGAAGACCGTCCCGCCGAGCGTTACGGCCGCGCACACCAGCACCGCTGCTGCCGGCGAGGCAAGCGCCGCGGCCACACCGACCAGCAGTGGCCCGAGCGTCCAGATGACCTCTTGCGCGGTCGCGTCCAGCGCGTAGGCCGTCTCCAGGGCCTGCTCGTCGACGGCTAGCGTCGACCACAGCGCACGCACACAGCCGGCGATCGGCGGCTGCAGCGAACCGCACAGAGCCGCCAGCGCGACGATAACTGCGGTGGGCGAGCCGAGGCCACCGACAGCGACCAGGGCGCCCAGCAGCGCCGCCTGGCCGGCCGCGGTCGTCAGCAGCACACGCCGCTGGCCGATGCGATCCACGAGCGCGCCCAGCGGCGGCCCGGTAGCGGCGCCGGCCAGCGCGAACGCCCCCACGGCCACGCCGGCCGCCAGGAACGAGCTGGTGCGTGCGTGCACGAACAGCAGGATCGCCAGCGAGAACATGCCCGAGGGGAGGCGGCCCAGCACGGAGCTGAACAGCAGCCTGCTGAACTCCGGTACGGAGAACAGCGCGCGGTAGCGGCCGATCACGGCGCTTGCGTGCCGCTGGTCTGGCGTCGCCTGCCGCTGGTCTTGCGTTGTACGCCGCTGGTCTGGTGTTGCCTGGCGCCGGCTTCGTGTTCCACGGCGCTGTGCGGCTGTGCAGACCGCAGCTCGCCCAGCTCGCAGAGCTCCTCGAGCGCCGTGATCAGCGTGTCGATCTGCGCGTCGGTGTTGGCGGCGGTCAGCTGCACGCGAAAGCCGACCTCGTCGCGGGGGACCAGCGGGTAGGCGGCGAGCGTGACGTACACACCGCGGTCAAACAGCAGCTGTCCGACCTGCGCGATGCGCTCGTGATCGCGCAGCGGGATCTCGACGATCGGCAGCCCCGAGTGGTTGGGGGTGGCCACGCCCAGGCGCGCCAGGCACTCCAGCACGCGGGTGGTATGCCCGTGCAGGGTCTCGCGCAGAACGTCGCCGCGGCGCTCGTTGACGTCCAGGCCCGCCAGCACGGTCGCCAGCGAGGCCACCGGCGACGGTCCCGAGTAAAGGTACGGGGGCGCGAGCACCTTGAGCATCTCCTTGGTGTCGGTGGGGCAGGCGATGAACGCCAGCAGCGAGGAGTAGGCCTTGGAGAAGCCGCCGACCAGCACCATGTTCTCGTAGCTCTCGCCGGAGTAGCGCACGATGCCGTTTCCGCGCATGCCATAAGGGCAGCGCTCGGCGGGGCCACGCTCGCCGATCACGCCGAAGCCGTGCGCGTCGTCCACGTACAGAAGCGCGCCGTGCTCGCGCGCCACCCGCGCGAAGGCCGCCAGGTCGGGCGCGTTGCCGGTCATGCTGTTGACCCCGTCCATGCAGACCAGCGCCGTCGCGCCGCGCTCGGCGCGCAGCAGCTGGTCCAGGTGCTGGGGGTCTTCGAAGCGGAAACGCTTGACCTGCGCGCCGCGCGCCTGGGCCATCTGGCAGCCGTCGAAGATCGTCTTGTGCGAGCGCGCGTCCAGGAAGATCGTCGTGCCAGCACCAGCCAGCGCGGGGATGACCGACATGTGGATGTGCGTGATCGTGGGCAGCACCAGCGAGTCGGGACTGACCAGCAGCGCTGTGAGCTGCTCCTCGATCTGCTCGTACGGCGCCGGGCTGCCCAGCAGGCGCGACCAGCTCGGGTGCGTGCCCCACGCGTCCAGGTAGGCGGGCACCGACTCGATGATCTCGCGGTCCAGATCGAAGCCGAGGTAGTTGCAGGACGCGAAGTCCGCCAGCCACTGCGAGCCGACGCGGATCATGCGCCCGTCGATCTCGTCGATCACCGCGTCCATCATCGGATGCGAGCGCTTCAGCGCGGCCAGGTCGCGCAGCGCCTCGGGCACGTGCTCGAGCGCCCCTGCGCCGTCGCCGATGCGCGTGGGGCGTGGAGCCGAGCCATTGGCGTGCATGTTGTCCGGCGGCTGCACAGCCGCGTGGGTGGGCACCGGCTCGGCGCGCAGCAAGCCCTCGAGCTCGGCGGCGGGCAGCGGCTTGGACAGCGCGTAGCCCT
>DATNLQ010000277.1:0-8186 GCA_035602785.1 Solirubrobacteraceae bacterium
CTTTCTCGCGTGTAGGGGGTGGGCCTCGGAGGACAGCATGTCGTTCCCCGATGCACATGGCTTGATGGGACGCGGACGTGGAGTGTCTGTCGTGCGGTTGACGCTTGACAAGCCGACGCCCTCGTATACACTTGTGTTCGAGGGGAGCAGCGCGAATGGATCGGATCAACCAAGGACGGGACACGAGGGCGATGGGAGTGGGGTTGACTAGAGACAGCGCGAGCGCTTTTCGGGGTGTCCATGGTGGGTGGCGTGCGTCGCTGGCCGCGCTAGGCACGGTTGTCGTCGCGCTTGCGCTGTCGTGCTCGCCAGCCGTCGCTCTGACCCAGCGAGGACACGTCTTCGGCTATTCGTTTGGCGAAGCCGCGGCCAAAGCCGAACTATCGAGCCCCGCCGGCATCGCGGTAGACGAAGCGAGCCACGAAGTGTATGTCGTCGATCGCGCCAAGAACCGCGTGGACCGCTTCCTGTGCGGTGGTCCCGCGACCGAACCGTGCACGTTCGTCAAGTCCTTTGAAGTCCCATCGCCGGAAAGCATCGCCGTGGACAACTCGAGTGACGAATCGAAAGGCGACGTGTACGTAGCGAGCAGCGTCCGTGTCCCGGCGGCGGAAGTCTTCAAGGGCACCGTGTTCAAGTTCACCAAGGAAGGCACACAGATCACAAAGCTCACCAAGGTAGCCGGGGAACCACTTGGAAAAGTGAACGGGCTTGCGGTTACTCCCAACGGCGAGCTGTGGATCGAGCAGGGCGAACAGGGCAACATCGATCGCTTCACCGGGGGTCTGCCCAACAAGTTCATCACTGAACCTGAACCGTTCGAAGTGGTCAGCGAACTCCGTGCAGGATCGTTCATCGCATCGGGATTCGCGGTCGACTCCAGCGGCGAACACATGTACGTGACGCACGGAGAAGTGGAAGCCGAGCTCGAACTAGAAGTGCACAAAGAAGTGGTAACGGAAGAACTCAAAGAAGCCAACTGCGCCAAGGGCCCGTGCACCGTCGCCAAGCTCAGCGTCCAGCAGGAACTCGAAAACGGAGAACTGAGCGATAGCGTGGCGGACCTCTCCCCGGAACTGCTGCCCGAAGCCGCGTCGGGCGTCGCGGTGGACCTCACCGGCGAAGGCTCGTTCGCCAACGACGTCTACCTCGACGCCGGCAAGAGCATCGCCGCCGTCGATGCCGAAGGCAAGCTGATCCAGCGCTTCGGCTCTGAAGAAGGCGCGTTCAAGGGCCTGCAGGAAGGCAGCGGCGTCGCCGTCGACTCGATGACCGGGGAAGTGTTTGTCGTGGATGCCGGCGCCAAGACCGTCGACGTGTTCCTCCGCGAAGGCAAGGGCCAGCCGAAAATCGAAGAAGTGTCGGCCTCGAAAGTCACCTCGCGATCGGCGCAGTTGAACGCCGTGATCGACCCCGGCGACAACGAAACCACCTACACCTTCCAGTATGGGACGACGGCGCCGGTCAACTGCGCAGAACCTCCCAGCGCCGCGTGCGAGGCGCCCATTCCAGCCGCCAGTCTCGGCGCTGGCTTCACCAACCAGCCCGCAAGCGTGGCGCTGACGAGCCTGCAGCCGGGCACGGAATACCATTTCCTGGTGATCGCCAGCCAGGCCGGCGGGGTCAAGGTCGACAGCGAAGAAGGGACGTTCACCACGTCCGGTGCGGCGGGCGAAGCGGTACTTCCCGACGATCGGCAGTGGGAACTCGTGTCCCCAGCCAATGCGTCAGGCGCCGCAGTCGAGCCCATCCGCCTGGAAGGCGGCGCTCTACAGGCTGCCGCGAATGGCGAAGCGATCTCCTACGTCGCCGATGCGCCCATCGAAGGGCATCCCAAGGAAGAACCCCCCGAGGGCAACCGCAATCCCGAAATCACCCAGGTGCTGTCCACGCGCAAGCCCGGCGGCGGATGGGCCTCCCAGGACATCGTGACGCCCAACGAAACATCGGAGAACCTGGGGTTGGTCGTCAACGAATACCGGCTGTTCTCCAAGAACCTGTCGCTCAGCCTGGTCTTCCCGTTCCCCGGCGAAAAGGAAGTCAGCGCGCTGGCGCAGCCGCCCCTCGCACCCCCGACCGAGGCAAACGAAGAACAGGAAAAGACCCCGTACCTTCGCGTCGACGGGCCGGGCCCGCCGCTGACACAGGAACCGGACAGCGCCGAAGAATCCAACTCGCTGGCATATGGCGTGGCGCAGCAGAACGGCAAGACGATGGGCAACGCCGGCTACCTGGCGCTCCTCACACACCAGGACGACACGACGGGCGTTGGATTCGGCTCGCCGACCACCAAGGTGTCGATCCGGGCTGCGACGCCTGACCTCAGCCATGTCGTCCTATCTGCCGAAGTCCCGCTTCTGTCATCGGTGGCGCCGAACTCGAGGGACCTGTATGAGTGGCACGAGCAAGACGACGCGGAAGGTGGACACGAAGGAAAGCTGCAGCTGATCAACGAACTTCCGGATGGGAAGTTGTCAACCGGCAGGACCGAACTCGGCGAGGTGGGCGGAAACGTCGCAAACAACACCAGTCATGCCATCTCCAACAATGGCTTGCGAGTCTTTTGGAGCTCCGTACTGCTCGAAGGGTCAGAAAAAGACGAATCGACAGAACCTCACCTCTATATGCGCGACACCGCGAAAGAACAGACGATCCGCCTCGACCAACCCAAGGCGGGCGTGCACAAGCAAGTCGAAAACACTGCATTTACTGGAGAAGCGAAGTTCATGACGGCCAGCGTTGACGGATCGACGGTGCTGTTCACCGACTCGAGGCCGTTGACTGAAGAATCGGGAGCCGAAGAAGCACTGCAGGAGGAAGAGCGCAAGGCCGACCTCTACGAGTGTGAAATCTCCGAAACGGCGAGCTGCGCCCTCAGCGACCTCACGCCCCGCCACGGAGGCGAACAGGCACGCGTGTTGGGGACCGTCCTCGGCGCCACCGAAGCGGACGCCTCGCGGGTGTACTTCGTCGCCAACGGCGTGCTGACTAGCGCCGCAAACTCGGAGGGCGAAAAAGCAACGCCGGGCGGCTGTCCCAACCACAACGAAGGCGCGGCCCTGATCCAGCCGCTCGACGCGACGTGCAACCTCTACCTGAGCACGCGCGAAGCGCCGGGAGTGTTCAAGACGACCTTCATCGCGCGCATCTCAGACCTCGACTCTCCCGACTTCGAAGCGAGCAAAGGCGATCTTGGCCGTCTGACCGCACGTGTCTCGCCCAACGGACGCTATCTGGCGTTCATGTCCGAGCGCAGCCTGACGGGCTACGACAACCGAGACGTCAACAGCGACCAGCCCGACGAGGAGGTCTACCTCTACGATGCGCAGGCGAATCGCCTTGTCTGTGCATCGTGCAACCCCAGCGGCCAGCGCCCGCTTGGCGTCTTCGACCAATCACTCGGAAACGACGAAGGACCAGGACTGCTGATCGACCGCCCAGAAATCTGGGCGAACGCGCAGGTCGACGACGACCCCTGGCTCGCCGGCTCGGTACCGGGTTGGGACACGCAAACGCGAGAAAGCGCGATGTACCAAAACCGCTACTTGCTGGACGACGGCCGACTGTACTTCAATAGCTCCGACGCGCTCGTGCCGCAGGACACCAACGGCAAGGAGGACGTCTACGAGTACGAGTCCCCCGAAACCGGCAACTGCACCGAAGCCAGCCCGACGTTCAGCTCGAAGTCCAACGGCTGCATATCGCTGATCTCCTCCGGCACGTCTGAACAGGAATCGGACTTCCTCGACGCGAGCGAAAGCGGAAGCGATGTGTTCTTCCTCACCTCGGCCCAGCTCGTGAAGGGAGCCGAAGCGAACTTCTCTGTCTACGACGCACACGTTTGCGAATCGAACTGCCCGGCACCGGCGCCGCCACCGGCTGCGCCCTGTCACGGAGAAGAATGCCATGGGGCGCCACCGACGTCACCCACCTTCGCCGCGCCCAGCAGCACGACGTTCTCGGGTTCGGGCAACGTCGTGCCGGCCCAGCAGGCGCTGCCGTTCACCAGCGTCAAAAAGCCGCCTACGCGGGCGCAGCTGCTCGCGGCGGCGCTGAAGAGCTGCAAGAAGAAGCAGAATAAGAAAAAGCGGGTCGCATGCGAAAGGCAAGCGAGAAAGAGGTATGGGTCTAAGTCGGCCAAGAAGGCGAGGTCGTCCAGGCGTAGCGGCTCGGCCAAGGAGGGCTCGCGATGAGTGCGAGGGCGTCGCACGTTGGGTCGGTCGGTGCCAGGCGCGTGCTGGCTGCGCTCGCGCTCGCGCTGACTGTGGCGCTCGTGCCATTGGCTCGGCCGGCGTTGGCCCAGACGAACGTCAAACGTTCACCACACTGGCAGCTGGAATCACGCTCCGCGCCATCGGTTCTCGAGCCCGGAGAACAGGAAGCGCAGATCAGGGTCTCCGCCGTCAACCTCGGCGACGGGAGCGCTCCCGGGCCTATCACGATCAGTGACAAGCTGCCCGCGGGAATCGTGGCGACCGCCATCACACTGCGCGAAGGCGATGTTGTCGAATTGCAGCCGGAAGACTGCCGTCCGGTCACCGAACCGGTGCTCAGCTGCACGTGGACCAAAACCGAAGACAAACTCGGCAGCGCGCACCTCCCAGCACGCGTGGAAATCCCGCCGTACGACCGCATCGAAGTCATCATCACCGTGAGGGTGGAATCCGGCAGCAACGCGCCTGAAGCAAACACGCCGTCTGAACCGGACAAGACCGTCAATCAGGTGAAAGTCGAAGGCGGCGCGCCCGCCACAGCGCAGACGCAAAAACTGTCGATCGGCGACACGGGCGCTCCCGTCCCGTTTGGAGCCGAAAAATTCGAATTCAAGGCGGAAAACGAAAATGGCTCGCCTGCCACTCAGGCTGGCGAACACCCCTTCCAGCTTACGACCACGCTCGACTTCAACCAGGGATATGTTCCGGTTGTGAAGGACAAAGAAGGGCAGAAAATAGGCGGCGAACACCCAAGCGCGGCTGCGTTGGTGAGAGACCTCAACGTCCAGATCCCGCCCGGACTGCTGGCCGACGCGACAGCCGTTCCGCAGTGCCCAACCGAGGCATTCACCCAGGCCACGAACGGCGGTCTGCAAGGCAACTTGAACGCATGCGAAGCCGACAGTGCGGTGGGGGTAGCAAGCGTCACCTTCTTTACACCAGACTTCGGCTTCCAGACCCGCACGGTCCCAGTGTTCAACCTGAAGCCACAGCAGGGCGAGCCGGCGCGGTTCGGCTTCGAGACCGCCAGCGTTCCGGTGTTCATGGACACATCCGTGCGCACCGGGGAAAACTACGGCGCTACGGTCAGTATCGAGAACGCTTCCACGACCGTCGAAGTGCTTGCCAGCATCGTGACCGTCTGGGGTGTGCCCGGCGCCGAACAGCACGACAACTCCAGAGGGTGGGAATGCATTGACGCGGGCTTCTACGAGCACCACGAAGGTGAAGCGCCCCCGCTCAAGAGCGAGGAATGCCCCGAAGAAGAAACGCCGCAGGCGCAATCAGCCTTCCTGACACTCCCGACCACGTGTGGCCAGGCGCAGGAAGCTACGGTCGAAGGCACTCCATGGCCTACGATCGCCGAAAGGGAAGGCAAGCAGCCGGAGCAGAAATTGGCGGCGAGCTACTCGATGCCGCTGCTGAGCGGCTGCGAAAAACTGCAGTTCACACCGGGATTCAGCCTGGAACCCGGGAAGCACGCGGCCAATACGCCAACAGGATTGGACGCTGACGTTGAATTTGAACAGGGCGGCATCCTAGCTGCGGGGGGGCTGGCGGCCGCCGATGTCAGGGAAACCAGGGTGACGCTGCCCGAAGGCGTGCAGGCCAACCCCGGCGCCGCCAACGGTCTCGCCTCGTGCTCGGTGGGCGCCTCCGGCTTTTCACGATCGGCCTCGGACACCGGCAACACGCTGGAAAGCGACATCGGCGAACAGCAGTTCTCGTCAGCTGGCGTCTCGTGTCCAGATGCTTCAAAGCTCGCGAACGTCAGCATCCAGACGCCGCTGCTCCCGAACCCGCTCAACGGCTTCGTGTATCTGGGCGAACAGGACACCAATCCCTTTGCCTCACCGCTGGTCGTCTACCTGATCGCTGAAGATCCCGTGTCGGGTGTGCGCGTCAAGCTCGCGGGTGAAGTCAAAATCGATCCGTCGACCGGACGCCTCGAATCGGTCTTCAAGAGCACGCCTCCGTTGCCATTCGATAAGCTCGAATTCGACCTCTACGAAGGGCCGCGGGCGTCGCAGGCGACGCCGGCCTTCTGCGGGCACCAGGAAACCACGGCCGTGCTCGTCTCATCGTCGGGCGAGCAGACCGCCCACAAGTCCGCGTCCTTTGACACGACAGAAAACTGCCCGAGCGACCCGCTGCCGTTCAACCCCAGCTTCGAAGCCGGCTCGACCGTCAATCAGGCCTACGCGTTCACTCCGTTCACGCTCTCGATCGGGCGTCCCGACGGCCAGCAGGGGCTGGAATCGATCACCATGCACCTTCCGCCCGGGCAGGCCGCGCTGATCGCCTCTGTCAAGGAGTGCCCGGAACCGCCCGCGGGACAGGAATGGTCGTGCGGGCCGGAAAGCGAAATCGGTCACTCGACCGCCGTCTCGGGCTTGGGCGGCGACCCCGTCACGCTCGGCGGCACCGTCTACTTCGCCGGCCCCTACAAGGGCGCGCCGTTCAGCGTCGTGGACATCACGCCGGCGAACGCCGGTCCGTTCCACCTCGGCAACGTGGTGGTGCGCTCGACGATCACCGTCGATCCCAACACGGCCGCCGCCACGATCACCAGCGATTCGCTGCCGAAGTTCGTCAAAGGCGTTCCCTCGCAGCTCAAAGAGCTCAACGTGGTCATCAATCGCGAAAAGTTCGAGTTCAACCCGACCAACTGCGAGCCGATGAAGGTCACCGGCAAGCTGACGGGCTATGAAGGCGGCAGCGAGGAAGTCTCCTCGCCCTTCCAGGTGGCCAACTGCGCGTCGCTGCCCTTCGCGCCGGTCTTCACGGCTTCGACCACGTCGCACACCTCCAAAGCCGACGGAGCGAACCTGTTCGTTAAGATCACCTACCCGAATGGCGCCTACGCCAACGTCGCCAAATCGATCACCGAACTTCCCTACGCGCTGCCTTCGCGTCTGACGACGATCCAGAAAGCCTGCCCCGACACCGTCTTCGAAGCCAACCCCGCGGCCTGCGACGAAGGATCGGAGATCGGCCACGCGATCGTGCACACGCCCGTCTTCAAGAACCCGCTCGTCGGACCCGCGTACTTGGTCTCCCACGGCAACCGCGCGTTCCCCGACATCGAGATCGTGCTCCAGGGCGAAGGCATCACGCTGGTGCTTGACGGGCATACCGACATCAAAAACAGCATCACCAAGACGAGCTTCGAATCCGTGCCCGATGCGCCGGTCGAAGTCTTCGAACTGATCCTGCCAGAAGGACCGCACTCGGCTCTGGCCGCCAACGACAACCTGTGCAAACCCGAAAAACCGGGGATCGTGACGGAGAAAGTCGCCGAGCATGTCAAGGGACGCACCATCGAGGTGACCAAGAAGGTTCACAAGGTCGTCCCCGAAGAACTCGTGATCCCCACCAAACTCGTCGCCCAGAACGGTCGCGTGCTCGAACAGAGAACGAAGATCGCGGTCAGCGGCTGCGGAGGGGTCAAGAGCAGCAAGACCACCAAGAAGCCGGCCAAGAAGGCCAAGAAGTCGAGCAAGAAGAAGTAAGCTGGCCCGCTGAAGCGCCCCGCCGCTACTCGGGCGTGGGCGCCGGCTCTATCCCGGCTCGTTCTGCAGCGACCGCCACAGATAGCGGCAGGCCAGTGTGCGGTGGGGGCGCCACGGCTGCGCGATGTGTTCCATCTCAGCCGCCGCCGGAAGTGCATCCAGAGCGTAGGCACGCTCGATCGCCCGGCGGATGCCCAGGTCGCCCACCGGCAACACGTCAGGGCGCCGGAGATGGGACATCAAGAACATGTGCGCGCTCCATACGCCCAATCCCTTGACCGCCGTCAGCTCCGCGATCACCGCCTCGTCATCCAGCTCGTCAAGGCGCTCGAGCTCCAGCTCGCCTGAGACTACGTGCTCGGCCAGCGAGCGCAGGAAGCCCACCTTCGCGCGCGACAGACCTGCCGCTGCACGCAGCTGTTCGGGATCGTCAGCCAGGATCTGCGCCGGCGTCGGCGGG
>DATNLQ010000309.1:0-9070 GCA_035602785.1 Solirubrobacteraceae bacterium
CGGCTCGAACATCGTCGCCAGCATGGGATCGCTCGCTCGCATACGCGCGACTGCGCCGGCGGGATCGTCAGGGTCCTCGCCGATGCCGCGCAGGAACGCGCGCGGCTCGTCGGTCAGAGCGTAGGAGGGTTGGCGCGCGCCCAGGCGCTCGAGCACTGTGGCCATCTTCAGCAGCGCGTTGTCGCCCATCCCCGGCATCGACGCGTGACCGGCCACGCCATCGGTGCTCAGCGCAAAGCGAAACACCCCCTTCTCCGCACAGCACACGCCGTAGCGGCGCCGGGCGGGCGAGCCTCCATACTCGAACACCGCGCCGCCGCCCTCGTTGATGAGCATGTCGCAGCGCACCTTGTCGGGATGCGTCTCGGTGATCCACTGGGCGCCGAGCTCCCCGCCGGTCTCCTCATCGACGACCGCCACCAGCAGCAACTCCCCGGCCGTCGGTCGCCAGCCCGAGCGCGCGAGCTGTGCCGCCGCCGCGATCTCCGCGGCGACCTGCGACTTCATGTCAAGCGCCCCGCGACCCCACACGAAGCCGTCGGCCACGTCGCCCGACCAGGGGTCATGGGTCCACTCGGGCGGGTCGGCCAGCACGGTGTCGACATGGCCCAGGTAGCACAGCGTCGGGCCGTCAGCGGCCTCGCCGCGCAGCCTGGCCACAAGGTTGGGGCGGTCGGGCTGGGCGCCGAGCAGCTCGCACTCGAAACCCGCCCTCGCCAGGTGGTCGGCCAGGTACTCCTGGGCCGGGCGCTCGTTGCCCGGGGGGTTGACGGTGTTGAAGGCGATCAGCTTCGCCAGCAGCTGCTGCGCCTCTGCGGCGAGATCGGCGCTCACCCGTGGATCGTACGCCGATCTGCTCGTACCCCCGGCACGGATGCGAGCAGCTCACGGGTGTACGGGTGGGTGGGCGCGCTGAAGATCTGCTCGACGGGGCCCAGCTCGACGATCTTTCCCTCCAGCATCACCGCGATCCGATCGCACATATAGCGCACCACCGACAGGTCGTGCGAGATGAACAGCAGCGTCAGGCCGAGCCGGCGCTGCAGGTCGCGCAGCAGGTTCAGCACCTGGGCCTGGATCGACACGTCCAACGCCGACACCGGCTCGTCGGCGACCAGCAGCTTGGGCTCGAGCGCCAGCGCACGCGCCACCCCTATCCGCTGGCGCTGGCCGCCGGAGAACTCGTGCGGGTAGCGGTTGTAGTGCTCGGGACTCATGCCGACCGTCTCCAAGAGCCCCTGCACGCGCCGTCTGCGTTGCGCGCGATCGCGCTCCAGGCCGTGGATGACGAACGGCTCGGCCACGATCGAGCCGACCGTCTTGCGCGGGTTCAGCGACGAGTAGGGGTCCTGGAAGATCATCTGCATCTCCCGTCTGACCGCCTTCAGCGGCGCGCCGCGCAGGCGCGTTATGTTCCTGCCCTCAAAGCGCACCTGCCCCGACGTGGCATCGAGCAGGCGCATGACCAGCCGGGCGGTCGTGCTCTTGCCCGAGCCCGTCTCCCCGACGATCCCAAGCGTCTCGCCACGGTGGACCTCGAAGCTGACGCCGTCCACCGCCTTGACCGCGCCGACCGTCCGCGCCAGCACGATCCCGCGCGTGATCGGGAAGTGCTTGGCGAGATCGCTCACCTGCAGCAGCGGCCCTGTCGACACCAGGGAGGAATCGGCTGCCGAGGCCGGTGGATGGGCGGTGCTCACGCCGAAGACTCCCCTTGGGCGCCACGCAGCTGTGACCAGATGCGACGGCGCTCTTCGCCGGACAGCAGGCACGCGACCGTGTGACCCCGCTCGCCCGCGACCGGCTCGAGGCCCGGGTCGATCCGCGCGTGGTCGGGCTGCGCGTAGGCGCAGCGCGGGTGGAAGTGACAGCCCGAGGGCGGGCTGATCAGGCTCGGCGGTGTCCCACCGATCGGCACCAGCGCCTGCTCGCGCGGTGCCTGCAGCGTGGGGATCGAGCGCAACAGACCCCACGTGTACGGGTGCTCGGGCCGGGCGAAGATCGCCTCGGCGGGCGCCATCTCGACGATCCGCCCGGCGTACATCACCGCGATCTCCTGGGCCATCTCGGCGACCACCCCGAGGTCGTGGGTGATGATCACGATCGCCATCCCCAGCTCGCCCTGCAGGCGGCGCAGCAGCGCGAGGATCTGCGCCTGGACGGTCACGTCGAGCGCCGTCGTGGGCTCGTCGGCGATCAGCAGCTTGGGCTCGTTGGCCAGCGCCATCGCGATCATCGCGCGCTGGCGCATGCCGCCGGAGAACTCGTGCGGGTAGGCGCCGGCCCGCCGCTGCGCCTCGGGGATGCCGACGAGCTCCAGCAGCTCCACCGCGCGCCTGCGCGCCTGCGCCCTGGAGCAGTCGCGGTGCGCACGGATGGCCTCGGCGATCTGCGCGCCGACCTTGAAGAAGGGGTGCAGGCTCGACAGCGGGTCCTGGAAGATCATCGCGACCTCGTTGCCGCGAACCTGTCGCAGCCGACGCTCTGACAGGGCGAGCAGGTCTTGGCCCTGCAGCAAGATGCGCCCGGAGATGCGCGCGCCCTGCGTGCGCGTGAGGCCGATCGTGGTCAGCGACGCGACGCTCTTGCCCGAGCCCGACTCGCCCACGATGCCCAGCGTGGCGCCCGCCGCGAGCTGGTAGCTGACGCCGTCGACCGCGTGCACGACGCCGTCTTCGGTGGGAAACTGCACGCGCAGATCCTCCACGCGCAACAGCGGCTCGGCCGCGGCGCTCATCGAAAGCGAACCCTCGGGTCCAGGTAGGCGTAGGCGACGTCGACGACTATGTTGGCCACGATGATGAACAGCGCCGCGATCAGGACGGTGCCCTGGACGATCGGGAAGTCCGCGTGGTTGATCGCCTCATAGTTCAGGCGTCCGATACCGGGAATGTCGAAGACCGTCTCGATCAGCACCGCCCCGCCGAGGAACACCCCGATGTCCAGGCCGAGGATCGTCATCACCGGGTTGATCGCCGAGCGCAGGCCGTGACGCAGGACCACGCGCCGCTCGCTCAGACCCTTGGCGCGGGCGGTGCGGATGTAGTCCTCGCCCATCGTCTCGATCAGGCTGCCGCGGATCAGCCGCGCGTAGATCGCCGCGTTGGTCGCCGCCAGCACCAGCCAGGGCAGGATCAGCGAGGTGAACCAGCGCCACGGGTCGCTCGTCAGCCCCACGTAGCTGCCGGCGCCCGGGAAGACCTTCAGGCGGCCGATGTCAGCCGCCAGCAGATACAGCGCGATCAAGCCCAGCCAGTATTCGGGCGCGGAGATGAACACCAGCGCCGTGCCCATCAGCGAGCGATCGAGCTTGGAGCCCCGCCGCACCGCCGAGACGATTCCCACCGCCAGGCCGGAAACCAGCCAGATCGCGGCCGCCCCCAGCGTCAACGACAGCGTCGCCGGCAGGCGATCGGCGATCAGGCTCTTGACCGACGCGTCGCTGTAGTAGCTGTAGCCCAGGTTCAGGTGCAGGAAGATGCCCTTCATGTACAGCCAGAACTGCTCCAGCAGCGAGCGGTTCAGGCCGAGGTCCACGCGCAGCGCCGCGATCACCCGGGGGCCGGCGTTGTGCCCGGCGCGCAGCCGGGCTGGGTCCCCGGTAGGAAGGATCCTGAACAGCACGAACGTCAGCGCCGACACGGCAACCAGCAGCACCACGCCCCACAGCAGGCGGCGGACGATGTAGCGCGTCATCGCTGTCGCCGAGGCCGCCCCCGCCGGCCTACTTCAGCGAGGTGAACGAGTAGTCCCAGGAGCCCTGGTTCCACACGTCGCCGACGCCGGCGACATTCTTGGACTCGACCAGCGGAGCCTTTTCCCAGTCATACGGGATCGCGGCCGCGTCGGCCACCAGTTCGCGGTCGATGCTCGCCCACGCCTTCGCGCGCGCCTGTTTGCCGTCGATCAGTTCCGCCTTGGCGATCGCCGCGTTGATCGTCGGGTCGTCAACCTGTCCCCAGTTGTTGTTGCCGCTCACCAGGATGCTCTTGCCGGCGAACGTCGGGGCGATCAGCGTCTGGGCGTCGGCGAAGTCGGCCCCCCAGGCGACGTTCGGGCAGACGTCGATCTCTTCGTGGGGGACCCCACAGTACTTTTCGTACATGATCGCCTGTTCGACCAGGTTCAGCGTCGTCTTGAAGCCGAGGTCCTTCAGCGTGCTGTTGGCGATTTCCGCGTTCTCCGCGTTGGGATCGCCGGTCGAGCCCACCACCTCGATGGTCTTGCCGCCCGTGTACTTCCCGCTCGGGTAGCCGGCCAGGCGCATGTACTTTTCGGCGATCGCCAGGTCGCCTTCGGGATGTTCGTTGTAGTCGACCCTGGGGCCCTGCAGGCCGCCCGCTTCTTCGAAGCCGGGGATTTCCGGGTCGATGAAGTGGGTCATCACTTCGCTCACCAGCTTGCCGCCCCGCGCCTTGTTCATCTCCGTGCGGTCGAGCGCCGCCCAGAAGGCCTTGCGCACGTCGACGTTCGCGAACGGGCCCTGCTTGTTGTCGACCGCTATGTACCTCTCGCCGGCGCCCAACGAGATCTGCAGCTGGCTGGGAAAGTGTTCGTATGCCAGCTGCACGATCGGCGCGGCCGGCGTGTCGTTCTGGACGAGGTCCGATCCTTCCAGCACCTGGCGCCCGATCACGTTGGGGTCGCCGCCGATCTTGATGTCGATCTCGTTCAGGTAGGCCGGCCTGAAGTCGGTGCTGGCGCGCCAGTTGGGGTTGCGCACGAGGGTCGCCGACTTGCCGGGCTGATAGCCCACGCCCAGCACTTTGCCTTCGCTGTCGGCCTTGAACATGTAAGGGCCGGTGGCCACCTGGTAGTCGCCGTATTCGCTGGGCTTCTTGGCGTCGAACCTGGCCGCGTATTGCTCCGGTACGGGGGCGCTCAGCGGCAGCGCGAGCGCATCGAGCACGACCTGCGCCTTGGGCTGGGCCAGGTGGAAGACGATCGTGTACCTGTCCGGCGTGGCGATGCCCGGGAAGGGACCGCCCTTGGCCTCTTCAAAACCCTCCAGCGAGCTGAAGTAGGTTTCGAAGTAGGGGTTGGCCACGTTGGGGTTGGCACCCCGCTCGATCCCGTAGGCGACGTCCGCAGAGGTCACTTCGCGGTCGACCGGCGGGCTGAAGTGGACGCCTTGGCGGATGTGGACGGTGATCGTCCTACCGTCCGAGGAGATTTCTGCGGGGCCGGAGGCCATGTCGGGCACGGGCGCCGCGAAGCTGTTGGGCATGTAGGAGAACAGCGGTCGCTGCGTCGCGTACACGGCCTGGTAGTCGATCGAGAAGTACGCGATCCCCGGATCGATGTTTTCGAAGTCCTCGTGGTTGAGCACCGTCAGCGTGCCGCCGCGGCGGCCCCCGCTCAGCGACTCCGATTGGGGCGTTTTCAGGCCGCTGCTGGTGACCGCGCTCGAGCTCGTGCCCGAGCCGCTCGAACCGCACGCGGAGAGCGCCAGCGCCAGCACGCCGCCCAGCGCCATGGGCGCAACCGCCCTGATCCTCCGCGACATGGCGCCTCCTGTGTTGGCATTTGCGTCACAGCCGCAGCTCATCGCGCGGTCCTCGGGTTGAGAGCGTCCTGCAGGCCGTCGCCGAGCAGGTTGAACGCGAGCACGGTCAACAGCAGCGCCAGGCCCGGGAAGGTCATGTACCACCAGGCGGTGTTGAAGATGGGGGTGGCCTGCGCGATCATCTCGCCCCAGCTGGCCGTGGGCGGACGGATGCCCACGCCGAGGAACGACAGCGCCGCCTCGAACAGGATGTTCGCCGGGATCAGCAGGCTCGAGTAGACGATCAGCGGCGCCACCAGGTTAGGCAGGATCTCCCTGAACATGATCCGCGCGTCGGATGCGCCCAGCGCGCGCGAGGCCTCGACGAACTCCCGCTCGCGCAGTGACAGCACCAGGCCGCGCACGATCCGCGCGACGTAGGTCCAGTTGGCCAGCGCGACGATGAAGACGATCGACCCCAGGCCCGGTTGGACGAGCCCTTTCACGCAGCCCCTGACCGCGCACGCTGCGCCCAGCCCAAGGCCCAGCATGAGGATCGGGATCGACAGCACGACGTCGATCAGGCGCGACAGCAGCGTGTCTATCCAGCCGCGATAGTAGCCCGCCACAACGCCCACCACAACGCCTATCGCCGTGGCTATGGCGGTCCCCAGGATGCCCACCTCCAGCGACACGCGCGCGCCGTAGATCACGCGCGACATAACGTCCTCGCCGAGCTGATCGACGCCGAACGGGTGCGCCGCGCTGGGTCCGAGGGGGCTGCCGAAGGCATTGGTCAGGTTGGGGTTCTCCACGTTGGGCCCGGGCAGCCCGAGCAGCTTGACCACCAGCGGCGCGGCCAGCGCGAGGACGATCACGAACACGATGAAGCCGAGCGAGGCCATCGCCACGCGGTCGCGGCGAAAGCGCCGCCAGAACAGCGCAAGCGGCGAGCGGGCGGCGATCGCCCCGACCCCCGCCAGCGGGGGCGTTGCCCCGTCCAGGAAGCCCAGTCCCCCGCCGGAGGCTCCCAGCATCTCAGGCGCGCCGAAGCTCATCCACGTTAGGTTCGACGCGCGCGCGCCGGCAACCTGCTGGCCAAGGCCCGAGAATCCGACTTGCGCGCGCGATACTCAGGACGCATGGATACGCTCTTCGACGAGGGCTCCGCGGCCGCCCGGGCGACGCCGGGGGCGGATACAGCCAGCGTTCGCGCGCAGCGCCCGCTGGCCGTGCGGGTGCGCCCGCGCAGCCTGCAGGACTTCGTCGGCCAGTCGCACCTGCTCGGCGCCGGCTCAGCGCTGCGCACGGCCATCGAACACGGACGCCCACATTCGATGGTGCTGTACGGGCCGCCCGGCTCGGGCAAGACCACGCTCGCGCGGATCGTCGCCGAGCGCTCGCAGGCCGCCTTCGAGGAGCTCAGCGCGGTGCAGGCCGGTCGCGCAGAGGTGCGCGCGGTGATCGAGCGCGCCACCCATAGGCGCCAGACCGGGGCGGGACAGACCGTCCTCTTCCTCGACGAGATCCACCGCTTCAACAAGGCCCAGCAGGACGCCCTGCTGCCGGCCGTCGAGGACGGGCTGCTGACGCTGATCGGCGCCACCACCGAGAACCCCGCCTTCGAGGTCAACGGCGCGCTGCTGTCGCGCCTGCGCGTGTATGCGCTGCAGGCGCTCACCGTCGAGGAGGTCCAGCAGGTGCTGCGCCACGCCGCTGCGACCGACATCGACGTCGACGACGATGCGCTGGCCTTCCTCGCCGCGCGCAGCGAAGGCGACGCGCGGACCGCGCTCAACGCCCTGGAGCTCGCCGCCGCCACCGGCCCTCGTGTGACGCTCGCGCTGGCCGAGGACGCCCTGCAGCGACGGGCGGTCCTGTATGACAAAAAGGGAGATCGCCACTACGACTACATCTCCGCCTGGATCAAGGCCACCCGTGGCTCTGACCCCGACGCCTCGCTGTACTACCTCGCGGTCATGCTCGAGGGCGGCGAGGACCCGCGCTTTATCGTCCGGCGCATGGTGATCCTCGCCTCCGAGGACATCGGCAACGCCGACCCGGGCGCCCTTTCCGTAGCGACCGCAGCAGCAGCCGCCGTCGAGCACGTCGGGCTGCCCGAGGCCCGCTACGCGCTCGCCCAGGCCGCCATCTACCTGTCCCTGGCACCCAAGTCAGACGCCGCCGGGCGGGCGCTCGCGGCAGCGCAACGCCACGTGCGCGAGCACGGCGCCGCGCCCGTGCCCCCCTGGCTGCGCTCCGGGCCGCGTCCCGGACAGGATCGCGGCGGCTATGACAACCCACATGGCCACCCCGGCCACCTCGGTCCCCAGCAGCTGCTGCCCCAGGATCTGGCCGCGGAGCGCTTCTACGCGCCCGACGACGCCGAGGCGCAGCTGGCGACGCGTCTGGCGCGGATTCGCGAGAGCCGTGGCGTCGAACCGCGATAATCGCTGCGCGATGAGCACGTCCTCCACTCGGCCTGACGCCGCCCCCAGCGAACCACTCGCGCCTCGCGGGCTGCGGGCCGCTGGCCAGCCTCACGCCGACGAGCGCATGCTGACTTCACGCAACCCCGCCACCGGCGCGGTGCTCGGCAGCGTCAGCGCGACAGCGCCCGAGTCGCTGGATGAGGTTGTCGCGGCGGTCGCCAAGGTCCAGCCGCTGTGGGCGCTGTTGCGGGTCGCCGATCGCGCCAGGTACATGCGCAGGATGGCTCAGGCGGTGATCGACGACTTCGACGATCTACTCGACGCGCTCGTGCGCGAGCAGGGCCGGCCACGAGCAGAGGTCGCCGCGCTGGAGCTGCTGGCCGCGATCGACGCGCTGCTCTGGATCGCCGACGACGGTGCCCAGCTTCTGGGCGGCCGACGCGTCGCGACTAACCGCTCGATGGCCGTCGCCAAGCGCGCGCGGATCGCCTATGAGCCCTACGGCGTGGTCGGCGTGATCGGCGCCGGCAGCGCGCCCTTCGCCCAGCCGCTCGGCCAGATCGCCGGCGCGCTGCTGGCCGGCAACGGCGTCGTCTTCAAGCCCGCCGCACGCGCCTGCTTGGCCGGCGAGCGCCTCGCGCGGGTGCTCGCGCGCGCCGGCCTGCCCGAGGGTCTGGTGAGGGTGGTCCACGGCGGCGCCGACGTCGGCGTCGCCCTCGCGCAGTCGGCAGTCGGCAAGGTTCTGTTCACGGGCTCGCCCGCCGTCGGGCGCGTCGTCGCCCGGGCCTGCGTGTCGCGCGAGAAGGAGGTCACCGTCGAGCTCGGCGGCAAGGACGCCATGCTCGTGCTCGCCGATGCCGACCTGCGCCGCGCCGTCGCCGGGGCCCTTTGGGCCGGCTGTGCCGGCGCCGGCCAGGCGCGCGGGTCGATCGAGCGCGTTTACGTTTTGCGCGAGGTCTACGAGCGCTTTCTCGCCGGACTCGTCAGCGGCGCGCGCGCGCTGTCCGTCGGAGATCCCGCCGACCCGCGCACGCAGGTCGGACCGCTCGCCTCCGCCCGCCGGGCGCAATACGTCGCCGCGCTCGTCGACGAGGCGGTCGCGCAGGGCGCCCGGCTGCACTGCGGCGGCCCCGTCCAGCCGCCCGGCTGCGAC
>DATNLQ010000310.1:0-2150 GCA_035602785.1 Solirubrobacteraceae bacterium
GAGCCTTTCTTGACGGCCCTTGCCGCGACGAAGCCCGCGAGCACCCCAAGCAACACGAGGATGACCGCCATCGCGAAGAAGCCCCAGAAGAACGTGAAGTCGCCTCCGGGCAGGAAGTAGTAGAGCAGCCACGCGCAACCGACCAGCGCGAACACCAACGCGGTCATGAAGAAGATCCCCGCGGCCACCCCCACGACCGCGCCCTTGATCAGCTTGGTCGCCTTCTCGCTCACCTCCGCCTTGGCCAGCTCGATCTCTTCGCGGACCAGCAGCGTGGCGCGCTCGGAGACCTCGGCTATCGCCGCTGCGACGTTGTGCGGCTGCTCGGTGCCTCGCCGGCCGGGTGGCGTGGAGCTCACTCGGGCGGGTCCTCGTCGAACAGGCGCCGCCAGACGACGCCCGCGGCGCGATTGGCGAACACGTTCGCCAGGGCTCCCAGGCCCGCCAGCAGGCCCGACCACATCAGTCGCTTGACCATGTCGTTCTCCATCGTCGCGGCAGTCTATTCCCCGCGGTGGTCGATTCCATTCTCCGGCACCGTCTCCAGGCCCCCGCACACCGTCTCCACCACCAGCCACTTGGCACGCTCGAAGTACTCCTCGTCCTGTGGCAGAAGGTCGAAGATCCAGCCCGTGAGCAGCTGCTCGATCGCGCCGTAGAAGGCCATCGCAGCGAAGCGCGATTCGATCTGCGCCTTGAACACCCCTTGCGCCTGGGCCTTGGCGATCATCCCGCCGATCAGGTCGTAGGCCTCGCGGATCGTGGCGATGTGCGTGTTGCCGAACGAGTTGGCCGCCCGCGTGACCTCGACGATGATCACCTTCATCAAGTCGGGGTCGTGGCGGTAGCTGTCGATGATGAACGACGCGATCGCGCCCAGCTTCTCGCGCACGGGGAGCTCCTGCGCGTCGACCTCACGGATCAGGTCGAGCATCACGCTCCAGCGCTCCAGGAACAGCACGTCGAGCACCTCGTCCTTGGAGTCGAAGTAGTGGTAGACCAGCCCGTAGGCCACACCCGCCTCGTCGGCGATGTCAGACACGCGGCAGGCGTGAAAGCCCTGGCGGGCAAACACCCGCACGGCCGCGTCCAGGATCAGCCTGCGCTTGTCCTGGCTGGCCTTGGCCCGGCCCACCTTCGCTCGATGAGTGCTCACGCGCCCTCTCCTGCAGGCGCCCGGTAGGCCGCCGGGCGGCGGTTGGCCAGCGACGGCAGGCTCGCGCGAATCTCCAGCTGGGCGTCCAGGTCCAGCTCGGCCACGATGTGACACGCGCGGTCGGGCGCCTGCGCGAGCACCGTCCCCCACGGATCGACGATCATCGAGCGCCCGCCTGAGCGGTGTCCGGCCGGATGGGCGCCGACCTGGTTGGCCGCGACCACGAACGCCTGGTTCTCGATCGCGCGCGCCCGCACGAGCGTCTCCCAGTGGTCGCGCGTGGTCGCCAGCGTGAACGCCGCCGGCAGTGCGATCACGCGCGCGCCCGCCACCGCGAGGATCCGGTACAGCTCGGGGAAGCGCAGGTCGTAGCAGATCGACAGCCCCAGCTCGACGCCATCGGCAGTCTGCGACAGCACGATCTGCTCGCCCGGCTCCTCCAGGTCGGACTCGCGATAGGAGCGTCCGCCGACCTCCACGTCAAACATGTGCACCTTGCGATAGGTCGCCCGCACCTCCCCCTGCGGGTCGACGTGGACGGACGTGTTGGCCAGCTTCTCGCGGCCCGGCATGCACTCGAGGATCGAGCCCGCCACGAGGTCTACACCAAGCTCGCGCGCGATCGCGCGCGCCCATCCGATCGCCGGGCCGTCGAGCGTCTGCGCAGCCGCGCGCTGGTCCTCATCAGAGCCCATCGCCGTCCACTTCTCCGGTAGTACGATCAAGCTTGCGCCGTCCGCGGCCGCCGCGCGCGTGAGCCGGTCGGCGACGGCCAGGTTGGCGGCCGTGTCGGCGCTCGAGCTCAGCTGGACCGCCGCCGCTCTCATCAGCCCACTGCCTCTCCCGGCATGCGCATCCTCAGACGCCCCCCTGCCACGATGTAGATTGACTGGTCAGTCAACATTTCAGAGCATAATGCCACTCGCGAGCCTCGTGGCATGCAGCCCTGAGCGACTGGACGGACTCAGTCGCTGACGCGGTGGCGGCGCAGCTC
>DATNLQ010000335.1:0-4601 GCA_035602785.1 Solirubrobacteraceae bacterium
AGTGTGATGCGCGATGCGCGCGAGGTGGCGGCGCGTCGCAAACGCCAACTCGGCACGGATCGCGATTGACGACCAGCTCCACGGCGACGACACGTCGCGGGCCCACCGCTGGGACCGGTGCGATCGCGGCCGGGGCGGTAACGCTGGTCGCGCTCGCCTTCGTCTTTGTCGCCATGCTCGCCGCGATCGCCGGCGGCGTGGGCAGCGTCGCCGGCCCGAGTCCATCCAGCGCCGGAAACGATGGCACTTCGGCACTTGCGCTGAGCGAAATCCCGCCCCTGTACCTGCGCCTCTACCGAGAAGCCGCGCAGCGGTACGGTCTGGACTGGGCGATCCTTGCGGGGATCGGCAAGGTCGAGTGCGACCACGGGCGCGACCCGGATCCGTCGTGCACCCAGCAGGGCGCGGTAAACGCGGCCGGTGCGGGCGGGCCGATGCAGTTCATCGCCTCGACCTGGGCGACATACGGCGTCGACGCGGAAGGCGATGGCAGGCCGAATCGCTGGAATCCGGCCGACGCGATCTACGGCGCGGCCAACTACCTTCGCGCGTCGGGGGCGCCTGACGACTACAGGCAGGCGATCTTCGCCTACAACCACGCCAGCTGGTACGTGGCCGAGGTCGAACGCTGGGCGGCACGCTACCGCGGCTCGGGGACGCCTCTATCCCCAATCGCCGCGCCGGCAGGCGGCGAAGAAACACCGGCACTCGAAGGCGCGGACACGAGCCTCATCGACGAGAGCGCTACCCCAGTCCGCTTCGTGGCGGGCGAACGCGCGATCCTGTCATCACAGGACGGGCATCTGGCGCTGGTGCCCGCGGGCGTGCCGGCGACGGTGCAGGCGATGGTGGTCGCCGGCAACGAGCTGCAGGATCTGCCGTACGGGCCGGGCGGCCACCCCGACCCGCTGGGTGCGCGCGAAGAGGACTGTTCGAGCACGGTCAGCTATGTGCTCTACAGGGCGGGCATTCGACCGCTGGCGGAAATCGTCGCCGACAATCCGCTCGCCCAGGACTACGTCGACTGGGGCTCGCCCGGTCCCGGGCGATGGGTGACGATTTATGCGGCCGACTCCCCAACGCCGCATGTGTTCATTGTCATCGCGGGCATACGGCTGGACACGAGCTACGAAGGGACCGACGCAGGGCCCAACCGCCACGAAGGCGGTCCGCGCTGGCGCATGCTCGACCACATCCCCACGTGGGCGCACTGGTCGGTGCGCCACCCGCCGGGGTTGTAAGGTGGCGCCGATGCCAGACCGCGAGGTCGACTACCTGCTGATCGGCGGAGGCCTCGCCTCGGCCAACTGCGCCCGCTGGCTGCGCCAGGAAGGGGCCGGGGGACAAGTGCTGCTGGTCGGGCGCGAGCCAGACCCGCCGTACAACCGCCCGGACTGCTCCAAGGGCTACCTGCGCGGCAAGGAGAGCCGCGAGGAGCCGCTGTTTCGCCCCAACGAGTGGTGGTCGCAGCAGGACATCGAGTTGATCACGCGCGCCAGCGTGACGGGCCTCGACCTGGATGCGCGCACGGCCAAGCTGTCGAACAAGCAGGAGGTGGCGTTCGAGAAGGCGCTGATCGCCACCGGCGCCAATGTGCGCCGGCTGAACGTGGAGGGCTGTGATCTGGAGCAGATTCACTACCTGCGCACGCTGGGCAACGCCGACGCGATCCGCGAAGGCGTGGCCGACGCCGAGCGGGTGGTGCTGATCGGCGGCTCCTACATCGGCTGCGAGGTCGCCGCGTCGCTGACGCTGATGGGCAAGAGCGCCACGATCGTGATGCAGGAGCAGGTCACACTCGAACGGGGCTTTGGCCCGCGCGTGGGCCGCTTCTTCCAGGACCTACTGGAAAGCCACGGCGTGACGGTGCACGGCAGCGACGAGCTCGAGCGCTTCGAAGGCGACGGCTCGGGCAGTGGGCGCGTGGCCAAGGTGATCACGCGCGGCGGCCTGGAGCTCGCGGCGGACGCGGTGGTGGTGGGGGCGGGCGTGACGCCCGACGTGCAGCTCGCCCAGCGCGCCAGCCTGCAGATTGGCGAGCGCGGCGGGGTGCTGTGCGACTCGCGCCTGCAGACGTCGTCGCCCGGCGTGTTCGCTGCCGGGGACATGTGCGAGTACGAGTCGGTCATCCACGACGGCGCGCGCTTGCGCCTCGAGCACTGGGACGTAGCGTTCAACCACGGCAAGACGGCCGCGCTGAACATGCTCGGGCGCGATATGCCCCACGAGACGGTGCCGTACTTCTACTCGGTGCTCGGCGACTGGGGCGAACTGGAGTATGTGGGTCCGGCGTATGAGTGGGACGAGGAGATCCTGCGCGGCGCGCTCGACGATGGGTCGTTCACCAACTGGTACCTGCAGGACGGCGCGGTCAAGGCCGCGCTCACGTTCGGTCGCTCCGACGACCTAGATGATGCGCGGCGGCTGATCGTGGGCAAAGCGGTGCTCGACGAGGCCGCGAGGGCGGCGCTTGGCGACCTGGGCACTGATCTCGCCACGGTCGGCCCTGGCGGGCACTCCTAGCTCAGAGCCGGGCGGGACGGCATGGCGAGCATCCCGCAGTTCACCCGTGAAGCCCAGCACCTGCTGCGCGCGCCCGGCATGTTCGACTGGTCGACGGTCACGCTGCTGGCGCTCGTCGTCTACGTTTATGCGGTCGAGACGCAGCGCGAGAACTGGAGCGCGGTGCTGGCGGGGCTGGCCTTCTGGCTGATGGACTGGCTGAACGAGATCGTCAACGCCCTGGTGCTGCACGTCGACGGCAATGCGGCCCTGTGGACGGTCACCGGCCGCAGCAGCTTCGTGATCCTGATCGGCCTCACGGTCGAGATCTCGCTGTTCTTCGCGATCAACGGCGTGGTCTTCACCAAGCTGCTGCCGGCCGATCGCTCCGTGCGCATCCTCGGCCTGCCCAACCGCTGGGCGCTGTCGATCGGGCTGTCGCTGGTGTCGGTGGGAGTCGAGCTGCTGCTGCACGCCGATGGCGTCTTTCACTGGTACTACTGGTGGTGGAACGTCGCGAGCTTCCCGGTCGTCGTGGTGTTCGGCTACCTGACCTTCTACGTGGTCTCGTTCACCGTCTATGACATGCCCAGGCGCGCCCGCCAGATTCAGACCGTGGGCCTGCTGGCGGGCGTAGACCTGATCGCGGGGCTCGTGTTCGGCCCGCTGCTCGGGTGGATCTGACACGGTCAGCCCTGCGCGCGGGTGGCAAAGCCGGTTGCCACCCGCGTCAGCTCGTGCGATGAGATCACGCGGTCGATCAGCCCGTACTCGCGCGCCTGCTCGGCGGTGAAGTAGCGGTCGCGGTCCATGTCGTCGTGGACGCGCTCGACGCTCTGGCCAGTGTGCTGGGCGTAGATCTCGTCGATGTGGCGGCGCAGCTCCAAGGTCTCACGAGCATGGATCTCGATGTCGGCGGCCTGGCCCTCAAAGCCGCCGGAGGGCTGGTGGATGAGGATGCGGCTGTTGGGCAGCGCCATGCGCTTGCCCGCTGCGCCACCGGCGAGCAGCAGCGAGCCCATGCTCATGGCCACGCCGAAGCAGATCGTCTGCACAGCTGGCTTGATGAACTGCATCGTGTCGTAGATCGCAAGGCCCGAGTAGACGACGCCGCCGGGCGAGTTGATGTACAGCGAGACATCCTTGTCTGCGTCCTCGCTCTCCAGGTGCAGCAGCTGGGCGACCACGAGGTTGGCCACCTGGTCGTCGACGGGCGTGCCGATGAAGACGATGCGCTCGTTGAGCAGGCGCGAGTAGATGTCGAACGAGCGCTCGCCGCGTGCGCTCTGCTCGACGACCATCGGGATCAGTGGCATGAGGGGCTATCCTTTCGACAACTGGTCGGTTGTCAAACACGATAGCAACCATTTGGTTGTCAATGGAGGTGACGATGTCGGTCAGCCGTGAAATAGACGTCGGCGCACAGCCGGAGGAGGTGTGGGAGGCGCTGGCCACCGAGGAGGGACGCGAGCGCTGGCTGGACGAGCCCGGGCGCGACATCCACGTCGAGGCCCTCGACTTCCCCCATCGGCTGGTGTGGTGGTGGGCCGGGCCAGAAGAGCCGGCAACGCGCGTGGAGTTCCTGCTGGTGGCCGCGCCCGCAGGCACCCGCGTGATCGTGACCGAGAGCGCGCCGTCCTTCCCGCTGGCGATGCTCGCCGCGAGCTTTGCGCTGGTGTGCGCTTGAGCGAGGACATCGGGCACGTGTTCGCGGCGCTCGCGGACCCGACCAGGCGCGAGATGGTGCAGACGCTGTTGCGCGACGGAACTACGACCGTGCCCGCGCTGGCGGCCGGGCTGCCGATCAGCCGCCAGGCGGTGGCCAAGCACCTTGCCACGCTCGACCACGCCGGACTGGTCGAACGCGCTCCCGCGCGCGGCCGCGAGGTCCCCTACCGTCTGCGTCCCGACGCGCTCGCGCCGGCCGCGGAGTGGCTGCGCGAGGCGCAGGCGGCGTGGGACGAGCGCCTGGCGCGCCTGAAGGACGCGGTCGAGCGGAGGGCCTGATGGGCTGCGCTCCGGTGTGGGCCGCCCGCTCGCGGTGGAGTAGCATCTAAGGCGTCCATACGGTCGGTGGTCAAGGGAAGTCGGTGAGAATC
>DATNLQ010000378.1:0-6135 GCA_035602785.1 Solirubrobacteraceae bacterium
TCGGACTGGGGCTGCGACTCCCCGCCTTCCCCGGCAGCCTGGGCGGCCAGCGCATCGTGATGGCGATCAGCGCCGTCCTGGTCCTCGTCACGCTGAGCGCCGCCGTGCTTACCTCCGGCACGCCCGCCAACGCCGGCACACGCGAGCCGCCGGTCATCCTCGAACCGCCCCCCGCGCCGCTGCCCTCGCCTGCCGCCCCGGCCGCGTCAGCGTCATCGGCCGCCAGCGCGGGCGCACCTGCGAGCGCAACCGCGACACCCGCTCCTGCAGGTGCCCTCAAGCTGGCCGCGAACCCCGCCGGCCAGCTCAGCTACAACACCAAGACGCTGAGCGCCAAGGCTGGCACGGTGACGATCGTCATGGCCAACATGGCGCCCGTGGAACACAACGTAACCGTCGCTCAGGGAAGCAAGGTGCTCGGTGCCACGCCCACGTTCACCGGCGGAACCAGGACGCTCTCGCTCAAGCTCAAGCCGGGCAAATACACGTTCTACTGCTCTGTCCCCGGCCATCGCCAGGCGGGGATGGAAGGCACGCTGAACGTCTCATAGACAGGTTCTGCGCCCGGGGGGCGGTCGCGCGCCAGTTCGCGGGCAAGCTCCTCGTCGCCGCGCGCAGCTGCACGCCCGAGTGCGATCGCCAGCGTCGCGCTGGCGCCCACCGCGCATAGCACCGAAGCGACGATCACAATCACCGAGCTCACGGATGACCTCTCTCCCAAACCTGCCCGGCAAGACCGTCGCACAGTCCGCGGACGACAGTCCAGCCCTACACGGCGCTGACTCTGCTGTAAGCATTTACCTTCGACCTCCGCCGGCCATATCCTTGCGGCGGCCATGCAAAGACAACGACCGAAGGAGACCTGTCATGGACGTGCTCGCCAGGCTCGACGAGGCCCGTCGTGCCATCGATGTGCTGGAGCATCCCTTCTACCAGCGCTGGAGCGCCGGTGAGCTGAGCGCCGACGAGCTGGCCCGCTATGCAGCGGAGTATCGCCATGCAGTGGTCGCCCTGGCGGACGCCTCTGCGAGCGCCGCCGCCAAGGCCCCGCCCCGCCACCGCGAGGGTTTGCGCCGCCATGCCGAGGAGGAGGCCGCGCACGTGGCGCTGTGGGAGCAGTTCGCGCGCGGCTGCGGTGCGCCCGGCTCGCCGCCCGCTGGCCCCCCCGCGCTGAGCGAGACGCAGGAGTGCACGGCCGCGTGGGCCGCCGGCGCGGACCTGCTCGAGCACCTCAGCGTGCTGTACGTCATCGAGGGCACCCAGCCGCAGATCGCAAAGACGAAGATCGAGGGTCTTGTCAGGCACTACGGCTACAGCGAGGAAGGGCCCGCCGGCGAGTACTTCCGGGTGCACGCCGTGCGCGACGTCGAGCATGCCCGCCAGGCCGGCGAGCTGATCGAGGCGCTGATCGGCGAGGCCGAGGATCCGCAAAAGCAGGCGCAGCGGATGCTCGCGCGCGCGAAGGCGGCCCTGCGCGGCAACTGGATGCTGCTCGACGGCGTCGAACGGGCTCGCGTGCAGGCCGCAGCGGCCTAGTTTTCGACTCAGGACGCTAAACCACAGCCGGGCGTGCGGCCAGTCGCCAGGCGAACAGGACGGCGGCCACAGATGTGGCCAGATTCAGGCTCGATACGCCCGCGCGCATGGGGATGCTCACGCGCGCGTCTGCCCGTTCGCTCAGCTCGTCGCTCAGCCCGTAGCGCTCGCTGCCGAACGCCAGCACCGCCCGCGCATCCAGCGAGGAGGGATCCAGCGGATCGCCCCGTGGGTCGATCGCCAGCAGCGGGCGCTGGAAACGCCCGTCGAGCTCCTGCAGGCGCTGCACGCGGCCGACAGGCACGGCGTAGTGCAGTCCCGCCGCGCCACGCAGCGCGTCGGGGTGCCAGGGGTCGTGCGTGCCAGTGGTCAGTACGCCCGCCACGTCCGCGGCCGCGGCCACGCGCACGCACGCGCCCATGTTGCCGAGGTCGCGGGGGTCCTCCAGCAGCACCACCGGGGCCGCTCGACGGTCAGCCAGAACGCTCGCCGAGTCGGTTGCGCGGCGCTGTGCCAGCGCGATCACCCCTGTGGACGGTGCCAGTGGGGACAGCTGCTCAAAGACGCTCCGGTCGACCTGCTGCGCCAGCGCGAGCATGCGCTCGCACAGGTCCGGCGCGAGCGTTTGCGCCAGGCGCCTCAGGCCGGGCGCATCGACCGTCACGACCTCCAGCAGGGGAGCGTCGAAGCGCAGCGCGTGCTTGAGTGGATGAAAGCCTTCGAGCACCGCCAACGCCGGATCGCGCCGCGCCCGTCCGAAGCGGGGGATGAGCGATCCGTCCTGCATGGGGCGATGATCGCATGTGCTGGCAGCGCGGCTAGGATGTCGCGCCAGAGATGAAGCTCGAGGGCATCCACCACATCACCGCCATCACCGCAGACGCTCCCGGCAACGTCAAGTTCTATACGGGCGTGCTCGGGCTGCGGATGGTCAAGCGGACGGTCAACCAGGACGAACCGAACGTCTATCACCTCTTCTATGGCGACCAGCATGGCTCGCCCGGAGCTGACCTGACGTTCTTCGAGTACCCGGGCGCGCCCAGGGGGGTCGCGGGCGCGGGCATGGTCCACCGGATCATCTGGCGGGTGTCGGGCGCCGAGGCGCTGGAGTTCTGGAAGGAGCGTCTGGACGTCGACGGCACGAGCGCCGAGCTCAGCGACGGCAGCCTCCTGTTCAGCGATCCCGAGGGCCTCGAACACGAGCTGGTGGCGACCGCCAGCGAGGACGAACCGCTGAGCGCCGATGCGCCCGATATCCCTCGCGAGTACGCGCTGCAGGGTTTTGATGGTGTGCGCGCGTACACCACAGACCCCGTGCGCAGCGAGCAACTGCTCGGTGATACCCTCGGATTCGCACGGGGGAAGGGCGAGCGCTGGGAGGTGCGCGGGGAGCGACGGGGAAGCTCTTACGCGTATGACGCGCCCCCCGCGGAGATCAACAGCGGTCAGGGCGCCGGGACGGTGCACCACGTGGCGTTCGCAGCCCAGCCCGATGACCTGGAGGCGTGGCGCCTGCGGGTGGTCACCGCCGGCGCGCATCCAACGCCCGTGATCGACCGCTTCTACTTCCGCTCGGTGTACTTCAGGGAGCCCAGCGGCGTGCTGTTCGAGATCGCCACCATCGGGCCGGGCTTTGCAGTGGACGAGGACGCCGAACGTCTCGGCGAGCGGCTGTCGCTGCCGCCCAAGTTCGAGCCGCTGCGAGAGCAGCTGGAGCGCACACTCAAGCCGCTGACCTACCCGCCCGCACGTCGGATGGCCTCCTCCGATAGTCCCGCGGGCTAGCTTTGGCCAGCACTGCAGACCAGCCCGCCGGCCAGCTCAGGCGGCGGCGTCGCCGAGGCGGCGCGAGCGTGGCGAGCGCCTGGCCAGCACCGTGCCCCAATCGGCGTCCTCGATCACGCCCGGCCGCGTGTCTTGCATAAATCGGCGCAGCACCCGGGCGAGCCCATCCGGATCTTCCAGGTGGGGGAAGTGAGCGGCGCGGGGCAGGGTGGCAAAGACGCTGTGGGGGATCGCCTCGTGCGCGCGGCGACCATGCTCGATGGGGATCGTGTGGTCGCGCTCGCCCCACACGATCAGCGTGGGCATCGACTCGAGCAGGTCCAGGCGATCGGTCGCCGCGACCCGCTGGCCGTGCACGTCTATGACCGAGCGCAGCGTGTGCAGGAACGCCTGGCGGGCGTCAGCGTTCTCCAGGGGCCGCAGTGCGCGGGCGATCGCCTGCAGGTGAACGCCCGCCCCGATTCCCCGAGCGCGCAGCCGTCCGCCCGTGTCCCAGATCGCGCCGAGCATGCGCGGGTGGATGGTCAGCGACAACAGCAGCGACATCCCCGGCAGCGCCGCCGTGCGCAGCAGCGGGCTGACGTCGTGGCCAAGGCCGCCGCTGGAGATCAGCACCAGGCGCTCCACGCGTTGGGGGAACTGGTAGAAGAACTGCATCGCGACGCCGCCGCCGAGCGAGTGCCCGACGATCGTTGCGCGCTCTACGCCGATCGCCGCCAGCAGGTCGCGGATGCTCGCCGCGTGGGCCCCCAGCGAATAGTCGCCGCGCGGTGCCGCCGAGTCGCCGTGGCCGATCAGATCGGGTGCCACCACCGTGTGGTCTCGGGCGAGGTCCTGCGCGACAGACTGCCAGTGGCTGGACGAGTTGAGCATGCCGTGGATCAGCACGATCGGTGGCCCGTCGCCCGCGACTCGATAGACCGCGCGGCGGCCGTGCAGCGCGATCTCCCACTCCTCAAAACGCGGAGCGAGCGCGGGGACAACGACCGGGTGCCCTGCTCGATCGTGGCGATTGGCTCTAGCCTGGCTGAGTGTCAGCGCGCTACCTCGCCGCTGACCCTAGCAAAGGGCGCCTGCGCTGAGGAGAGGCCGCGTTGACCCTCAGTCGGAGCCTGCGCGACCGTCCTCCCACAGGTGCACATTGCGCCGCCCCACGCGTCTGGCGCGAGCTCGCGCCCGCTGCGCGTCGTCGAGCCGCTCGTCGCCCGGCTCGTATCGGTCATCGATGTCGGCTCGGGCATCGTGCGGCTCGTGCCACTCATACAGGCAGTGGCTGGCCGAGGCCAGGCGCCGGGCGTCGCGGTGCAAGCGCTCGCCAAGCTCCAGCCACGTGTCGGAGTGGGGTGGGGGTCCCGCGTCGAGCAGTCCGAGCGCGCCGTCAAGGCCGTCTCTGAGGTTCTCGCGAAAGCGCTCGATCTCACACGCCGCCGCCGTGCGAGCGCGCCGCCAGGCCAGGTGCTGGGGGGACTCGGGTAGCAGCATGGCCTGGCCGGCCACGCGCGCTGCCGCCAGACGCCGGAGTCCGGCGCTCGTCAGCGTCCACGTCAACACGCCGCGCCGGCGCCCGCACTCCAGCTCCCCGTCTGCGGCCATGCGATCGAGCTGGGCGCGCATGTCACGGGCGCGTGCCGAGCGGCGGCGAAGGCCGAGGTGCTCGGCGATCGCCCAGATGGGCACTGCGAAGGTGTCCCTCGCGCGATGGCGCGCGGCGCGCTCAATGGCCGCCAGCACGAGCTCGTCGGAGGGGGGATCGTCGGGCGGCCGGTTGTCGTGACGCCTGTCTTGTTCGGACACGTCTGCTGCTCCTCTCGCATCGGCGGCGCCGAGGAGCGCAGGTCGGTGCCGGCGAGCGCCCGGCGAGCCTTGTGGCAGGCTGGGACAATCGGTGACGCATCGAGGCTGAGCAACTCGGTGCCGGGCCCGGGGTGTTGACGCACCGCCGGGCCACTATTAGGGACGTACACGACGCTAGCTCCGCCCGCGTCCGGCGGCCGGGCAGATTACGAGCGGGTCCGCATATCGTCACGAATTTGTGACAGCGTTGACACAAAGTCACGTTGACTGAGGCAGTCTGGTCGCCCCCCACTCGGCGGCCGGGGCGGAGGGCGGCGGCACGACCGGGCCGATGTCTCCATTGGGCGCCTCGTCCAGATCGACGATCACCGGGGCGTGATCGCTAGGCCCGCTGCCCTTGCGGGCGTGCCGGTCCACCCAAGCAGCCTTCACCCTGCCTGCCACCACTGCAGAGGCCAGCACCAGGTCGATCCGCATCCCCAGGTCCTGATGAAACATGCCTGCGCGGTAGTCCCAGTAGGTGAACACCCGCTCGGTCGGCCAGCGATCGCGCACGACATCGCGCAGGCCCAGCGCCCGCAGCCCGGCCAGCGCCTCACGCTCCGGCGCCGTGACATGGGTGTGGCCGACGTAGGCGTCCGGATCGAACACGTCGATGTCGGCCGGTGCAATGTTCATGTCTCCACAAACAATCGTGGCCTGCGGACTGGCCCTGACCATCTCTGCAAGCGCGGCCAGCCACGCGAGCTTGTAGCGGTAATGCTCGGAGTCCGGCTCCCGGCCGTTGGGCACATACACGCAGTGCACGCGGATCCCGCCACAGGTGGCGGACACCGCGCGCGCCTCTGCATGCGGGAATCCGGGCGCGCCGGGAACTCCGACGACCACGTCGTCCAACCCGGTCCGAGAGAGGATGGCGACCCCGTTCCACTGGACCTCGCCGTGGCGGGCGACCGCGTAGCCGCGACCGGCGAGCTCGTCGCCGAGCAACTGGTCGAAGGCGTCGTCGGCGAGCTTGGT
>DATNLQ010000379.1:0-4275 GCA_035602785.1 Solirubrobacteraceae bacterium
ATGGCGGACTTGAACAGCACCCACGGGCGCCCGACGCGGGCGTGCTTGCGAAAGGCCTGGTTGAGCAGCCGCGCGCTGGCGGCGAGCTCGCCGTCGGCCATGACGATATCGACGCCCTCGTCGCGCAGGATCCCCAGCCCGCGCCCGGATGCCTTCTCGGTGGGGTCATCGGATGCGATGACCACGCGCCTGATGCCGGCGGCGAGGATTGCATCGGTGCAGGGCGGCGTCTTGCCCTCGTGACAGCAAGGCTCCAGGGACACGTACAGGGTGGCCCCGCTGAGGTCCTCCAGGCCGCAGGCCTCGATGGCGTTGACCTCGGCGTGCACGGAGCCGTATTTTTCGTGCCAACCCTCCCCCAGCACCTCGCCGTCGCGGGCGACCACGGCCCCCACCACGGGGTTGGGCTTGACCGCGCCAAGTCCCCTGCCGGCGAGGTCGATTGCCCGCGCCAGATGAAGCTTGTCGGTCTCTGTGCAGCTGGTCATGCGCATTTCCAGGATAACCTCGCCAGCCGGCTGGCCGGTCAGGCGGCGCAGCGTCCGCCGTGCAGCCGGTAGATGGTCATGACCGGACCGGGCCGCTGGTAGGCGAGCGGGTAGTAGTCGAAGCTCCAGTCAAAGCCGAAGGCGACTGGACCCCGACCGGACGCGTAGGGCGAGGAGCGGTAGACCACTTCGCCCTGGCGGGCAAGCGCCCGGTAGTAGGCGATCGCTGCGGGCACGGCGCTGGGGTCGGCGAAGGCGCGACCGGACTGGGTGGAGCCGCTGATCACCCAGCAGTAGCCGCGGCTCTCGTAGTAGCCGATCAGAGCGGGCACCAGCGTCCGCTCGTAGTCCTCGATGCCGACTTCGTGGGTGAAACGGGGTTCGAGCTGACCGTGCGCGCCGAGCCGGGACACGAGCGAGGGGTACTTGACCCACAGATACGGGTTGTGGGGGCTCGCCGGCGCGGCGGTCTGGCGAGCCCAGTTGTCGGGCGAGACGGGCTCGGCGACGATGGCGGCGTCCCTGGGGATGTGCGCGAGCATCCAGGTGCGTGTCAGGTTGCGGGTGTCGGCGCGCGACAGCACCAGGCCCGAGTGGACGCTGTAGATCAGGCCCTGGGCGAGCAGCGCGGCCACCAGCACGACGGCGAGCGCGGCGGGCAGGGCGCGCGGCGCGGCCAGGCGCCCGGCGGCAAGCACGAGCTGCAGCGCAAAGAAGGCGGCGAGCAGGCACAGCAACGGGAAGATCGGCAGCAGCCAGCGCCCGAAGTAGCGCCCCTGCAGGCCCATGAAGGCGAGGTAGGCAAGCGCCGCGGGCACGAGCAGCCAGCCGACGGCGCGCATCTGGCGACGCGGCCGGGCGCGCCAGATCGCGACGGCGCCGCCGAGCGCGGCGAGCGCTGGAGCCCAGCCCAGGCCCCAGGTCAGCGACCACAGGTAGTAGGCCAGTCCGCCGGCCTTGGGCGCGCCAAGCTTGCCCTGGCCTTCGGCGGACAGCGTCGACTGGTGGACCAGTTCGCGGTGAAAGCTTGCGTAGTCGAGCAGCGCGTAGGGGTTGGCGACCAGGAAGGCGAGCAGGGCGCCGGCGCCGGCGAGCAGCAGACCGCCGACGACGCCAGACAGGGCGCCCGCGTCAGCGTCCAGCGCCCGTGCGACGGCGGCGGCGAGCAGGCACAGCACCACGATGCCGGCGGTGTACTTGCTGGCGCACGCCAGGCCCAGACCGACGCCGGCGATCAGGTAGTCGCGCGTGCGCCCTTTGCGCAGGACGCCCGCGCTGCCGAGCAGCGAGAGCGTGAGCGGCGCGAGCGTGGGCACGTCGTTGAGCGCCAGGTGCGCGTAGAAGACGGGCAGGAAGGCGACAGCCTCGATGGCGGCGGCGAGCAGGCCGACGCCACGCCCGAGCAGCCGCGCGCCGGTGGCATACAACAGCCACAGGGCACAGACGCCGAGCAGGGCGGCGGCGACGCGCGCGAGCGTGTAGACGTCGGCGGAGTGCAGCTGGAAAGCGCGCAGAACCCCCTCTCGCCCGCCGTACCAGGCGTCGAACAGGTAGTGCAGCAGATAGGTGAAGGCGGGCGGGTTTGCGAAGTAGTGCGGGTTGAGGCTGCCGTCCTGGAACATCGTGACGGCACGCGGGACGAAGTGGTCACCCTCATCGGTGTTGTAGACGTAGGGCAGCCCCTGCTGTACGCCCCACAGGCGCAGCGCGAGGCCACCGCCGAGCACCAGCGCCAGGCCCGGCCAGGCCCAGCGGCGCGAGCGACGCTGCGCCGCACCGGCGCGCTGTTGCGGGCGCTGCGATCGCTCAGCAGTTGCCATATACGGCGTAGTAGGTACTCGTATAGATGCGTTTGAAGCCGTCCAGCGGGACCTGGTCGCGGGGATCGTCGCCGACGTCGGCGATGGCCTCTACGAAGACGGCGCTGCCGAGCGGATAGACGGCGACGCTGCCGGCGCGGATGCGGTCCTCGAGGGTGTGCGAGCCCTTGGCCACGTCGGCGCGCGCCTCGCTGCGCGCGACGATGTCGTGCTGGCCGGTGGTGTCAAGGATCCAGCGCGCGTCGGGGATCAGCTTGTTGTCGGGCAGCGACAGCAGCGGGCAGCGCCGCAGCTGGGCCTTGACGGCGGGGTCGGCGAGCGCGTGGGCGAGGCCTACATGGAAGTCCTCGCGCTCGGCGAGCGTGGTGCGCAGGCTGGAGAGGCTGAAGTTCTTGGCCACGTCGGCGACGCCAAAAAGCACCAACACGGCGGCTGCGGCGATCCACACGCGCCGCAACGCCGACCCCGGCGCGAGCATCGCCCAACCGCCGATCGAGACGGCGCAGAAGGGCAGCAGCATGGTGGCGGCGCCCATCATGTAGCGGTCGATCACCGACGCCCCGGCGGCTCCCTCGGCGACGAAGACGGCCGTCAGCAGGACCAGCGCGGCCAGCGGTGCGAGCGCGCGGCGGGGCGCAAGCCAGACGGCCAGCGGCACGCCGACGATGCCGCCGACCAGGACAGGTAGCTTGTCGATGCGCAGGGCATAGCTCCACACCGAGCTGAGCACGCTGGAGAGGCCTTTGGTGCGTTCGAGTTCCTGCGCAAGTTCGGCGGTGGAGTGCAGCGAGTACAGCGGGTCGCCCGTGACCACGGTGTCGACCCCGACCCACAGCACGGGCGCGACGGCGGCCAGCGCGAGGTACTTCAGGCGCGTTGGGTTGTCTGCCCTCCAGCAGCACCACAGCCAGTAGGCGCCGCTGAGCACCCAGGCATCGGGGCGCAGCAGCCCGGCGGCGGCGAGCATCAGCAGGACCGGCGTTCCCCTGCGCGGGCGTTCCACCTCGAGCACGACCGCCCAGACGATCAACGCGAGATAGGAGATGTCGAGATAGCCCTGGGCGGCGAGGTTCTCGACGAAGAAGCGACTGAGCACGAGCAGCGCGGCGAACAGCCCGACGACTGGCCCGAAGCACAGACGCGCGAGCCGGTAGGTGCCGGCGACGACGGCGACGAACGAGGCGATCGAGCCGAGCACCATCAGCCGGGCGCCGCCCTGGCCGAAGATCGAGCACAGCAGCCCGAAGGCGATCGCCAGAGGATGCTCGGTGGGCGCCCGGTAGACCTTGAAGTCGGGCAGGTGCAAGTGCAGCAGGTCGCGCCCCCACAACAGCGCGTAGAAGGAATCGTATGTGGGGTAGGTCGGGTAGGCCAGGTAGCCGACGAGGGCGCCGAGGCACAGCACCAGCAGGCCGATCTTCGCCCACGTGGCGGCGGGCACTGCGCGCAGGCGCGCGGACGGGATGGGGCCCGGCGCAGGCCGGGTGGACGTCGCGCTTTGCATCTAATGTCCTGGGGACACTAGCCTTGCCCGATACAGATGAAGCTGATCATCCAGATTCCCTGCTTCAACGAGGCGCAGCAGCTGCCGGCGACGCTGGCGGACCTGCCACGCGAAGTGGCGGGCTTCGACGCGGTGGAGTGGCTTGTGATCGACGACGGCTCGACCGACGAGACGATCGCGGTGGCGCGGGCCCACGGCGTCGATCATCTGGTGCGCCTGACCAACAACAAGGGCCTTGCGGCCGGCTTTCAGGCCGGCGTGGACACGGCGCTGAAGCTGGGCGCCGACGTGATCGTGAACACGGACGCGGACAACCAGTACTACGGCCCGGACGTGGCGAGGCTGGTGCGTCCGATCCTCGAGGGTCGCGCGGACATGGTGATCGGCGATCGTGAGGTGTCGCGCATCGAGCACTTCTCGGGCCTGAAGAAGACGCTGCAGCGGCTCGGCTCGTGGGTCGTCC
>DATNLQ010000383.1:0-3586 GCA_035602785.1 Solirubrobacteraceae bacterium
AAGCTCGTGATCGCCCTCTACTACTACGAGAACCTGACCCTGCGCGAGATCGGCGAGGTGCTCGGCGTAACCGAGTCGCGCGTGTCGCAGATGCACACCAAGGCCGTGCTGCGCCTGCGCTCGCGTATGCAGGAGGAGTCCTTCGACGATTAATCGTCCGGTGAGGTGTCCGCCCGCACGTTTGTGCGCTCGATCCAAATGAGTGGCGAAAAGCACTAGCGCTGGCCGCGGTGCGGCGATATCGTCCTTCTACCAGCGGAAGGAGATAACTCGTGCACACCCCAGCGGACCGGATTCGCAACGTGGCCCTCGTCGGACATCGAGGGTCGGGGAAGACCTCGCTGCATGAGGCCCTTCTGTTCGAGGCGGGAGCGATCGGACGCATGGGCACCGTGGTCGACCGCAACACCGTGTCGGACTGCGACCCAGACGAGCAGGCGCGACAGATGTCGATCGCGGCGACGCTCAGCTCGTGCGACTGGCAGGAGCGCAAGATCAACCTGCTGGACACACCCGGCGAGCCGAGCTTCGTCGCGGACGCGCTGGGGGCGCTGCGAGTATGCGAGTCGGCCGTGTTCGTGGTCAACGCGGTAATGGGCGTGGAGGTGTCGACCAGCCGCCTGTGGGAGCGCGCGGCCGAGCTGGACATCGCGCGGATGCTGTTCGTCAACATGCTCGACCGCGAGCGCGCCGACTTCTACCGCACGCTCGAGCAGATCAAGCGCGCGGTCGGGCCACACGCGGTTGCCACGGAGATCCCAATCGGCTCCGAGCACGAGCTGGAGGGTGTCGTCGACCTGGTCGACATGAAGGCCTACCGTCAGGACTCGGCAGAGCGCGGCGGCTGGAGCGAGATCCCGATCCCCGACGAGGTGGCAGCACGCGCCGAGGAGTATCGCGAGAAGCTGATGGACGAGGTTTGTGAAGTGTCAGACGCGCTGATGGAGCGCTACCTGGAGGGGCAGGAGATAGCGCATGACGAGATCGTGGGGGCGCTGAAGGAGGGCACCAACCACGGCAGGATCTTCCCTGTGGTGTGCGGCGTGGCCACACGCAACCTCGGCACCACGCGCCTGCTCGACGCGATCGTCGAGGATCTGCCCTCGCCGGTCAAGCATGGGGCGCTGACGCTCGGCGAGGCGCAGCTCGCGCCGGTCGATGACGCGGAGCTGTTTGCGTATGCGTTCAAGACCCGCGCCGACCAGTTCGCCGGCCGCATCAACCTGATCCGCGTCTATCAGGGCGTGATGCGGGCCGATAGCCAGGTGCTGAACACCCATTCGCACGCCAAGGAGCGGATCGGCCAGCTGCTGCGCTACGAGGGCAGGGAGGTCGTCCACGTGGCCGAGTTCGGGCCGGGCGACATCGGCGCGGTGGCCAAGCTCAAGGAGACCCGCGCGGGAGATTGGCTGGCCGCGCGCGACGAGCCGATCGAGATGCCTCGACTGAAGCTGCCCGCCCCGGTGATGGCCTTCGCGGTCTCGCCCAAGAGCAGGGGCGACGAGGACAAGGTGCTCTCCTCCCTGCACCGCCTGCAGGAGGAGGACCCCACGATCGAGCTGCGCCGCGACAAGCAGACCGGCGAGCAGATCGTGGCGGGCCTGTCGCAGGTGCACGTCGAGGTGATCGTCGAGCGGCTGCGCGAGCGCTTCGGGGTGGAGGTCACGCTGGCGCCGCCGCGTGTGCCCTACCGGGAGACCATCCGCCGCCCGGCCGCCGGGCACGGCCGCCACAAGAAGCAGTCAGGCGGGCGCGGGCAGTTCGGCGACTGCCAGATCGAGATCGAGCCGCTGGGCGGCATCACCGGCCGCAACGGCTTCGAGTTCGTCGACCAGATCAAGGGCGGGGTGATCCCCAACTCATTCATCCCGGCGGTCGAGAAGGGGGTGCGCGAGGCGATGGCCGCGGGCGGGCTGGGCGGCTACCCGGTCACGGGCGTGCGCGTACGCCTGATCGACGGCTCCCACCACTCGGTGGACTCGTCGGAGATCGCGTTCAAGCTGGCGGGCGTGGCGGCGATGAAACAGGCCCTGCAGGACGCCGACCCGGTGCTGTTGGAGCCGGTCATGCTCGTGACCGCGTCCGTGCCTGAGTCCTGCGTGGGAGACGTAATTGGAGATCTCAACAGCCGCCGCGGGCGCCCCCAGGGGATGGAGCCGGCGGGAACGATGACGGAGATCCGCGCCGAGGTGCCGATGGCGGAGATGCTCAACTACGCGCCCGACCTACGCTCGATCACCGCTGGCCAGGGCGATTACACGCTGGAGCTTGTGCGCTACGAGGAGGTGCCCGCGCAGCTGACGCAGAAGATCGTCGAGCAGGCCGGCCAGGAGCGCTCTGCCGTGCACGCTTGAGCGAAGCGGCTGCCGCCATGCGTGGCGTGGCCGGTCCAGATAGGCTGCCGGGTTCGATGGCCACCCGCTCGATCGTCACCTCCCAGCCCGATGTGGAGTGCGACGTGTGCGAGCGCCGGCTGCTGCGCGGCGAGCAGCCCGACGTGTTCCTCGCAGCGGGCCGGCGCCAGCTGGTGTGCGAGCTGTGCGCTCCACGGGCCGTGCAGGAGGGGTGGCTGCGTGAGGCGATCGGTCGGACGGATGCCCCGCCGGCGACTCGCCCACGGCGCCGACGCAGCCTGTTCGCTCGCCTGTCCGTGCCCTCCAGGGCGCGTCAGGTCGCAGGCTCGTCCAATGGTAGGAGCGAGACCCCCGTTGGCCAGCCCCCCTACGACGGTACGCGGGAGCCATACGAGTTCCTGGATGCAAGCGGTCAGGCCGCCGCTGCTCCTGTGCCGGCGCGCGGGTCCGCGACGGCGCCCGCCGGGGACCGCGAGCTCGTTCAAGACCCCGTACAGGACGACCACGCCTTCATGCCCGACCACGTCGACCTCTCAGCGGCACACGTGGCCGCCCAGCCGGCATCGCAGCTGCAGCTCGCCGTGGCCGCGTTCAACGCGGGCGAGCACCCGCGCCGGGTGGCAGGCGTCGCTCGTGCGCTGGGAGCGCCGGCGGTAAGCGTCCGCCACAGCGAGCACGCCCGCAGCGTCGTGACGATCGTGATCGCCTGGGAGCTGTGCTGGTATCGCTACGAGGTCGACCTCGACGAGGCTCCGCCGATCGCCCACGCAGTCGGACAGGGCACCGAGCTCGGCGAGCTGATGCGCGAGGAGTCCGTGGCGAACGCGCTTGCGCAGGAGTCCGGAACACTGCGCCTGTCCGACGCCGCCGCGGCCGCGCAGTAGCAAGAAAATCACTTGCTTATCTCGGGGCGGCGAGTAACATCGGTTGGGATGATCTACTGCGTAGTTCCCAGGCCGCTCGCCGACGAGCTGTATCCCAAGCTCGTCGAGCACTACAAGGACGAGCAGAACGTGACCGTGATCGTCGACCGGCGCCAGTTCGACCGCCGTGCCCGCTACGGGCACGCGGGCAGCCCGCCGGACGAGGAACAGCGCCGCGTTTACGAGCGCGTCCGCTTGGGCATTCTGGGCTCGGGGCACCGTTCTGATCGACCAGCGCTCGAAGCCGCGCAGGGCGGCCATTGCCTCCATGTGGAGCGGACGCATGGCGGGGTGCTTGACCTTGTAGAC
>DATNLQ010000393.1:0-27100 GCA_035602785.1 Solirubrobacteraceae bacterium
CCTCGCCCGCCTCGATCGCCTCGTCAAGCCGCTCCGGGTCGCGACCGCCAGCCTGAGCCATCGTGTCCCGGCCGCCTCCCCCGCCGCCGACGACCTGGGCGGCCGCCTTGACCACCTCGCCGGCGCGGACCCCGCGCTCAATCAGCGCGGGGGCGACGCTCGCGACCAGATGGACCCTGCCGTCGACCGCGGTGCCGAGCAGGATCGCAGCGTCGCCGATCCTGCCCTTCAGGCGGTCGACGAGCTCGAGCAGGGCCTTGGCGTCGGACACCGTGACGGTGGTTGCCAGCACTGCAGCGCCGGCCGCATCGAAGGCGAGCGCGGTCAGCGCATCGACGTCGACGGTCGCGGCGCCCGTCTGCGTCCTGGACTTCTTCTCCAGCTCCCTGCGAGCGCTGACGAGCGCAAGCACCGCCTCAGGTGCATGCTCGGGGCTGGTGCGCAGCGCCCCGGCGACCTCGCCCAGCAGCCGATCGTGCGCGCGCAGCAGCGCCACCGCGGCTGGGCCCGTGACGGCCTCGATGCGCCTGACGTTGGCGGCGCTGGATGTCTCGCTGAGGACGCGGAAGGGACCTATCTCAGCGGTGCTGCGCACGTGTGTTCCGCCGCACAGCTCGCGCGAGTATGGATTTCCCCCCCCGCCTCCCCCGTCGCCGATCTGCACCATGCGCACCACCTCGCCGTACTTCTCGCCGAACAGCGCCATCGCGCCCAGGCGCTTGGCCTCGTCGAGCGTGGTGGTGATCGGGCGTACTGGGTCATTGCAGGCGATCCACTCGTTGACGCGATCCTCAACGTCTGACAGCTCCTCGGCGCTCAGCGCATGCCCGTGGCTGAAGTCGAAGCGCAGCTTGTCGGGTCCCACGTAGGAGCCGGCCTGGCGCACATGGCTGCCCAGGCGCTCGCGCAGGGCGGCGTGCAACAGGTGCGTGGCGGTGTGGTTGCACTCGGTGGCGTGCCTGGCCAGGTGATCCACGCGCGCGAGCACGGGCTCGCCGGCGGTGAGCGTGCCCTGCTCGACCACCACCGCGAGGGACTGGTCGTCGCCGACCCGCACGACGTCCTGGACGCGCGCACGACAATCCCCGTGCTCGCATTCGATGGTTCCGACGTCAGAGATCTGGCCCCCGCCGGCCGCATAGAAGGGCGACTCGGCCAGCTTGACCAGCAGGCGCGGCGGCGCGTCGGCGTCTCCCCCGTTTGCGCTGGCGAGCCCCGCCACAGGTGCTACTGCAACAACGGTCGTCGGCTGCACCTCGGTTTCATAGCCGGTGAAGCGCGTGGGGGCGCTGTCGAAGGACGCGGCAAGGGTTGCCTTTGCCTCAAACGCCACGCCGGCCTGGGCCGTGACGCTGCGACTGCGGTCGCGCTGCTCGTCCATCATCCGCTCGAAGTCGCCCTCGATCGACAGCCCCTCCTCGGCGAGCAGCTCGCTGGTCATCTCATAGGGGAAGCCGTGGGTGTCGTGCAGCGTGAAGACGTCCGCCGCAGCGACCGATGAGCGCCCGGCCGAGCGTGCCTGCTCGATGTGCTCGCGCAGCATGTCCATCCCCTGGGCGAGCGTGCGCCCGAACGCCTCCTCCTCGGCGGACAGCCACATGTCGGTCGCGTCGGCGTGCTCGATCAGCTCGGGGTATGCGCCCCCCATGACCTCGCGCACTCGCGCGGAGTAGCGCGTGAGAAAGCCCGGCGCGAGCTCCAGCGCGAGACCCTGCTGGATCGCGCGGCGCATGACGCGGCGCAGCACGTAGCCGCGGTCCTCGTTTGAGGGCACAACGCCGTCGGCGGTCAGGAACGTCATCGCGCGGGCGTGGTCGGCGAGGATGCGCAGCGCGCGATCGATCTCGTGCTCGGTGGCGTAGTGTGCGCCGGAGAGCTCCTCGCCCAGCTCGATCAACGGCTGAAATTGGTCTGTCTCGAACACCGACTGCTTGTCCTGCAGGATGGCCGCCATGCGGTTCAGGCCGAGACCGGTGTCGATGTTCTTGGAGGGCAGCGGCTTGAGGATCGAGCCTGGCTCGTCGGGTGCGGGCTCTTGGTCGTACTGCATGAACACCAGGTTCCAGTACTCCAGGAAGCGCTCGTTGTCGCCGCCGGGCAGGTCTCCGGGCGCGCCGTACTGCTCGCCGCGATCGAGGTACAGCTCCGAGCACGGACCGCAGGGACCGGTCGGGCCGGCCTGCCAGAAGTTCTCAGAGCGCGGGCACTGCACGATCCGTTCGCGCGGCACGCCGACGGCCAGCCAGCGGTCGATCGCCTCTTGGTCGCGATCGAGCCCGAGGCCCTCGTCGCCTTCGAACACGGTCACCCAGATGTCGCCCTCGGCGAAGCCGAACACCTGTCGCGACAGCTCCCAGGCGAACTCGATCGCCTCGTCCTTGAAGTAGTCGCCGAACGAGAAGTTGCCGAGCATCTCGAAGAACGTGAGGTGGCGGGCGGTGTTGCCGACGTTGTCGATGTCGACCGTGCGAAAGACCTTCTGGCAGTTGGTCAGACGTGGTGCGGGCGGCTTTTGCAGGCCGAGGAAATAGGGCTTGAGGGGGTGCATCCCGGCCACGGTGAGCAGCGCGGAGGGGTCGTGCGCGGAGGGCACGAGCGAGGCCGAGGGAATGCGCCGATGCCCGTGCTCCTCAAAGAAGCTCAGGTAGCGCTCGCGTATCTCATCGGAGCTCATCACGCGACGGATCTTAGGGCCCGCTGACGGGGTCGAGGGTCGAGCAGTGAAAGGACGCAGTGAGCGAGGTGTGCTTCAGCACACGAGCGATCGAGGACGCGTCAATGCGAAGGCCCTCGGCCCCGTCAGGCGATGGTGCCGTGGCCGACGACCAGATCCCCCGAGTACAGGCAGGCGATCTGGCCGGGCGCGGTGCGCTCGGCGGGCTCGTACAGCGCGACGTCCACGCGCGCGTGTCGTCCGACGCGACGCTCGGCGAACGGGTGGCAGGCACGCAGGCGCCCATGCGCGCGCACGCGCACACCGTCCACGCAGCGACCATCGCGATGGAGCGTGACGTCGGCGATGGACAGGTTGCGCGCGAGCAGCTCGCGGCGTGGCCCGACGGTGACGGTGTTGGCGGCGGCATCGGTGGCGAGCACGTACAGCGGCGCCGGTGCGGAGATGCCCAGGCCGTGGCGCTGGCCGACGGTGAGCAGGTGGGCGCCGGGGTGTTCACCGAGCACGGCGCCCACCTGGTCGACGATCGGGCCGGGGCGCCCGGCCAGACCGCCGTGGCGCTCCAGGAAGGCGCCGTGTCCGGTCCCGGCCAGGAAGCACAGATCCTGGGAGTCGCGCTTTCGGGCTACGGCCAGCCCGGCCTGCTCGGCCAGCACGCGCACCTGGGGCTTGTGCAGCTCTCCGAGCGGGAAGCGCAGGCGCGCGAGCGATTCGCCCGACAGCGCGCACAGCGTGTAGCTCTGGTCCTTGGCCTCATCTGCGGCGATTCTCAGCAGGGGGACCGGTGCAGCGTCCACCACGCGCGCGTAGTGGCCTGTGGCGAGCGTCTCCGACCCCAGGCGCCGGGCCAGCTCGAGCATCGCGTCGAGACGGACGCTGCCGTTGCAGCGCACGCACGGATTGGGAGTCAGGCCGGCAGCGTGATCGGCCAGCCAGCCTTCGACCACGCCTGCGCGAAACTCCGCGCGCAAATCGATCGACAGGTGCGCCATCCCGAGGTCATGCGCCAGCTCGCGTGCGCCACGGACGGCCTGGGCCGAGCAGCAGCTCAGATCGCCGTCGTTGTCGGGGTCAGACCACAGCTCGAGCGTGACGCCGACCGCCTCGGCGCCACCCTGTGCGACGAGCAGCGCCGCCACGGCGCTATCGACCCCGCCGCTCATCGCAACCAGCGTGCGCGTGGCCGCGGGGGCGAGCGCAGCACGCGCGCGAGCTCCGGCGCCCAGGGCGCGGTGTAGCGCGTCGGCGGCCAGCTCGGCCGCATGGCGCTTGGCTGCGCTGAGACCTCCAAGCTCATCGGCTATCTCGTCTGCGCCGATGCGCGCGGCACTCAGCAGGGGCGCGCCGCGCAACAGGCTCACCGCGGCGCTGCCGGCCGCCAGGGTGGCCCCGCAGCCGCTGGCGTCAAAGCCGGCGTCGGCGATCCGACCGTGGGGACTGTTGGGGTCGATCGCGATCGAGATACGAATGAGGTCGCCGCAGGCGGCACCGCCGGCGGCGCCGGTGAAGGCGTCCTCGGGTATGTGGCCGCGTGCAAGCGGCGCTTGTAGATGGCTGCTGAGCTGACCCGCGTCCGCACTCACTGTGCAGCGAGTGTAGGGCTCGGCGGATGCCCTGTTCAGGCGTGGCGCGCTTCGTCGATCGCTTGTTCGATCGCGAAGGCGTCGGTGAGGCCGGTGATCGTTGTGACCTGACCGTTCGGGTTGACGACAAGCAGCGTGGGGGTCTCGTACACCTGTACACCCCGGGTGATCGTGCCGAAGGAGGTGACCTGGTCGGCTCTTGCTTCAAACGCGGCAAACTTCTTTTCCAGTTCCAGGCCCGAGTGCTTGAGTTCGGCGCGCACGGCGGGCACGCGACGGGCGAGCCCCGGGATCAGACGGTGGACGGCCTCCAGCAGCCTCAGTTCGGCCTGGTCGGCGACGTCGTCGGCGCCCTTGGGGTTCCAGAAGAGGATCACGGCGATCTTGCCTTCCTTGAGTGCGTGTTCCACCTGCGCCTGCCTGGCAGGGACCTGACTGAGATTGCTCGGCGCTTGCGCGGTCTTTGACCGGCTCGGCGCTGGCGTGCTCGTGGTGGACTTCGCTGCGCTGTGCTGCGCGGGCTTGGCGATCGACGCTGCGGCGCTGGAAGACGGGGCTGCCCGTGTGCTCGCGTGCGTGGCCGGTGCGGTCGGCGTGGCAGCGCTGCCAGTGGCGGTGGCGGAGGCGCCCGAGGGGGCGGCGCCGCCCTGGGCCAACTCGTGTTCGCCGCTTGCGTGGGCCGCGGAGACGGCTCCGTGCGCTTTGGCGACGTCGCGCGTGAGGCCTTCAAGGCCTGGCGCGGCCCCGTGGTAGACCTTGCCCGATTCTGGGGTCTTCAGAGTGTGGATGCGCGGCGCCGGCGCGGGGCTCGTGGCCACCGGGGTCGGGGTCGAGGGCGCCGGTGTGCGCAGCACGAGAAACCATGCTGCGTACGCTCCGACGAACAGCACGAACACGACGATAACGACCTGGAAGGGGCGGGAGATCTGCGCCATCCCCCCCAATGTCGGCATCTGAGCGCCAAGAGTTGAACGCCGGATGAAGCGATGGACGCGGGCAACCCGAGAGCGAGCATCTGCGCCGATGCCCGAGGGCCCGTGGACGCACCGATGCTGACGCGGACGCGGCGGGCCGTCAAAGGTCGCGTAGGCCGCGCAGGACAGCATGCACGACGGTGTCGGGCGCGAGCTGCTCCTGTCCCCCACCCTGCATGTCCTTCAGGACGGTCTCATCGGCACCCACGATGGCCACATAGCGGGCGCCGAGCGCGTTGGCTTGGCCGAGCTGGCCCTTGAGCGAGCGTCCTGCGAGCTCCATCTGCGCGGCGAGCCCCGCCGAGCGCGCCTGGCTGAGCAGGGCGAAGGCGCCGCGGCGCACGTCGGGGGCCGGGTCGGCGATCGCGACGAACAGCGCGACGGGAGCGCCGCCCGGTGGGTGGGGGCCGCGGTGCGCGGAGGCCCGGCCGGCGGCGGTGGCGGCGGAGCCGTCCGCCCGCGCGCTGTCGCCGGCGAGCAGTATCCGCTCGATGCCGGCCGCCCAGCCGATGCCGGGCGTGGGCGGACCGCCGAGCTGCGCCACCAGGCCGTCGTACCTGCCCCCGCCGCCGACGCCGCTTTGGGCGCCGAGCGCGTCGGAGGTGAACTCGAAGACGGTGCGCGTGTAGTAGTCAAGGCCGCGCACGAGCGTTGGGTCGAGCTCGTAGGCGACGCCGGCGTCGTCGAGCAGGGCGCGCACATGCGCGAAGTGCTCGGCATCCTCGGCGCTGAGATGATCGATCAGCAGCGGCGCGCTTGCCATCGTGCGCCGGGTGCCCTCGTGGTCTGAGTCGAAGGCGCGCAGCGGGTTGAGCTCGATACGCTCGCGGACATCCTCGGAGAGGGAATGTTCGTGCGCGCGCAGGTGCGCCTGCAGGCGCTCGCGGTACTCGCTGCGGCTGTCGGGACTGCCCAGGCTCGACAGGCGCAGGCGCAGGTTGCGCACGCCGCTGTCTGACAGCAGTGCGGCGAGCAGCGTGATCGACTCGGCGTCGACGGCGGGATCGTCGGAGCCCAGCGCCTCGGCGCCGACCTGCCAGAACTGACGGTAGCGCCCTGCCTGGGCGCGCTCGTGGCGGAAGAAGCTCGACAGGTACCAGAGCTTGACCGGCTGTCGGCGCTTGTGCATGCCGTGCTCGACGTAGGCGCGGCAGACCGGGGCGGTGCCCTCGGGACGCAGCGTCAGCGAGCGCCCGGCGCCGTCGCTGAAAGTGAACATCTCCTTGCGCACGATGTCGGTCGACTCGCCGACCCCGCGCGCGAACAGCTCGGTGGCCTCGAAGGCGGGGGTCTCGATGCGTTCATAGCCGGCGCCCTCCAGGATCGCGCGCGCTCGGGCCTCGAGCGCTGTGCGCGCGGCGGCCTGCTCGCCGAGCACGTCGAAGGTGCCGCGCGGCGCTTTGATCTTGGAGTCGCTCAACGTGGGGTCGGCGCGGCGTCCGCGGCGGCGGCACGCGGCACACGCTGGCGAAGCTCTGACAGGAACGGGTTGCTGTCGCGCTCGCGTCCCAGCGTGGTGACGCCCATGTGCCCCGGGTAGACGATGGTGTCGGCCGGGAAGGCGGTCAGCAGGCCCTCGATGGAGCGCTCCAGCGTGGCCCAGTCTCCGCCGGGCAGATCCACGCGCCCGACCGAGCCTTGAAAGAGCACATCGCCGGACAGCAGCGCTCCGGAGACGGCGTAGGTGAGGTGGCCGGGACTGTGTCCGGGGGTGAAGACGACCTCGATGTCAAGTCCGGCCAGGTTCAGCCGCTCGCCGCCGGCGAGGGTGTGGTCGGCCTCGTAGCTTTCAAACGGCCCGAAGCCGGGCGGCACCCAGCGCATCACATCGGCGAGCACGGGACGCTCGATCTGCGGACAGTAGACGGGCGCGCCGGTGGCCCGCGCGACGGGCGCGACCGCGCCGATGTGGTCGAAGTGGCAGTGGGTGAGAAGGATCGCGTCGATCTGCACGCCCAGCGCGTCGACGGCGCCGAGCAGCCGCTCGGGCTCGTCTCCGGGGTCGACGATCAGCGCGCTGGTGGAGTCGCCGCTGGCGCGCACGATGTAGCAGTTCTCCTGCACGGGACCGACGGTGAAGGCGCGCACGTCGGGCGCGCTCATCGCGAGGCGGCCTTCCCGCTGGAGCCTTCGGCGGCTTTCTTGCGCATGCGGCGCTGGTACATCCAGCCGTCGGTGTAGTAGCTGAACGGCGTGTAGGCGGCCAGCGCGACGACGAACGCCGCGACCGACTCGCCGGGGCTGGCGTGCAGCAGGACCCCCAGCACGAGCACCAGCACCATGGCGGCAACCAGCGAGCGCCAGAAGGCCGACTGCCACGTGGGCGGGCGATCGCGCCTGTCTATCCGCTTCTCCTTTTCGCGCGCTAGCGCGCGAGAGTCGCCGCTCTTCTCGGCAGCGGTGGGCTTGCGCCCGGTGCGCCCGCGCGACTCGATCACGCCGGCTGCGTTGCCACGGTGCTTGGTCTTGCGTCTGGTCTGAGCCATGGACTAGCAGCGTAGTGTGTTCTCGATCACGTGGCGAGCGGGATCGAAGCCGGGCATCGAGATGTCCTGCGGAAAGCCCTCCAGCGCGGCGCGCGGCGCGAGGCCGACCAGCTCGGCGCTGGCGACGCGATGGTGCTTGGCGACCGCGTGGACGACCTGCGCGAGCGTGACGTCCAGCGGGCGCTCAACGTTCATGGAAACCTGCGCGAGGCCCGAGCCGAGGGCGACTCCGATGGCGCGCACACCCGGCAGTCCCTCAGCGCCGCCCTCGCGGATCAGCGCGGCCACGGCGCGAGCGTCAGCTAGCGTGGCGGGGGCGGCCAACTGCAGGTTGAAGGCGACCAGCGGCGCCCTGGCGGCGACCAGGGTGGCGCCGGCGGTGGGATGCATATGAGGCGGGCCGAAGTCCGGCGCGAGCGCCGAGTCTGGCGCGGAAGACGAATGCCCAGAGGTGGGGCGAGAGCCCACTGCTATGCGGGCGGTCAGGCCGGCAACCCCGCCCCGGCGCCTGTCCGCACGGGACCTGGCCGGGGTGTCGTGGCGCTCGCTGAGCTCGCCATACAGGAAGACGGGCACTTCCAGCTCATCGCCGATGCGGTCGGCGAGCACCAAAGCCTCAGCACAGGCGGCGCCGCGGGCGGCGTTGTCGAGGTAGACGACGGGCGCGACGTCGAGGGCACCAACGTGGGGGTGCTGGCCGGTCTGCGCGGGATCGCCGCCGGCGCGGGTCATGACGTCGATCCGCTGCACGGCCACCCGCGCGCCGCTGAGCAGCGCGTCGACCAGGTCGCCCTGGCGAGCGGCGACGGTGAACACCGATCGGTGGTGGTCGGGGTCGGAATGGATGTCAAGCAGGCGCACGGCCGGCGCAGGCTCGGCCGAGCCAGCGGTGGGGCGCGCAGGAGTGGGCGGCTGGTCGACGCCAGTGAACCCTTGTCCGATCGCGGCGATGGTCTTTTGATCGCGGCCCTCGGACACGTTGGGCACCGCGAGCAGGATTGGTGGCGTCATGGGCACCAGGCTAAACTCGGCCACCCCGCCGGAGTAGCTCAGTCGGTTAGAGCAGCGGAATCATAATCCGCGTGTCGGGGGTTCGAGTCCCTCCTCCGGCATCACGAAAGGCCTGCAAATGCGGTGGTTTGCAGAGTATCACGGCGGCGGTGGATTTCCCCAGGGATTTCCCTGTGGGGCCGTGTTGCGGGCGCGGAGGACGCTACGCGGCGAGTAGCCGCCGTCGAGAGAGCGGAGCACGGCACAGAAAGACTGCCCGAAGCGATGGGGGAGTACCGGCATTCGCCGGGGATGAATTTGGCAGCGGGCTGCTGCCAAATTCAATCTACGGGCTCGTATCGAGCTTTTCGTCGTCGTAGATCACGTTCGCCGCATCAGAGATCCCGGCTAGCTCTGCGGCGAGCTCAGGCAACTCGGGCAGCGCCGGTCTGAGCGCAGTGGGGGTCTCGTCGGTCATCGTGGTGTCACCGACCGTGTACCGAGCAACCGCGACCGGCGTATCGAGGCCGCGCAGTGCCCACTGAGTCACAGTCTTGTTGCGTCCAGGGCACAGCACGAGACCGATTGTCGCTGCGTCGCCCTCCTGGCGCTCAAGTTCATCGACGGCATTGAGGTAGAAGTTCATCTTGCCGGCGAACTCCGGCTTGAAGTCCTCGATCTTCAGGTCGATGACAACGAAGCGCCGCAGCCTGTAGTTGTAAAACAGCAGGTCGAGGAAGAACTCGGATTCCTCGCCACTCTCTCTGTCGTGAACCCGAAGCGGGAACTGCCGTCCGACGAGGGCGAACCCCCGACCCATCTCCATTAGGAAGCTCTGCACGTCGTTCAGAAGCGCTGCCTCCAGGTCACGCTCCTTCGCATCGGCCGAGAGGCTGAGGAACTCGAAGTTGTAGGGGTCCTTGATCGCGTCACGGACGAGCTCTGAGTCAGGCGCCGGTAGGGCGTGATCGAAGCTGGTGAGGGCTGCGCCCTGCCGGCCGCGAAGATCGCCGGCGATTTGGGCCTCGAGAACCTTGCGCGACCAGCCATGCTCGACGGCAGCAAGCGCGTACCATGCGCGCACATCGACGTCCGCAGCCTTGTCGAGCAGCACCATGTGATGCCCCCATGGCAATTTGGCAGCAGGTTGCTGCAACATTTCGCCGGCGCTCTGCGCCGGCCATGCGCGCGCGAACTCGCGCATGTAGCGAAGGTTACGAGCCGACAACCCTCGCATATCGGGAAACTCCCGTCGCAGGTCCGCGGCGAGTCGCTCGATCACCTTGGCACCCCAGCCCTCTCGGTCCTCACGCGCGATGATGCCGGTGCCGATCTCCCAATAGGCTGCGAGCACTGCTGCGCTGACCGCCAGGGCGGCCTGTGATCGCGCAGTCGAGACGGCACGCTTGACCTCCTCGAGGAACTGCGAGTAGTCGGCCGGCAGGGTCTCGCCGCGGCGTGCGGGCATATTGCGTCTAGCCATTGGAACGATCGTATCCCCACAATCGGAGGGCGACGACCGGAATCAAACCGGTGTTTTGTTTCGGTCGTTGGTCGCCCCTGCCTTGCCGGCTGCTGAGCTCAGATCCATGCGCCACCGCACGTGCCTGCAGCGGATGTGCCGTGAGACACTGCGCATTCGGCCCCGAGAAGGAGGACTCTGCATGCGAACTCCCCGCAATCACGTTGGCCTAGTTCTACTCGGGTTTGCGCTACTCGCTGGCGGCGTGGTAGCGCCTGGAACCACACTTGCACAAACCACCCCGGTCCTAGGCTCGGCGGCGTTCGCGAAGCCTGACGACGAAGGTTGGGGCTCGACCCAACCGCGACGCGTTTACAACGGCGGTGATCCAAGCGGTCTCGTGACCGAAATCCAGTGGACAAGCTGGGGTGGGGAGACGGCGATCGGCTATGGCATAGGAAACATCTTCAAGCCGCACGGCGGCTACTACCGCCCGGTTGTTGTTGAGCTACGAGCACAAAACCTCGGCCACTGCGGCTCGCAGGCGGCGTATACCCAGCTCGCGATCCGGGTGCCGTCTAGACCCGAAGCGCCGCTCGGAACGTGGCATCTCTGGTCGGAAGCCAGAAGTCTCTGTCGATTCGGGTTCTGAGCCGATGCGTGTAGGGACGAAGTGGCGACCTCCGCTTGAGCGCTCGGCGGCCCCACGTGGGCGAGTTGGCCAATGCCCGCTATGCGCTCCGTACGGCGTCGTGACATCATAACTCAAGGGGTCAACTATCGCACCCGATGTCGAAGGGAGTCTCCTGATGATCCAAGTCAACTTCACGACCTTTGAGCGTGACCCAGACACCAAAGAGTGGATCGAGGTGCCTGCCGCGCAGCTACTCGCCGCTGGCGACGACGTGAGCATCAGCGGGCCGCACGCCGACTGGATCAACCCCGCCGTCGCGATCGTCGACCCCGAGACCGGGGAGCGCATCACACGGGCCGATGGCGCCGAGCGCTGGGCACGGCTGCAGCTCTTCGGCTACCGCAGCGGTGACCTCCACGTCCAGGTCATCGAGGTCGCCGCGGTCGAGCCGGTCGCCGCCGGCTTCCACTATTCCACCGCCGCCTGAACCCATGCCACGAACGGCGGTATCTGAGATCCACGCGAAGGTCGTCGGCCGCGAGATCAAAGACACCCGCCAAGCGCTAGGGCTGACCCAAACCGCGGTCGCCGAGCGCCTGGGCGTCTCCCCCTCCTACATCTCCGCCGTCGAAGCCGGCCGTCGCAACCTCACGCTCGGCCAGCTGGCCAACATCGCCAACGCCATGCGACTCGGGATCGACATCTCGTTCATTCGCCCGGATGGAACGCGTGTCCGCGTCGACCGGGCATGATGTCTGCGCTGTGGTGTTGCCGCTGCGAACGGCGGAGGCGCCTCTTAAAACACAAGCCCCGGTCTCCCAGGGCTTGTCTCAAGATGGGCCGTAGGCTCACCTGAACAGGCGTACGACCCAAGAATAATCTAGCAACAGGAACAAGAGCAGCTTCAATCAAATATCAGTCGAAGATCCGGCTACCAAAGGTTGCCTCTGGCTACAAGAAACTCCAATCGGCGTCCGATATCCACAGGTCTGAGTCGTAACGGACAACATCTCGCTGAAAGACATCAGCGGGACGGTTCGGCATCGCATCCTCAATGCGACCATCCTCGCGTACATAAAGAGCGTCGCAGTCGAGCAAGCTCACGCCGATGAGCTTGGCGCCTTGATCATGCGTCGGGTGCCCGTGCTCATCGATCAGCCACGTGACGATTGATCCGTCAGGCAGCCAGAGCCCCTTCGCCGGACCTCCCAGCTTCCAGCGTGGTGGCAGCTCGTCTACACCCACGATCTCAAGCTACCATCGCAATAGTCGCCGGCACGGCTACTCGGCGAGCGAGTGTCACTGGACGGCGGGTTGTGAGTGCTCCGTACCGCCGCTAGCCAGCGGCCCTTGGTCCGCGAGGCGCCCATCCTCGATATCGCGGACCACACGACTGATCATCGCGACCATCTCCATGGCCTCATGCGCCGGTAGCTCGACGTTCTCGTGGGTCAGCACATTGCGAAGCCGCGCCACGATTCCGAGCGCGAGGTGGGCGGTGCCCTCGCGCATGTTCGTCCCCTGATCGCCGGGCGCATCGGAGATAACTATGCGCGGATTCTTGCCGGCAAGAGCCTTACTGACCAGCGTGCGGTCATTTGTCTCGGAGAGGCCACTCTTCTCGCGCACGAGATCTCGCAGCGCAAGTGCAGCATCGAGCACACCCTGCCGGTAATGGGCACCAGCGAACAACTCAGCGCACGACGCCCGCACAAGCGGATGCAGCGACGCTATATCGAGCGTGGGACCAGCACCAGAACTACTGCGCTCCGCTCCGTTGTCGCCTACGACGCTGACCTGCTTCGGTTGACTGACGAGAATGGCAGGAGGCGCCGGATCGGGATGGACCAGCGGATTCGCTGGCACCTGCGGGGGCTTGTCCTCGGCGATCACGCTCAGATAGTCATACACCGTGCGAACGCTGCGGAAACGTCGAATATTCTTAGGGATTGTCCAGCTCCAATTGTCCGGAGTGCCGCTGATCGAGACATCGACCCACTCGGCGATGAACATTCGGCGCAGCTTCTCGAAGTCGAGCGGCGTGCTCACGTTGCCGTCTTTGGCCCAGTCCTGTGCAGCGTCGGCCGTCGGGACTTCGAGCTTTTCTGACGCCGTGGGCGACGCAGGCTCGAACGACGCCTCCTTGGCTACACACCAACGGAGAGCTCGCATGAATAGCTCCACGTACCCATCCGCGTTGTTGCAGTACAACATCCCCGCAACGCGGAGCATGATCTCTGTATCGTCGCGGATCGGTGTGTAGACGCGCAACAGACCATTCGGCACGGTTTCCAGCACCTCGCCGATAGCGACGCGAAACTGTCGGTCAAGTTGCCGGTCCAGATAGTCGTACACGGGCCATGCTCCGTCCTTTTCAAAGACGGCGTACACCATGTTGAGAAGGAGTAGATGCTCCGCTGACGGCTCGTCGAGATCCATGGCCACAACCGTAGCTCAGGCAGCGGTGTCGATCTTGGTGGTCTGACTGCACATACGTCGCGTTCGTAGCGGAAGTGGTTTCGAAAGCAGTGGCCTTGAGCCGAATCGCACTCCGTCCCCTGTCTTCTAGTGTTGCCGCCCCTCAAGCAGATCGCGGAACTCAAGCATCCCGCGAGATCCGATCTCGTTCAAGATCACCTCGGCTTCCTCAACGAGAGCGGCGTCAGTGCTTTTGAGAGCAAGACTTAGGGTGAGTCGAAACGAATCGCGCACCGAATAAAGCGCCCAGCCGGTTATCTGCCCAGCTAGATAGGCGCGGACGATCGCGAGGGCAGCCGGAAGATCCTCGGTCGCGCGAGTCGTAAGGCGCTCTCCTATTCGGAAGTCGGGATCAACGTGCACGCCCATTCGTAGTAGGCGCAACAACTGCTCGTCCGCCCAGGACGGATCGAGGCAATCAGAGCCATACCACCAACCAAATGGCGCGAGTATCTGTAGCCACTCTCTATCCGGCCGCTCCTGGATCCAAGCGGCGATCTGGTCCCAGATGCCCATCAGCCGATCCCTTACCTCGGGCGTGACGTCACTGTTATCAAGTGACCGCCCGATGAAGTCAACGAAACGCGTCAGCTCGTCTGCCGAGGCATTGGTGGCGAACCGGTGTAGAAGTCCGTCGGACTCCAAGTCAAGCGTTCCCCACCATGCATAAGTGGCAAGGTGCTCAGCAATTGCCAGACCTGGATCCTTGCCGGCGCGACTTCGCCTGTCCTCCGTGGTAGGCAGCTCCTCGATTGCTCGCCGATACTCGGCGCCCACGAGCTCGAGCATTCGCTCGCTCGGACGCACCCATGCGAGAAACGTCTCCCAGGTCGCCAGGCGTAGCGCCTGATCGTCCGAGGGAAACAGAAGCGACAGACGGTCGATCAGCCATTGCGGGTCAACCCAATCGAGTAGCCCCAAGCGCGCCCCGAACGCTGCGCGCGTGGTCTCAGAGGGATCCCGAGCGGGGTCAAGGTGTGCTTCGAGATTGCTGGCGACGTCCGGCAATGACCCTAGATCAAGGTCTTCCTGCTCGAGCTTCCTCCACGTCGCATATTGGATGACAGCATGCATCGCCTGTCCTCGCACTGTGTTGATCGAGAGCATGAGCGGATCCATGTTGGAGCCGCCATAGCGTTCCTCGTGTTCGGGCGTTGGGTCCGGATCCCAACTCAACACGTCGAGCGCATCCCACACCCGGTCCGCGAACTCAATCGGGAGCACACGGCGAGACATCGCCTGCTCGAGAATGCCCGCTGCATCCCTGCGCGAGGAGCGCCAGTCCGGGTCCCAGGCGTGATCGTCTCTGGTACCGCCAGCCCGTGCAACGTCTGGCGCGCGGACGGCTAGCTCGACGACGCTCAGCGCACCGTCCCAGCTGATCTCATCCCCACGGTCGGCTCTCACAGCGCCGTCGAGGCCCCGAATGACAGCGCCAGCGTAAGTCGGATCGAGCTCGTCAAGCGCGCCAGCGGCTGCAAGCGCTGAGAACTCGGCTGGGTCGGCAGTAACTTGCCCTGTCAGGACTCGTCCGAGCCCCTCGGGCGTTGGACTCGCCCAATCGCCCGTAGGCTCCCAGCCGCGAACGAACTCTATGGCGTCCCCGGGGGCCATGGCGGCGAACTCAGCCTCGGACAATGGGGAGGTCGGACCCACCCAGCTCCGGTGATAACTGTGGAACGTTGGGTGCTCGTTACGCCCGAACTCGCCGATCAGTCGCTGAAGCTCCTCGGCGCGCTCGGAGGGCAACTGCCCCTCAATCACTTGCATTCGATCCCGACGCCAAATCTTGACGAACCGCTCGTATTCCTCCTCGCTCATCCGCCCTTCCTTCGCCCGCTCCTCCGGGCACCGGGCCGGCCACTCGGGGCCTTGGTCGAGTAGTTCGAACCACACGGCCCGCTGTGCCTCGGTGAGTAGTGCGAAGATCCGCCGAGTCAGCTCCATGTACTCGTGCAGTGCATGCTCGTCGAAGAAGTTGTCGGGGTCAAGCGCTGCAGCTACGGCCTCCGGTAGTGCCACGTCGATTCCTTGCTGCAGGATGTGGAGTGCTAGTCGACGGAACACCGTCCACTCACGACGAGTCAGCTCGCTGACGACGCCCCCTAGTCGCTCGCAGTCGTCACCAATCCAACCAAGAGCAGTGTCTCGCGTGACGCTTATTAGTGAATCGCGAAAATCGACTTCAACGTTCTGCTCGTGATCCTCAACCGCTGGTCGCCATATGTCTGAGAGGTCGATCGGTCGCGTGGCATGTGGATCCAAGTCCAGTGCGCCTTGCAACAAATCGACGAGGAGTACAACTGCCGCTAGGCCCACCTTATCCGCCAAAAGGGGAAATGTCTCAGCGGCGATGTGACCGTAGGTCCACTGCTCGAGTCGCACCGCGTACGCGCCACGCGAGCCAGCTTTCCCAGTGGGGATTACCTCTAGAAGCTCACGCAGGAGAAGCACTGCGTCCTCGGCGGCACCGACGTCAGCGAGATGAAGAGCGAGCCGCGCAGCAGCCTCGGGATAGTCGACGGGCAGGTTCGAGTGGTTGCGTATCCAGGACCGCTCTCTCGCCGAGATACTGACCGCGCTCTCTCGATCAAGACTGGCAGCGGCTCGCATCACATCGCGCCGCACAGCAACGTTCTCGGTTTCCGGGATCCCCTCGAGCACGTCGGCAACGAGGTCCGGCTGGACTGATGCCATCCGAGCCAAATATTCACCCTCAGGCCACAGGGGAAACATGACGCCGCGATTTGCATCCACCGGGTCCGGCGGCTGGGAGAAGAAACCGCGCGCCTTGAGAGGGGCTATCCAGCTGGGATCGTCGAGCTTGTCGAAGAAGTAGATCCGATTCGTCCGACCCTTCTTGATCAGGGCTACGGCGCGATCGACAGCCGCTGCATCAGGCACCGTGCCCCCCGATCAGTGAATCGAGCTCATCGAGGTCAGCAAAGATCTCGGGCACCCAACGCATTAGTAGGTCCTCAAGCACCGCGAATTCTGCGCGCACACGCTCGGGCACGCAATGAGCTGTCGAGTGATGAGCTGCTTTCTCGAAGAATTTCCATAGGCCGATGAGCTGTTTAATATCCTCATCGCGTACCTCCTCCGGGAGCGCGGCGTCAGTCAGCCCCAACTGCGCGAGCGCGCGGGCAGCTTGATCCTGCCGCCCCGGTTTGTGGGATCGAGCCGACTCGCAATAAGCCTCAACGCGGATCAGGACCGTCGTGAGCCCCCGGTCTACGGTACGACCATCCAGCCCGGCCGCCCCAACCCCGACGCTCGCACTGTACGCAGTCCACTCGCGCTCCAGTTCCGAACTACGGTCACGCGGGTTGCCGACACCAGGCTTTGCCGGCTCCGCCCGTGTACGGACCAACTTCTCGATCAGCTCTCGGCAGCTGTGCGCGGCTTGTGAGACTCGATCAGGGCTATCCGATTCGAGCACCGTGATCGCCCCAACGTACATCGCCCCCAAAGTCGCACCAAGCTTGGCGTCCTGGCTACACAGCCGCTCGTGCAATGTCCGCTGTCGCGCCGTCAGCGACTGCGGCAGATGCGGCCGATCTGCCCATTGGCTGGCCGCAAACGCTCTGCCTGGTATGCCGTCCACGGTCCAGAATGTATCGTCGAGCCGCGGCTTCCAAGATCTACGAGTCGATCTCCGCGTAGACCCGTTGGACCTCACGCAGCCACTTCGCCGGGATCTCTTCTTCCAGACGCTTAAGGAACGTCGCGTCTGAACCCTCGGACAGCGACTGAATCCGCAGGACGTTCTCCGGCAGGCTGTGCGGATCAAGCGCCCGAGCGATCTGCTCCGCAAGGTCCGGTCGCGGTGAGTAGGCCATGTACTGTTCGGTCGTGCTCAGACGGTCGTGGCGCATGAGCGCCTGGACGGTCCTGATGTCGATGCCGTTGCGCGCCAGCGTGGTGCCGAAGGAGTGCCTCAGGTTGTACATCCTGATCGGCTTGAGTCCCGCGGCCTGCACAGCGGCCTTGAAGGCCTCCCGCAGTGGCCGTTCGGATACCGGCGAGTCCCGCGTCAGCTCGCTTACGAACACGAAGTCCTGCTCGCCAGTCGCGTAGCCCCTTCTTCTGAGCTGCGCCAGCGCTCGTGTCAGCCGCGGCGTCATCGGGATCGCCTCCGAGTCGGAGGTCTTGGTCGTGTCCCTCTCGTTGCGCACCCAGTTGTCGTAGGGGCGCATCACGCCCGTCTGGAAGTCGACGGCGCCCCATCGCAGCCCCAGCGCCTCGCCGGGCAGGCGCAGGCCCGCGTGTGCGCCGCACAGCCAGAACGCTTCCTCGAACACGCTGGGGGCGCAGTGCAGGAGGCGGTCGACCTCGTCCGGGTCGTAGAAGTCGTCGCGCCGCAGGATGCGGTCGTGGTCGTGGCGTTTGCTTGCCCGCTTGACCGAGGCCAGCGGGTTCGCGTCAAGCCAGCCCTCGCGCACAGCGTAGTCGAACGATGCGGCGAGGATGTCTCGGTAGGTGTTTCGCGTCTGCGCGGCGGCCGGGGTCACAAGCATCCAGGGCTTCGTCTTCCGGCGCTTGACGGTCCAGCCTTCCGCTTGCAGGGCCATCGCCGCGGTGCGTGAGACACGTCGCGGGCGCTGCGCGTCGAGCGGGACAACGCGGTAGCAGCCGCGCCGCCGGTGCTTCCACGTTCCCGGCAGCTCGTCCGCCAAGCGGACAGCCTCGTCCTTCGTGACCACCTCGAGCGCCTGGCTCTCGGCTGGCTGCGCGGTCCAACGCTCGATCGTCAGCTGCTGCACGTTCTTGCCTTCGGCGAGCGCCAAGCGGGCCTTCGTCTCGCTCAACACGCGGTATGCCTTGAAGTCGGCGAAATATCCACGCAGGCGACCGTCTGCGAGCGAGCGCAGTTGCGTGTCGGCGCCGAGGTCGCGGAACAGGCGCTCAAACATGTCCTCGTAGCCGGCGATCGTGGATCGCTTCAGTCCCCTCTCCCCCTTGCGCTCCGCCAGCCAGCCTTCGACCGCCTGCTGCAGGGTGTGCTCGGCGACGTGCTCGACCTCAGCGGCCGCTCGGAGCTCCTCGATGATCGTCTCCAGGCACGCCTGCGCCTCCTTCGGCGTCAGGTGCTCGACGCTCGGCTTGGGGCCGTGCCCAGCCCTCCAGATGACCGCGCCGCGGGCGGTGCGCCGCCCTGAGTCTCGGATGTGCGCGGGGCCGAGACGTCGGCCGCCCTTCTTATCGTTGCGGTCGCGCCAGAACGCCCAGAAGGAGCGTCCGCGACCGTTCTTGTCGGTCTTGACCTGCAGGTGGCCCGTGGGCCGTTTCTTCTGGCTCATGGAGTTGTAGATCCCCAGCAACTCGAAGCGGCCAACGAGTTGCGAGAAGGGTCCACGGATTTCCCCAGGATTTCCCTAGAGGGCCGTGGCGGCTCGCAAACGGGCCATATTTCTTGGGCTTAGATCCGCTTAGCAGAGCCAATTCCGGGGAGCCGGGAAGCGAATCATAATCCGCGTGTCGGGGGTCCGAGTCCCTCCTCCGGCACTGGCGCTTTGGCTCTGGAATGCGGGGTTGCGGCATCGCCGCGCAGCGCTGTAGAGCGAGGTTTGTCCCAACTTTGACCCGAAGCCGGGACCAAGTCGGAGTAGTGGGCAATGAGCCCCTGCCCGCCGCAGCCCTGTTCGTGGGGATGGCCGGCGGCTACCTCGACGGCTCGGCGCTCTACCGCCGCTACAAGGTGGCGCTGAGAGGTGCCGGTCTGCGCTCGCTGCGCTTCCACGAGCTACGCCACACGTTCGGCACGCAGGTGATCTCCAACCCGGCCGTGTCGATCCTGCTCATGGCGTGGATGGGTCACGCGGATATCGACACGACACTGAAATACCTGCACTACGCGCCGCGGGACGGGGAGGCCGACCTGGTTTCGGAGGCGTTCGCACCGCCCAGTCTCGATGCGCCGGCCCCGTCGGACGGCGTCTGATGCCGCGGATCAGCTTCTTCTACGGGATCACGATCGCGATGTTCTGGGATGAGAGCGGGCACCAGACTCCGCACTTCCACGCGGCGTACGCGGGACAGCGCGCATCGGTCGGCCTTGACGGGACCGTCCTCGCCGGCTCGCTCCCGCCGCGGGCGCTCAAGCTCGTTCGGCAATGGGCGTCGCTCCACCAAGCGGAGCTCCTGGCGAACTGGCGTCGCGCACGCGCCCAGAGACCCCTGTGCCGCATCGACCCACTGGCCTAACATGAACGCCATGACGAGCGCTGGCTACCTTCCCGCCGTGACCGCGGTAGAGGTCATCGGTGCGTACGAGCTGCGGCTGACGTTCGACGACGGGACCGTCGGTGACGTCTCGTTCTCCGGCCGCAACTGGACCGGCGTGTTCGAGCCTCTGCGCGATCCAGCTCGCTTTGCGCGGGTGCAGGTCGACCCGCAGTTCGCGACCATCGTCTGGCCCGATGACGGGCTGGACATGGCGCCGGAGCCTCTATACGAGAAAGCGCGCCAGCGCCAAGTCCAGCACCAACGCTAACGACGCGGGACGCGCAGGGCCATCTCCTCCGGCATCGCGAAAGCCCCTCCAGCGCTACTTCCGGCCCCCTCGGCCAGCGTCAGGGTTGGGGTTGGGGTTGGGAGCCGCGAAGCCGCGCTTGATCCACCCTCGGTATGCGTCGTAAAAAGCCGGGAAATTGCCAGTGACTATGCGAGCTGACTCGTGAACCTGCTCGGCTGTGGCCGTGGCGTATTCGTGGACGAGCATCCGCCGAAGTTCGCGTAGTCGTTGCAGGCGACGAGCCAGCTCACCCGAGATCACACCGGCATCCCGCAGCGCATCTAGATCTCGCCGCGCGTTGGTCTCATCGCGCCGTCCGCGAAGCTCGGCAAGCTCCAATCCGAAGGCTGAAAGCTCAGCTATGTAGTGGCCGATAATTCAAGCTCGTATGGCCGCTAAATTGCAGCCGTATGGCCGATACTGCCACCGGTACAGCGAATCTTCATCGGACCAGCCGGCAAGCGAAGAACGACAAGATCTCGTCGCGCGCGGCAATCGTGGGCTGGCCGGCTTCATCGATCAGGTGAGCGGTCACGACGCTGTGGGGGCTCGCCACCACCTGGTCGAAGAAAGGCGGCGTGTCGGGGTTGGCCGCAGCGTCGGGGAGCACTCGTGCGATGAAGCGGTCGCCGAGCGTCTTTGAGTAGGCCGCAAAGCGCTGAGCCTTGCAGAATCGATCTCCCTCGAAGCGGTAGGCGATGGCAGTCAGGTCGTCGCGCTCGAGGCGTTGACGAACAGCGGCGAGCTCGTCGGGAGAGATCTCCAGCCCGGCGGGGTCGTCCAGTGGCAGCGACGGCTGGGAAAGCACCGGCGCAAGCATTGCGCGCTCGAGCATCATCGTCAGCGCGAAGTTGCCGGTGAAGCACATCCCGATGGCGCCTACGCCCGGACCGCCACATTCACCGTGCGCCAGCCTCGCCAGCGACCGCAGCCACTGGGTCACCGGGCTCGACTCGTTGGCGGCGAACGCACGAAACTCGGCGCTTACGCACGCCCGCCTGAAGATGACGGTGCCCTCCTCGACCCCGGGCACCGCACCATCGCGGCCGAACAGCGAGGGCATGTACACGGTGAATCCCGCGTCTGCAACCCAGCGGCTGAAGCGAGCCACATGCGGGCTGATGCCCGGCATCTCGGGCATGACGATCACCGCCGGCCCGGTGCCGGCGACATGCACCGTCTTTGTAATGCCGTCGAGCGTGATCGCGCGGCGATCGAAGTCCTCGAGCGGATCGTCCTCGTTGATGTTCCGTTTCGGCATCTCGTTGCTCCTGGCAGACGCTCGCGTCGGAGGAATATAGACGATCGCACATATAGTTGCGTAATATGAGCGTCATGCGCAAGCGCGCCATCGACGACCCGCCCGCAGACCCGCTGATGACGGGGTCCCCCCATGGGCCGCTCGTCACACACCCGCCGCAGCCACAGCCAAGCGACGGTCGGCGGGCGCGGGGGATGCGCAGCCGCACGGCCGTCTTGGAGCGCTCGGTGCAGATGGCCTCGCGAGACGGCCTCGAAGGGCTCACGATCGGCGCTCTTGCAGCGGACCTCGGAGTGCACAAGAGCAGCGTGCACGCGCTGTTCGGCTCCAAGGAGGAGTTGCAGCTCGCCACCCTCGCCGCCGCACGCACGATCCTCATTGATCAGGTAACCGCGCCGGCGGTCTCGAGCGACCTTGGCCTGCCGCGGCTCCAGGCAATCGGTGACGCGTGGTGTGACTACCTGGCCACCGATGTGTTCGCAGGCGGCTGCTTTTTGTGTGCCGCCTCGGCAGAGATGGACGGGCGTCCGGGAGCAGTTCGCGACGCCGTGGCGGCCGTCATGCGCGAATGGATCGCCGTCCTGACCTCCAACATCGAGGCGGCGATCGCAGCCGGGGAGCTGCGCGCCGATGTCGACCCGGCCGCCGTGGCGTTTGCGCTAAACGCCCTCGGCATGGCAGCCAACTGGCAACGACAGCTTCTGTATGACCCGTCCGGCATCGAGCACGCGCGCTCCGCTTGGCGAGCAGAGCTGGACAGGCGCACCACGGCGCACGCTGAATAGGCGACCGTTCGTCTCTCGCATGCCACTGGCCGTGTTCGCTGTCACGTTGGCTTCCAGCGTGGTCGCGATCGCGCTGGCCTCGCCCACCCGAGCGATCTCGCTGACGGTGTCGGCCAGCACGACGAGATCGTGGTCATCTTCGATTGAGCGACGCTCCCGCTCGGCTGTGCCCGCGGTCTGAAGGCCGCGGGGTCGGTAGCGTCCCCGACATCGTGAGGCGAGCCACTCGTTGACCGACGATCGTCGGCACAAGCCCGACGCCCGCTCTCCGGCCCCCAGCGCGGCGGCCGAACAGACCGAGCGCCACGGCGACGACGCAGGCCCCGCCGCCCCGAGGCCCGACGCGGCACTCGCGAGCCTAAGCGCAGACGAACTCGACATCCTGCGTCGCGTGGGGCGCGAGTGGGATCGCGCTTGCGCGGACCCCGAGGTGTGGCGGCGTGCGCTGCCCGTGGACCCCAGCCTCGGCAGCTATCCCGATCGCACGGACATCAGACCGACCCGCTTCGCGCGCCTCGTGCCCGTCCAGAGTCAGTCGCCTGCGGTGGTGGACTCGACGATCGCAGACGAGCAGTCGTCCTCGCCGCTGGGCGAGCTTGCGCGCGACCTGCGCCGGGCCCTGCTTGGACCCCCCTTGAGGAGTACGGCGATCGTCAGCGAGCGGATGCGCAAGCTCGTGGCGCTGCCGGTACTCTCGGCAGACGCGCTCTCGTCGGTCGCCTATGGCCCCGAAGCGATGCTCGCGATCCTCGTTCTCGGGGGCACCGCGGGCCTGAGCTATTCACTTCCGATCGCCGCGACCATCGCCTTTCTGATGCTCGCCGTCGGCGTGTCCTATCGCCAGACGATCCGCGCCTACCCCCACGGCGGCGGCTCCTACATCGTCGCGACCGACAACCTTGGGCGGATACCCGGGCTGGTCGCCGCCGCGGGCCTGATGACCGACTACATCCTGACGGTCGCGGTGTCGGTCGCCTCCGGACTGGAAGCGGTCACGTCAGCAATCCCATCTCTGTCCCCCGACACCGTCCCCTTGGGGGTGGCAGTGATAGTGGTGCTGCTCGCCGGCAACCTGCGCGGCGTGCGCCAGGCAGGCATGCTGTTCGCCGCGCCCACCTACCTGTTCATCGTTGCCATTTTCATACTCGTGGTCGTCGGCCTGATCGACTCGGCTGGCCGCGGTTTTCACCCCACGCACAGTCCGCCGCTGACCGCGACCGAGGCTGTCGGCGCTCTGCTCATCTTGCGCGCCTTCGCGTCTGGGTCCACGGCGATGACGGGGATCGAGGCGATCTCCAACGCGGTGCCAGTCTTCAAGCCGACCGAGTGGCGCAACGCGCGCACGACGCTCACCTGGATGGTCGGGCTGCTGATCGCGCTGTTCGCCGGCACCATCGCGATGGTGCACCTCGACGGGGTCGTGCCCAGCGCCCATGAAACCGTGCTCTCGCAGTTGGCCCATCGCAGTTTCGGCTCAGGCCTCATGTACCCGCTCACGCAGGCCGCGACCGCCGCGATCCTGCTGCTGGCGGCGAACACCGCCTACAACGACTTCCCGCGCGTGCTGTTCCTGCTGGCAAGAGACTTCCAAGCGCCGCGGCTGTTCTTGCGGATGGGCGACCGCCTGGCGTTCAGCAACGGCATCATCGTGCTGTCGGTCGCGGCGGCGGTGATCTTTGTCGCCTTCGGCGGTGCGACGGGGCCCCTGATACCGCTGTACGCCGTCGGCGTGTTCCTCGCCTTCACCCTGTCCCAGAGCGGGATGGTCGTGCACTGGTGGCGCCGGCGTGATCCCCACTGGCGACGGAGCATGACGTTCAACGCCACCGGCGGCCTGCTCTCGGCAATCGTGTTCATCACCGCGGGGATAACCAAGTTCACATCGGGCGCCTGGGTGTCCCTGCTGGCAGTCGGCCTGGTCATCGCGCTCGCCACAAGCATCCGCCGCCACTACGACGCCGTGGGCAAGGCGATAGCGCTGCATCCCCATGCAATCGAGGTACCCAAGCAGCCGATCGTGCCCAACGTCCGCGCCGGCGCCGCGCTCATCGCACCAGACGCCGAGGAGCACGATGCCAAGCGCCAAGCACGGGCTCCCTCGCAGGAGACCGAGGAGACCCCCCAGGAGATCAACCATCTGACGATCGTGGCAGTCGCCTCGCTGGACCTCGCCAGCATGCGCGCGCTCGCCTACGCAGCCTCGCTGGCGCAGCCCGTGCTCACCCTGCACGTCAGCCCAACCGATCAGGAGGCCGAGCGCTTCCGCGAGTACTGGCGCACATGGGGCGACCACCTGCCGCTGGAGGTCGTCGTGTCGCCTTACCGCGCGATCGTCGCGCCGATGGTCAACTACATCGAGTCCCTGCATCGACTGCGCCCCGACCTGACGCTGACCGTCATCCTGCCCGAGATCGTCGTGCGGCACTGGTGGCAGCGCATCCTGCACAATCGCACCGCGCCGCGTTTGCGACGCGCCCTGCGACCGCTGCCCAAGATCGTGATCACAACCGTCCCCTTTCATCTTCCAAGCTAGGCCGCCAGGCTATGCTCGACGACTCGCAAACACGCCAACCGTCGCAAGGTCCGGGGACTTCGATCGCGATGAACACCAACACTGCGCCGATCCAGGCCACCGACTCCCTCGGCGTGGTCGCAGACGCGATGGCACGCAGCGGGGAGACACTGGAGCTGGCCGCACGCCATCTGGACTCCTCACTGGTCGACGTGCTGGGGATCCTCGGCTTCGACGAGCAGTACGCGTCGGCGCAGGGCTCCCACCTGTATGACTCGGCCGGTCGCGCGTACCTGGACTTCCACACCGGCGAGGGCTTCGCCAGCCTGGGACACAATCATCCCGACGTGCGCGAGGTCCTGCAGGCCACGCTCGCCGCGGACCTTCTCGACGGTGTGCAACTGCACTACTCACCGCTGGCCGGCATGCTCGCACAGGAGCTGTCGCAGCGTCTGCCCAAGGGATTGGACGCCGTGTTCTTCGCGAGCACCGGCGCGGAGGCGGTGGACTCGGCGATGAAGTTCGCGCGCGCGGCGACCAGCCGACCGCGCCTGATCTCGTGTGACAGCGGCTTTCACGGTGTGACACTCGGGCCGCTGTCGCTGGTCGGCGACGAGTTCTTCAAGGAGGGCTTTGGCCCGCTGCTACCCGGGTGCGAGCGCGTTCGCTTCGGCGACCTCGCCAGCCTGGAGGCACAGCTGAGCGCCGAGGACGTCGCCGCCTTCATCGTCGAGCCGATCCAGGGCCGCATGGTCACGCTGCCGCCCGACGGCTACCTGCAGGCCGCGCAGGCACTGTGCAGGCGCCACGGCACGATGTTCGTCATCGACGAGATCCAGACCGGCCTCGGACGCACCGGCAGGTGGTTCGCGCTCGAGCACTGGGGACTGGAGCCGGATTTCGTGCTCGTCGGCAAGGCACTCAGCGGCGGCTATATGCCGGTCGCCGCAATGGTCACCAGGAGGGAGATCTACCAACGGGCCGTGGGCACGCTCGAGCGCTGCTACGTGCATCAGTCGACGTTCGGGCGCAACCGCCTGTCGATGGCCGCCGGTCTGGCCACGCTGCGCGTGATCGAGCGCGACGGCCTGGTCGAGCACGCCGCGCGGATGAGCGCTGTGCTCGTCGACGGGCTCGCCGAGCTTCAAGAGCGCTACGAGATGATCAAGCAGGTTCGCGCCAGCGGCCTGATGATCGGGATCGAGCTGGGCGCGCCGAGCGCGCGCGTAGCCCGCCTGAACTGGCGTCTGATCCACATGGCCAGCGAGGGCCTGTTTCCCCAGTTGATCGTGATCCCGCTGCATCGCGACCACGGCGTGATCACGATGGCGGCCGGCAAGAACGACGTGATCAAGCTGCTGCCGCCGCTGACCGTCTGCGAGAGCGAGGCGCGCAGCTTTCTCACCGCGCTCGACGCCGTGCTCGCCGAGTGTCACGGCGCTGCCAGCAACAACTGGGGCGTGGTGCGTGACATCGCCACGGCCACGCTGCGCCGCCGGGCATCCAAGATGCGCCGGTGAGCGACCCGATGCCGCCGCGCGGCATGCCCGCCGATCCGCCCCATGATGGGGTCTTACTGATCACCGGTGCGACGGGGTTCATCGGCGGGCGCCTGGCGCGGCGATTGGCACACGAGGGCCATCCGGTGCGCTGTCTGGTGCGCGACAGCAGCGATACGTCGCTACTGGATGAGCTCGACGTCGAGATCGCGGTCGGCGACCTCACCAGGGCGCGCTCGCTCGCCGCTGCAGTGGAGGGCTGCAGCTGTGTGCTGCACTGCGCTGCGCTGGTATCAGACTGGGCCACCACTCAGGAGATCGCCGCGGCGAACGTCGGCGGCACGCGTAATCTGCTCAGAGCCTGCGCCGACGCGTCCGTGCGCCGCTTCGTCCACTTCAGCACCACCGACATATACGGCCATCCCGGCGGCACAGCGATCGACGAGACCTACACCGCCACGCGCTTTGCCAACTGGTATTCGCAGACCAAGCGCGACGCCGAGGCCGAGGTCCGGCGGGTCATGGACGCGGGCGCGCTGGACACCGTCGTTCTGCGCCCGGCGACCGTCTACGGACCCGGCTCGCACGACGTGATCGGCGAGATCGCAAAAGCGATCCGCGCCCGCAACATGCTGCTAATCGACGCAGGCCGCGCGATCGCCGGGCTCTGCTACGTCGAGAACCTCGTCGACGCCGCGCTGCTCGCGCTGAGCCACCCCGCCGCGCCGGGCCAGGCCTTCAACGTCAGCGACGGCCTGGCCATCACCTGGAGGCAGTTCGCCGACGACCTGGCCGAGGGCCTTGACTGCCCGCGGGTGCGCTGGAGCCTGCCCTACCGACTGGCCAACGGCATCGGCTTCTCGCTCGAGCACGGCTATCGACTCATGCGCGCGACCACCGGGCTGAGCGCGGCGCCGCTGCTTTCGCGCCAGGCCGTGCAGGTGCTGGGCATCAACCAGGACTTCAGCAACCGCAGGGCTCGAGAGACGCTCGGCTGGGAGCCGCGCGTCGGCTATGCCGACGGTCTGCGCGCGACGCTCGACTGGCTGAGGACCGAGTATCTCGGGCACGCGTAACCGCCTGCCGGCGCTGTGGTCGGCGACCGCGGCGCTGCGCGCGGTCCGTGCGACGCTCGTGCTAGCCGTATGCGAACATATGTTCGTATGGGACCGAGACCGTGGAGACCCGCCGACGAGCTCGATGGCGCGCTGGAGCGCGGCAACCTGCGCTACGCGATCAGCCTCG
>DATNLQ010000395.1:0-4829 GCA_035602785.1 Solirubrobacteraceae bacterium
TGCTTCCGGCCGCGCTGGCCCCGGTCGTCGTGACGATGTCCCTCGACGTCGGCAACCTGATCCTCGCGCTGGCCGCCCTGTCGTTCATCGGGCTCGGCGCCCCGCCGCCGGCACCCGAGCTCGGAGCCATGAGCGCTCAGGGCCTGGAGTACCTCCTTGCCTACTGGTGGGTGCCGATCGCCCCCGCCGCCGCCGCTGCGCTGCTTGCCCTCGTGGCGAACCTGCTCGGCGACCGTGCCAATCGCAGACTCGACCAAGGGAGAACCTGATGACGCTTCGCCGTGCCCTCCTCGCCGTGCTCGCTCTCACCCTCGTCGTGGTGGCCGCCGGCTGCGGCGCAGCCTCGACGACGACGTCGACCGCGGGCTCGGCGACCTCGGCAGGCTCGGCGAGCCACATCCTGCGCATCCCCTACCTCGCGGACATGTCGGTGCCCGATCCCGACATCTTCTACGACATCGAGGGCAACTCGGTGATCCTGTCGGCCTATGAAGGGCTGCTCAAATACGCGCCCAACTCCGACAAGATCGTGGGAGACCTCGCGACCAGTTGGAGCGAGTCGCCCGACCGGCTCACCTACACGTTTCACCTGCGTCCCAACGTGCACTTCCATGACGGTTCGCCGTTCACCGCCCAGTCGGTGATCGCGAGTTTCAAGCGGCGCCTGAATGTCAACCAGGCTCCGGCCTACATGGTCAAGCCGATCGCGTCGATGACCACGCCCAACCCGCTCACGCTGGTGGTCAAACTCAAGGAACCGGTCGATCCGTTCCTGGACTACCTGGCATCCAGCTGGGGCCCCAAGATGATCGGCCCCGAAGCGCTCGTAACCCACGCGGGCAACAACTTCGCGCAGACCTGGCTGCAGAGCCACGACGACGGTACCGGCCCCTACGAGCTCACCGAATTCGCGCGCGGGCGCCAGTACGTGCTCACCCGCTTTGAAGACTGGTGGGGCGCCAAGCCGTACTTCGAAAAGGTGCTCATCAAGATCACCCCGGACATCGACACCCAGCAGCTGGAGCTGGAAAACGGAAGCGTGGACGCGATCATGCACTCCTTCCCCGCCGCCAACCTGTCCTCGCTGCCCTCCAGCGTGAAGGTCCTCAAGTACCCCTCCTACCTGCGTCTGCTGTTGTACGTGAACACGCACAAGCCGCCGTTCAGCAACCCGGCAGTGCGCGCCACGCTGCGCGCTGCGATCGACCCGGCCAAGCTCGTGGCGGAGGCCTACTCGGGCACCGGCACGAACTCCAAGGGGCCGTTCCCCGAAGAACTGCTCTCAAACCAGCCGACGCTGCCCTACGCGCCCAACCCCACGGTCGCGGCCGAAGGAGTGAAAAAAGCGTCCACCAAGAGCATCGTGCTCGGCTTCACCGCCGATGAATCGGGCATCCAGCGTCGCGTCGGCGAGATCCTGCAGGCAGCCCTGGAAGCGGCGGGCTGGCAGGTGACGGTCAAGGAGGTACAGCTGCCGCAGGTGTACGACTACATCAACGACCTCAGTGCGGCGCCGGACCTGCTGTTGCAGACCAACACCCCTGACGCAGCCAACGCAGACACGTGGTCGCGGATCCTGTTCTACAAGGAAGGCGGCCTCAACTTCCTCGGCTTTGACAACGAACGCGTCAACAAGCTGCTGGAAAAGTCGCGCAGCGCGTCGCCCGCGGAATCGGAAAAGCTCGAACGCGAAGTCGGCCAGGAAGTGGTCAACGAAAACGGGATCTTCTTCCTCGGCAACATCGACAACGTGTTCGTGCTCAACAAGGATCTGGAAGGCGTGGAACAGATCCCCGCCTATCCGTGGACTGTCAACTACGCGAGCCTCAGGAGGGGCTAGGGATGGCGGCCACGATCGCTCGTCAAGGCGGGGCGCCAAGCTGATGGCAGGCCTGGTCGCTCGCCGCTGCGTGGCGCTCGTGGCCGTGCTGTTCGGCCTCGCGCTGATCGTGTTCGTATTGCAGGCGGTGGTGCCCGAGAATCCCGCCCGCGCGATGGTCGGCGCGAGCGCGCCGCCGCAAGTGGTTGCGCAAAAGGCCCGCGAACTGGGCTATGACGAGCCGCTGCCGGTGCGCTTCGTCGACTACATGGAGCGCGTGCTCAGCGGCAACCTGCAGACGTCGCTGCGCACGCGCGAACCGGTGCTCAGCAACCTGGAAACGTTCGCGCCGGCGACGCTCGAACTGGCGCTCGCGGCGGCCGTGATCGCGGCCGCGATCGGCGTTTCGCTGGGGTTGCTGCTGGCGGCCGGCGGCCGGCTCGCCCGCGTCTTGCGAACGGTTCTGATCGGAGGAGCCTCGGTGCCGACGTTCCTGTCGGCACTGGTATTGATCCTGCTGTTCTACTCCACGCTGCACCTGCTGCCGGCCTCCGGTCGCGTCGGCGACACCCTGGTAGTGCCCACCGGCCCGACCAAGATACTGCTGCTCGATGCCGTGCTGCACGGCGAGCCGAACGTCTTCTGGAGCGTGATCACGCACCTGCTGATGCCCGCGTTCACGCTCGCGCTGATACCCGCGCTTGCGATCGCCCGCGTGCTGGCGAGTTCCTGCGAAGGGGTGATGCGCGAGGACTATGTGCGCACGGCGCGTACGAAGGGTCTGCGCGAGCGCACGGTGATCCTGCGCCACGTCCTGCGCAACGCCTGTGGACCGGCGCTGACGATGAGCGGTCTGCAGTTCGGCCTGCTGCTCGGGGGCATCGTGGTGGTCGAGCAGATCTTCGCCTGGCCGGGCCTCGGTCGCTATCTGGACCAGTCGATCGCCTACGCCGACTTCCCCGCGATAACGGGGACGACGCTGCTGCTGGGGACCGCCTACGTGATCGTCAACTTCCTCGTCGACCTCGCCCAGGCCTGGGCGGACCCGCGCATCAGGACCGTGTGAGATGGAGTCGGCGACGCCGCAGGGCGCGATTCTCGACGCCGTGCTGCCGGCCGGCGCGAGCCTTGCGCGCGTGTGCAGGCGCGGCACGGCGCTGACCCTCGTAGACCTCGAGGGCGGTGCCAACATCTCGGCGCTGCTCTACCGCGCCGGCGAGGAGCTGGAGCGCTATTGCATGCCCGACACGCTCAAGGCCCAGCACGTCAGCCGCCTGACGGTCGGCGTGGCGCTGTACTCGGACATGGGGCGCGTGCTCGCGTCGATCGTGGCGGACACCTGCGGCTGGCACGACACGATCGGCGGCCACGCTACGGCCGACATCGTCGCGCAGCGATGGGGAACCGCCAGCTACCAGGAGGCTGCCAATCAGTGGCGGCGAAGCGCGCGCGAGGCCTTCCTGGTCGAGCTCGCAAAGCACGGGCTGGGGATGCGCGACCTGGTCGCCAACGTCAACTTCTTCTCCAAGGTCGCAGTCGACGAGCACGGCGCGCTGAGCCTCGCCGCCGGCAACTCCCATGCGGGCGCGCTGGTCAAGCTGCGCTTCGAGCTGGACACGCTGGTGGTGCTGTGCAACGTGGCCCACCCACTGGACACCCAGTGGCGCACGTGCCCTGTTCGCGTGGTCGTCGACGAGGCGCAGGGCGCCGGCATCGATGACCCTGTGCGCTGCAGCTGCGAGGAGAACGAACGCGGCTTTGCCGCCAGCGAGGCGGTGCTCGCGTGAGTGTCTCGCTGCAGCCGCGCCAGCGCGCGCAGGACAGCGCCAGGCTCGTGCTCGACGTGCTCGCCGGCGAGGGCTTCGCGGGTGAGCTGCGCCGCGGGGAGACGCTGAGGATCGTCGACCTGCACGGCAATCAGGCGGTCGACACGCTGTTCTTCGACGCGCACGACTACGCCAACCGCTACAGCGCCGTCGACACACTGCGTGAGCAGGGCAGCGTGTACCTCGGCCTGGGCTCGCGCCTGCTCGCGCTCGACGGCCGGCCGCTCGTGACGATCGTCGACGACACGTGCGGGCGCCACGACACGCTCGGCGGCGCCTGCTCGCAGGAGTCAAACGTGATCCGCTACGGCGAGCACACGCGCCACATGCACGCCTGCCGCAACACCTTCCTGGCCCAAGCGCTGGCTTGGGGCCGCGGCTTGGACAAGCGGGACCTCAGCGCCAACGTGAACTTCTTCATGAACGTGCCGCTGACGCCCGAAGGTGGCCTGGAGTTCGCCGACGGCGTGTCGGCGCCGGGCAAGCACGTTGAGCTGCGCGCCGAGCGCGACACGCTCGTGCTGATCTCCAACTGCCCGCAGCTGAACAACCCCTGCAATGCGTTCGACCCCACGCCGGTGCGGCTGGTCATCTGGCCGGCATGAGCATCGTCGCCGACAGCACTGCGCCGTGGACGACGGCCGCGTGCGACGCCTCGCGATGAGCACGATCGAGGTCCTCTCGCCCGGGGCGCTGAGCACCGTCCAGGACTGGCCGGGGCGCACCGGCCACTGGGCCGTCGGGGTGCCTCCCTCGGGCCCGATGGACAGCCGCTCGCACAGGATCGGCAACCGCCTGCTCGGCAACCATCCCGACGCGCCAGGCCTAGAGGTCACTCTCACCGGCCCCAAGCTGCGCTTTTCGGCGCCGGCGACCGTCGCGGTCACCGGCGCACCGCTGGCGGTCTCGCTGGACGGCGAGACGGTCTGCCAGTGGACCGCGCTGCAGGTGCCGGCCGGCGGCGTGCTGTCGCTCGGCACGATCCGCAGCGTGGGCCTGCGTGCTTACGTGCTCGTGCGCGGCGGCCTGGCCGGCGAGGCGCACATGGGCAGCCGCTCGGTGTTCGCGTCGGCGGCGCTCGGCGGGCGCCCGCTGCGCCGCGGCGACACGCTGGAGCTCGACACGGCGCGGGCGCCCGCGGGCCCGTGTGCGCCAGGCGATGCGACGGCGCTCGCGCCGAGCTT
>DATNLQ010000399.1:0-12149 GCA_035602785.1 Solirubrobacteraceae bacterium
ATCGTGCCGGAAGAATGCTCCATATCGACGGCATCGGCAGCCCGCGTCCGCTTCTTGAGATAAGGATTTCCTCGCAAGTTGGGCAATCGTGCGCGGACGGCCCTTGAACTGCGGGCGGCTGTGCTCATAGGTTGCCCCTGACGCGGTTGCGAGCCGTAAAGAGCGAGGCCACTGAGGTGTGAGGCCGCGCCACCCGCCGTAAGGTCTACCGGCCGATCGGATTGGGTTCCTCGAGCGGCTCGTGGCCGCGTCGCTTTCGTCAGGAGGCCGCGCGAGCGACCAACACGGTGCTGACGGCCGACCCGAGCGGCTGGGCGCCGATGCCGAACGTTTTGCTCAGCTGCGCCGTGATCTCCTCGGCGGGCAGCGGCCGCGCGAACAGGTAGCCCTGTCCCGTCTGCACGCCCAGCGTGGCCAGCCGCTGCATGACCTCCTCGGTCTCGATGCCCTCGGCGACGACCGTCAGATCGAGGTTGCGCGCCAGGTCGATCGTCGAGCGCGCGATCGCCTCAGCGCGGGCGTCCTGCAGCATGCCGGTGATGAACGAGCGGTCGATCTTCAGCTCGCTCGCGGGCAGCGTCGCCAGGTACTCGATCGAGGCGTTGCCCGTGCCGAAGTCGTCGACCGACACCCCCACGCCGCTCGCGCGCAGGGCCTGCAGCGCGACTACTGCCCTGTCCGGGTCGACCAGCGCCGCGCTCTCGGTGACCTCCGCCGTGAGCCTGTGCGCGGGAATCGCGTATCGCGCCAGCAACTCGGCCACCTGATCGGGGAGCTCGGGGTCGAGCAGGTTGCGGGCGGACAGGTTGACCGACATCTCGATGTCGATCCCCTGCCTGCGCCAGGCGACCATCTGGCGCAGCGCCTGCTCGATCACGTGCAAGGTGAACGGGCCCATGAGCGCGGTCGGCTCGATCAGGGGAATGAACCGCAGCGGGGCCAGCAGGCCGCGATCGGGGTGATCCCAGCGCACGAGCGCCTCCACGCCGGTTATGCGCCTGCGCGCGAGGTCGACCTTGGGCTGGTAGTAGAGCACGAACTCGCCGCGCTCCAGCGCCGGGCGCACCTGGCCGAGGAGCAGCAGCCCGTCGGCGTCGAAGTAATCGCAGCGGGCCGAATGGACGTGCACCCTGGTAAAGCGCGAGCGTGCACGTGCGAGCGCCGTGTCTGCGCGCTGGAGCAGCAGATCGGGGGCGTCGTCGTGCTCGGCCATCAGCGCGATCCCGATGCTCGCCTCGATGTTGACGGCCACGCCGTCGATCACCACCGCGCGCTCCAAGCTCGCCTGCGCGGCGCCGGCCACACCCAGCGCCCCCTCTTCGCCGCCCGCGTCAGAGCACAGGACCGCAAACTCGTCTGCGCCCAGGCGCGCCACGCGGACGTCCGGCCCGAAGGTCTCACTCAGCCGCTTGGCGACCTCGCACAGCACGCGGTCCCCGTTGGCGTGCCCGAGGGTGTTGTTGATCTCGGTGAAGCGCTCTATGTCGATCAGCAGCACGGCCACGTCGTCGGCTCGCGACCGTCCTCGCGAGAGCGTCTCGCACACGCCCTCGATGAACAGCGTGCGGTTGGGCAGTCCCGTCAGCCGGTCATAGCGGGCCAGGCGATAGTTATCGCTGGCCTGCCGACGCAGCCGCCGCGAGGCGTTGGCGACGATCGGGAACAGGATCGCCCACAGCAGCCCCAGGCCCAGTCCAACCAGCAGTGCGATCGTGCGCTCGTCGCGCGCGATCGCCGCTGCGATCGGGCGATAGCTCAGATAGATCTCAAATGCGCCTTCGGGCGGCCCCGAGGCGGCGAAGCGCAGCGGAACGTACACCTCGACGAGCTGGCCGAGCCCGACCTCGCTGGCGGTCTCGGTGTGCGCGGCGGGAGTCACCACCTCCGCATCGTCGGGCCAGCCGGCCAGGGCGTTGAGCAGATCGTCGCTGGGTATCAGTGTGTGCCCGATCAGGGCGTGGTCATCGGAGTAGATGACCTTGTAGCGCGCGGTCCAGATCTTGATCCGCGCCAGGTCTTCGGTGACCGAGCGGGCGCTCAGCTGCTGGTCCAACGCCGCGATACCGGCCGGCGTCAGGCCGGTACGCAGATCCCCGGCGGTGAGCCGCGGCTGGATGCCGATGTGCGCGATGATGCGCGCCGACTCGCTGGCGTCGGCCAGCGTGCGCGAGACGATCTGCGCCTGCAGCACGCGCGCCAGCACGAAGCCGAGCACGATCATCGGCACGAGGCTCAACAGCGCCACCTGCCCGGTGAGGCCAGGGCGACCGAGCAGGCCGACACGTCTGCTGGGCGCACGCATGCCAACCGCTTCGATTGTCCGTTTCGACAACTGGAGCGCCCGCGCGCCAAATTGGACGAGATGCCGTGCGCACATCGTCCGGGATGGCATACTCGGGCCTCGATGCGCGCGCTCGTGCAGAGGGTCAGCCGCGCAGCGGTGCGCGTGCGCGACGACGTCGTCGCCGAGATCGGACCGGGCCTGCTCGTGCTGCTCGGCGTCTGTCACGACGACGGCTCCGACGCTGCCGACCGTCTGGCCGAGAAGGTACGCGCGCTGCGCGTGTTCGCCGACGCCGACGGTCACATGAACGAGGCGCTCGGCGAGCGCGAGATCCTCTGCGTCAGCCAGTTCACGCTGTACGGCGACACGCGCAAGGGCAACCGGCCGAGCTTCATGGCCGCCGCGCGACCAGAGCAGGCCGAGCCGCTGTATGAGCGCTTCTGCGAGCGGGCGGGCGCCAAGCGCGGCGTATTCGGCGCGCACATGGACGTCGAGCTCGTAAACGACGGGCCCGTCACGCTGATGCTCGAAGCGTGACGCGCTTGCGGCCGGAGGGCTCGGGGCGTCGGCTCGCGCTCTGGCGCGCTCGCGTCCGCACCGCCCACCTCTGCGCCCAGGCGTCGAGGGGGCCGTAGGCCTCGAGCAGGCGCTGCCCCTCACGGCTGAGGCGATAGCCGCCGGTGGCGAGCTCCACGATGCCCGCTGCCCGCAGCTCGGCCAAGCGCTGGTTGAGCACGCTGGAGGACATTCCCTCGCAGCGCTCCTGCAGGGCGCGAAAGGACAGCTGCTGCTCGCGCAGCTCCCAGATCACGCGCAGCGCCCAGCGCCGGCCGAGCAGGTCCAGCAGCGCCATCACCGGCCGCCCGCTGTCTGAGCCGCGCACCGGGCGTCCGGGGGCAGGGGTCATCTGTGCGCGCTTTGAAAATCGAAGCGATATGCTGGGCGCTGCGAAAATAGAAGCAACATGGATTGGAGTGTAATGCCCGCCACCCGCCAGGACCCCCACATCGCGCCGCTACAGCCGCCATACGCACCCGACATCGAGGCCGCACTGGCCAAGTGGATGCCGCCCAACAGCCCGCTCGAGCCGCTTGCCCTGTTTCGCACGCTGATGGTCCACGAGCAACTGGCCGCCAGGATGCGCCCGCTCGGCGCGGGCATCCTGGGCGCGAGCGCCACCGTGCCTGCGCTGCTGCGCGAGGTGGTCATCCACCGCACCTGCGCGCTGGTGGGCGCCCGCTATGAGTGGGGCGTGCACGCGGTCGCCTTCGGCCAGCCGATGGGCTTCAGCAAGCAGCAGCTTTACTCGACCGTGCACGGCGCCTACAGCGACGAGTGCTGGGACCGCGAGCAGGCGAGCGCGTTTCGCCTCGCCGACGAGCTGCACGAGACCGGCACGCTCGGAGACGAGCTCTGGAGCGCGCTTGCGACACACCTCGATCCGCCGCAGATCCTCGAGCTGATCGTGACCGCCGGCTGGTATCACCTGATCGGCTACGTGTGCAACGGTGCCGGCGTCCAGCCCGAGCCGTGGGCGCCCGACTTCCCCGCGTCCCGCACCGACTCGCACAGCCAGGCGCCCGCCGCCTGAGCCGCGCCCACGCAGACCGCACTCGGGCATGTCGCCGTTCGCCGTCCGGCCGCCTCGGCGGGCAAGATGGATCCGTGCAGGCCTCCGCCCAAGCGCCCGCCCGCCGCGACCGGCTGCTGCCGTGGATAGCGGCCGAGCGCGGCCTGCGGGCGATCGTGCTCGTCACGGTGGGCCTGGTGCTGGTCACCCACCCTCACGCGGACTGGGCAAGCGAAGTCTCGCAACTGGCACAACGGCTGGGCCTCGACCCGAAAGACAACTGGATACAGCGCTTGATGGACGATGTGCGCAAGATCAACACCAACCAGGACGTCGTGTTCGGCGCGATCGCGCTCGCCTACGGCGCGCTGGAGGCCGCCGAGTCATACGGCCTGTGGAGGCGGCGGCGCTGGGGCGAGTGGCTGACCGTGGTCGCCACCTCCCTGCTGGTCGTCCCCGAGGTGTGGGAGCTGACCAAGAGCGCCACCCCGCTGAAGGTCGGCGCGCTGCTCGTCAACCTCGCCGTGGTCGCCTATCTGCTGTGGCGCCTGCGCAGGGCACGGGCCGCGGCGCTCAGCCCTCGATCTGCACGCCCCTCCAGAACGCGTAGCGATCCTTGATCTGCGCGGCCGCGCACCGCGTCCACGGGATGGTCTCTCCCGTCAGAAAATCCGGAGGGCTCCCTCTGGCCTAAGATGCGTCACAGCTTGTCGAGATCATGCTCTCAGCCACGGTGCCGAGTCTCGATATGTAGGCGCGCGGGTCTACCGCGTGCGTTGGCCCACCTGCAACATGAGCCCCGCAGCCGAAGGCTTCACAGCGAGGCACTTTCGCGGGACCTGATTAGGCGGCTCTGGCGCTAGGGCTCCTCGCGAGGCTCAACCCGACTGCGCGAAACGGTGTGTTCGGTGTACTTCGAGAGCGCGAGTGTGTTGTGCGGTCTGAGCGCTATCAGCACGCGGTATTCAACGTACCTGTGCTTCCTGCTCTGCGGCCACACCACCGTTCCGTCGAACTGGACGAAGAGATGTGTTCTGGTCGAAGACGTTGCTTCGGTGGAATCGGCAAAGCGCTTCATATGCGCCCGCTGCGCTGCACTCAGGCGGCTCGGTCCGTAGAGGCACGCTTCGCAAGCGATCCCCTGCCGGGCCAATTCGCGGCGCAGCACCTTGGTTGCGAGTTCGCTGGCGCGGTCGGGATCGTCACCGGTGCCGAACTGCGCAGGCACGTAGGCCGGTTTGGCAGGCGCCTGAGCGTCCTTCGCAGCAGCAGCACTGCCCCCTCCGCAACCGGCGAGAAGAAGCGCCGCGACCGCCAAAGGCAGACAACTCCGCATCACTTGATCTTGGTCCTGAAGTGTTCCTGGCGCTCTTGGCTCATCGGCTCGCCTTTCGTGATGGACTCTGCTCCCCATCGTACCCGGTGCGATTCACACTCAAGACGCAGCTACTCAAAAACAGGCTACTCTAGTGTGTAACCTTTTTGAGTAGTGCCTCGGGAGCAAGCACTACTCAAAGTTGCACCTCCTCTAGACGTGCGCTTTTGTGAGCAGGTACTGGCTCGGTCGCGTCGCTGTTCACACGCTCGATCTTCTTTGCGTCCTCCAGCGCCGACAGGGCGCGCGTCGCGGTCGCCACCCGGGCTTTGGATCGCTTTTCGGCCAGCGCGTACGAACGTCGATGATCCAGTTGGCCCATGCACGGAGGCCCACCGAAGGGCCGCGCAGCTTACCGGCGTGCGGACGGCTCTCACCGCTCGTAGAAAAGGACATGCGCCCAACAATAGATCCGCTTGAGAGCTAGGACAATCAGAAACACTGGAGTTTTGATGGACGGAATCTGACTAGCCACCGAGCACCCGCTCGACGATCGCGGCGACAGCGAGCAGGGCCGTGCCAGACCCCAGCACGATCCGCCAGCGCGAGGTGCGAGGAGAAGCAGGATCGCCTTCGTGCCAGCGCTTCCTAAAGGAAGCAAGCCAATCGGCGCGTTCCTCGAAGAACGCGGTCCAATTCAGAATCCCCTGCGATGGCCCGCGAAAAAAGCGCCCTCGCGGTACTGGTTCTTCAGGATGACTGTTGCTCGCCACAGACCCACTCCTTCATTGTTGAAAGGAAGCGGGTCCCTCGCTAACGAGGTTTAGCGCATCGTGCCCTGGAACACAAGGGAGTTTCACCAGCAGATGTCGTGTTGGCCTTTCGACATTTGTCCAGACCCCAAATTTGGGGTCATGCGCCGAGGTCGCGCCCTAACCGACGAGCAGCACGCCGCCCTCGTCGCTGTCGGCGCGGCGCTTACGAAGTCGTGCCTGCCGCTCCCTAGATCTCCCACCCGAGCCGTGCAGCAACCGCGCGGGCGAATCTCTCTGAGCTATGCGGCTCGTCATCCTCAAGATGGCCTGTGGCACTCAGCGACGTGCTGTCGTGGCTCTCGGCCAGCGTCGCTCCGTTCCAGATCGCCTTCATCGTCTCTCCTGCGCGTGGGGTTGTCGTGCCTGAAGCCTAGAACGCCCGCCCAGCCGCGGCGACAGCGCCCCGACCTGATAGACCGGGCCGCATGGGAGCACCGGACATCCCAGCGGTCAAGCCCCGCCGGCGCGGGCTGCGCAGGGTGGCAGTGCTCGTCGCCGTGCTGCTGGTGGCGGGGCTCGTGGCGTTCGCGCTCGCCCAGCTGAACCTCAGCCGCGTGGGCCATGCGCTGATCGACGCCACCCCGGGCTGGATCGTGCTGGCGCTGGGCCTGATGGGCCTGTCGCTGCTGATGCGCTCGGCGTCCTGGCATGAGGTGCTGCGCGCGGCGCTCCCGCAGACGCCGATCCACTGGCCGTCGGTCATGCGCGCGACGATGATCGGCGTGATGGGCTCGGCGGTGTTCCCGGGCCGGATCGGCGAGCCCTCGCGCGTGTTCGTGCTCTCGCGCCGGCTGGACGGCTCGACCCGCCGCCACCTGCCGGTGGTGGCCGGGACAGTGTTCTCTCAGACGCTCATCAACCTGCTCGCGCTGGCGATCCTGCTGGCGATCACGTTCACCAGCGTGCCGCTGCTGCACGGCAAGCTGGCCGGCGCCGCGGGCGCGCTTGCGGTGCCGCTGGTCATCTGCCTGCTCGTGCTCGCCGGACCACGGCTGCTGGCGCGGGCCAGCCACTCGCGCTCGCCGCGCGTGGTGCGCGCAGGCACGACGATCAGCGGGCTGCTGCGGCTCGCCCGCCAGGGCCTGGTCGTGTTCGCGCGCCCGCGCTTTGGCGTGACCGCGGTCGGCTTTCAGCTGCTGGCGTGGGCGCTGCAGTGGCTTGCCTGCTACTGCGTGATGCTCGCGCTCGGCCTGCAGTCCGACGGGGGGCTTGCGGCGGCCGCGGCGATCCTGCTGGCGGTCAACCTCTCAGCGATCCTGCCGGCCACCCCCTCGAACGTGGGCGTCTTCCAGGCGGCCTGCCTGGTGGTGCTGGCCGCCTACGGCGTCGGCGCCGGGCCGGGCGTGGCCTACGGCATCATCCTGCAGGCGGTCGAGGTGGTCACCGCGCTCGCGCTGGGCGTTCCGGCCGTGCTGGGAGAGGGCCTGAGCTGGCGCGACATCCGCGCGGGCGGAGGCGCTGTGGAGAGCTCGATGCGCGCGGAGGAGAGCTCAGCCGGCGAAGGCGCGCAGTGACTGGCGCAGCGAGCTGGTGGTCTTGAGCACCGCCGTCGGCTCATAGCCGCAGTGGGCCATGCAGTTCTCACAGCGAGGGTCCCTGCCGCGCCCGTACTTGCTCCAGTCGGTCGTCTCCAGCAGCTCTTTGTAGGTCTCGGTGTAGCCGTCTGACATCAGGTAGCAGGGACGCTGCCAGCCGAACAGCGAGTAGCTGGGGATGCCCCAGGCGGTGCAGTCGAATTCGGCCTTGCCCTCGAGGAAGTCCAGGAACAGGGGGCTGTGGTTCAGCCGCCAGCGCTTGCGCCGGCCATCGGCGAACGCCTCGCTGAACAACTGGCGCGTCTGGCTGACGCCGAGAAAGTGCTCCTGGTCGGGCGCTTTCTCATAGGCGTAGGCGGGCGAGATCATCATCTCGTCGACCTGCAGGTCGTCGTTGAGGAAGTCGAGCACCTCGCGCACGGTCTTGGGCGAGTCGTGGGTGAAGAAGGTCGTGTTGGTCGTCACGCGAAAGCCGGCCGCCTTGGCCACCTTGATCGCCGCGACGGCCTTGTCGAACACGCCCTCGCGCTCGACCGACGCGTCATGGCGCTCGCGCAGACCGTCCATGTGGATCGCCCAGGAGAAGTAGGGGCTGGGCTTGAAGCTCTCGAGCTTGCGCTCCAGCAGCAGCGCGTTGGTGCACAGGTAGACGAACTTCTTTTTCTTGAGCAGTTCGGCTGCGATCACGTGGATCTCGGGGTGGATCAGAGGCTCGCCTCCCGCGATCGAGACCATCGGTGCGCCGCTCTCCTCGATCGCGCCGATCGCCTGCTCGACGGGCATCCGCCGGCGCAGCTCGTGCTCGGGGTGCTGGATCTTGCCGCAGCCCGAGCAGGCCAGGTTGCACTGGAACAGCGGCTCGAGCTCGACGATCAAGGGGAACTTGTCGCGTTTGGCCAAGCGCTGGCGCATCAGGTACCAGCCCATGCGCGTGCTCTGCCTGATTCGTACGGCCATCTGACTGAACCTTAGTCGTCTTGGGCGGGAGCGTTAAGGGCGGCCGGCGTCCACTCATGCAGGGCGCTCGCCACGCGACGCAGGGCCTGGGCGGCGCGCAGCGCCCCCAGCGCGGCCTGGGGGCGCAGCAGCTCGTGCTCGGGGCTGTCGAGGACGACCCGCACGACGCCGAACGGCCTGCCGGCGGCGCCCGCGGCAAGCCACACCGACTCCATGTCCACGGCGATCGCGCCACCGGCGAGCAGCTGCGCGCGGCGCTCGCCCAGGGCCAGGCGCGACACGCACACGACGTTGCCCGCGCGCACCTTCAAGCCCAGCCCGGTGAGCCGGCCGATCAGCTCGGCGCTCAGGTCGCAACGCACCCGCTGCTCGGGGTGTCCTTCGTCGACCGCCGCATAGACCTCTTCGGCGACGATCACTTCGCCCGGCACCGACGTCGCGTCCAGACCGCCGCAGAAGCCGACCACGAGCATCCCCCGGCCGGCGTGCGCGGCCAGCTCGCCGCTGCAGGCCTGGGCGCGCGCGGGCCCCATCCCCGTCTTGCGCACCAGCGCGCCACGGGCGGCCGAGGAGATCAGCAGCGCCTCCACGCGCAGCGGAGCAGCCAGCAGCAGCTCGCTCAAGCGGCCGCTCCCAGCGCTCGGTCAGCCTGCACGCCGAGTGCCGCGAGCGCCTGGCGGGCGGCCGCGTGCCCGCTGAGCACGGCGCCCTCGAGCGTGGCCGGCCAGCCGGTGTCCGTCCACGCGCCCGCCAGCACGAGCCCCGGCACCTGCGTCTCAGGGCCTGGTCGCAGCGCGCCGGCCCCCGGGGCCGCGCGGAACGTGGCGGCGTGTTCGCGGGTCACCAGGAAGCTCACTACCTCAGCCGAGCGGGCACGCGGCAGCAGCTGCGCCAGCGCGGGCAGGTAGCGCTCGCGCAGGGCATCCACGCTCATCTGCATCTCCGGCTCGGCGCCCGACAGCGACACCGCCAGATATTGACAGCCCGCAGGCGCTGCGGAGGCGGCGCTGCGATCGAACACGTATTGCACAGGCGTGCCCACCCCCGCCGCAAACGACTCCTGCAGGACCGGCCGGTCATAGACGACGTGCAGGTTGACGATCGGCGAGCTGCCCAGGCCGCGCAGCCTGGCCGCGGGCGCACCGATCAGGGGCTCCAGCAGCGTGGCGGCACGCATGTGTGGGACGGCCAGGATCACACTGTCGGCGCCCAGGCACTCGCCGGCGCGGGCGCCGCGCCCCTGCACCTCCAGCCAGGCCCCCGCGCCGGGGGCGTCGGGCGCCCGGCGCAGCTGCTCGGCGCGCCAGCCGAGCCTGACGTGCACGCCGGCGCCGTCCAGCGCGCGCGCGGCAGGGTCGCCGATGATCTCGCTGAGCGGGGCGCGGTGAAAGCCGATGTCGCCGGCGTCGGCGCTCGACAGCAGGCCGGTCCTGAACACGAACTCGCCCAGGGCCAGCGACGCCTGCGCGGCCGCCAAGTTCAGCGCGGGCAGGGCGATCAGATCCCACAGCGCGGCCACCTCCTCGGGGCCCTGGCCGTGGCGGGCCAGCCACTGGCCGAGCGTCTGGTCGTCTCGAGCCAGCTCGCGCCGCCCGGCGCGCGAGCGGCCCAGGCGCATCAGCGCGAGCGTCGCGCGCGCGGCGCCCAGGCGCTGGCGGCGCGTCAGATGCCCATAGCGCGCGATCGCGCCGGCCAGTTGCAGCGGCGCGGGCAGGCTCGTACGGCGCAACGTCAGCGGCGCAGAGCCCGGCTTTAGCACCGGTATCTCCAGGCGCGCTTGGACGGACACCAGGTGCTCGCTTGCCAACCGGCGCAGCAGCCCGCGGTAGGCACCGCAGCAGCGCAGGAAGACGTGCTGGCCGTTGTCCATCTGCAGGCCTTCGCGCTGGAAGGAGAAGGCCGCGCCGCCCAACCGCCGCCTGACCTCGACGAGCGTCACGCTCGCGCCGGCCGCCGCGCAGTCCAGGGCGGCAGTGATGCCCGCCAGGCCGCCGCCGACCACCAGCACGCGCCGATCAGCGCTCAAGCGCCGCTCCGAGCACGCTGCGCGCGGCCACCCATGCCTTCTCGTGCGCGGGCAGTGACAGGCGCCGGCCGATGGCCTGCTGGGGGTCGGCCTCGATACGCACGAGCAGCCTGCGATAGATGCCGGCCATCGCCGTGACGCAGGCCGCGCTGCGCCGGTCGAGCAGCGACGTGAGCGCGATCCCGCGGGCAAACCATTCCCGCGCGCGGCCCGCCTCGAAGCGTACGAGCGCGCCCAGACGCTCGCGCTCCTGCTCGGCGGCGTCGCCGGCACCGTCGCGTGCGCGGGCGATAGCCGCGAGCAGAGCGGGTGCGCCGTCGAGCAGGCCGAAGCGCCGCAGGTCCTCGGCGGGCAGGTACACGCGCCCGTTCTCGGCGTCCTCGCGCACGTCGCGCAGGATGTTGGTCAGCTGCATCGCCACGCCGAGATCGTCAGCGAGCGCTTCCGCCTGCGCGCGGTCGACGCGCGCGTCGGCGCGCAGGCCGAAGACAGGCAGGCATACGCGCCCGATCGCACCGGCCACGCGACGGCAGTAGGGGACGAGCTGCTCGAAACTGTCATAGGTGGCGCCATGGACGTCCATGCGCACCCCCTCGATCAGCTCGCCCAGCGCAGAGGCGGGAAACGCAAAGCGCGCGCGGGCATCCGCAAGCGCCAACACAACCGGGTCGTCCGCGCCGGCACCGTCCGTTCCCAGCGCCTCCAGCGAGCGCTCCTGCGCGTCCAGGCGCGCCAACTTCTCGTCGCGGTCAAGGGCACCGTCGCCGATGTCGTCGACACGGCGCGCGAAGGCGTAGATAGCGCACATCGCCCGGCGGCGCTCGGCGGGCAGCAGACGGATGCCGTAGAAGAAGTTTCCGGCCTGCTCGCGCGTGATCGCTTCACAGCTGCAGTAGGCGTCGGCGACTGCCTCGGCGCCGGTCACGGCCGCCGTCCTGCCGATTTCGCCAGCGTGCGCGCGAGCGCCACCAGGCGCCGGCGGGCGGCGACCGGGGGCGGGCCGCCGAGCACGTCATAGCGGGCTCGCTCGATCGCGTCCAGGGCGGCGCGACCGCCCGCGACGAACGCTGCCACGGCCAGCCGCGGGCGCCCGCGCAGCTGGGCGACCAGCGCTGCGCCATCGTCGAACAGCTCACGCGCCCGCGCGACCTCGAAGGCGAGCACATTGCGAAGGCCCTCGCCGGCGTGCGCCGCGCCCAGGTCCTCGTGCGCGCAGCCGAAGCGCTCGAGGTCCTCTCGCGGCAGGTACACGCGCCCGCGTGCATAGTCCTCGGCGACGTCCTGGCAGTGCTCGGTCAGCTGCAAAGCGGTGCAGATCGAGTTCGACAGCACGATGCGCGCGGGCGTGGACAGGCCGAGCACGGCCAGCACGAGCTCGCCCACGGGATCGGCCGACAGCGCGCAGTAGCCGCGCAGCTGCTCCCACGTGTCATACATGCTGACGCGCTGATCGGTGCGGTTGGCCTCGATCAGCCGCACGAACGGCTCGCGCGCCAGCTCACAGCGGCGCAGGGTCGGTTCCAGGGCGACCAGCAGCGGGTGCTCGGCACGGCCCGCGAAGGCCCTGTCGAGCTCTGTTTCCAGCCAGTCCAGGGCGGCCAGCCTCTGCTCTGGCCCCCCGCCACCGGCGTCGGAGTCGCCGAGCTC
>DATNLQ010000402.1:0-8812 GCA_035602785.1 Solirubrobacteraceae bacterium
CGCTCGCAACCTCCCCTGTTTGTCATACACGTACTGCGCGACGGCCTTGGTCTTCATTTCTTTACTTGACGGTTCATACGCCGTGAACGTGACTTCCTGCAGTCGCCCTTTGTATTCGCCCCATTCGCTCGGGCCTTCACCGATGCTTTCCTTCGTTTTGGTCGCATACACGAACGACAGCGCGCGACAGCCGTTGTTCAGCGTCGGAGAACAAGACACGCCGGACGGGACGGGAGCCAGCTCCTCCGTCGGCTCGGTGATCCCACCTTCTGTCTTATAGGCGAACGTGGTCGCGTTGGTGCCTCCCGCGCCTTCGCTGACAGACGGCTCCCACACCCCGCCGCTGCCGCCGCTCGGCACAGCAAACGTCGTCACGGCGCCGTTCTCGCTCAGCAGGAACTTCGATCCCTGTGCAGTCAGGGTCAGTCCGGCGTCGCCCGGAGGCGACGTATAGCCACCTTTGCCGTTGCTGGCGAACACGCTTTGCCCTCCGCTCGTGCCGGTCAGGACCATACCGCCGCTGGGCGTCCTGTACAGGCTCTCCGACGCCCCCAGGCTCAAGCCCCACTGCGGCCCCAGCGGGCTTTCCGCCTCAACAGCCAGATGACGCGAGCGATAGCTGCGACCGACCGTCAACCCGCCATCGGGAGCGCTCACTGACACATCGGTCGCGCTCAGCGCGAGCTCGCCCGTGGTCGGGCTGACCGACCCCGGACCCACCGCAATATCCCCGGCATGTTGGATCGTGACCGTGTAATCTTCCGTGGCGACGTTCCCCGCGTTATCGGTCGCGACCACCGCCAGCGTATACGTGCCCGCGGCATAGGCTTCGCCGTTGAGCGTCCATTCACCCGTTACAGTGCATTCCCCGGGCGAGCATCCTTTCGACGGGCTCCCAACCACCTGCCCATCCATCGTCAACGCGATCGACGCGATCCCAGAGCTCACCGTCGGTTTCGTCCCGTCCGTTGCGCTCGCTTTCAGCAGAAAATGCTGCTCATCGCTGATTTCGTGGTTACTCGGCAACCCGCTCAGCGTAAGATTGTACGGCGGCGTGCTGTCTATTTTGACTTTGGTCGTGGCGGTGGCGCTGAGACCAACCGCATCTTCGGCCTTCAATTCGACTGTATCTTCGCCGTCCGGAAGATGTTGCGGTTCTGCCAAGCGTTTGGAGTCTAGTTCGTACCCCCACAGCAGAGTTTTGCCCGCGGCCCCTTCGCACTGGACACCTTGACAGTTTGCGAAGTCTTCGTAGTGCCCGATGGGATATTCGGTTTCGCTGGATGAAAACGTAGTCCCCCAGTTCGGCGCGTTCGGCGAAGACCAGATCTCCTTGTACACTCCGATCCCAGGATCACTCGCTTCCGCCGGAAGCACCCACTTATAAGGTTCGACCGAGTTTGCCCAGCGATTGCCATACAGCGGATTCTGCATACCGTTGTAGGCTTCAAGGGAGGTGGCAAATTTTGCTGACGGTCCCGCTTCCTGCTCGATGCTTACGCTCGCTTTTGTCAATTCGTCTTCGAAGCTGAGTTTTTCCGTTTCCGTAACCAGCGCTTCCTGCTCGTAGTAAACTCCGTTTGCTTGGTGTTTTGATTCCACTTTTTCAGCGCCACACCCTTCTCGCACGCACAGAGTTGTTTCGGCCGCTCCACCAGATGGCAGCGTCACAGGACCCTTTTCCACCCCGGCTTCGGACTGTATACGAAGGCTGCTGGCGCTGGAGGGTTCTTCGTTGAGTTTTTTGTACGATTGATACGTAACCGTCTTCGTGGTGACTGCATATATGCGCGATGCGCCCTGAGTTTCATAGTAAAACTCAGCCCATTGCCCAGCTGAGTGATTTTTGCTGGAATCTTTACACGAGAATTGAGGGCACCCGCCGCTAAATGATTCTGGATAGGGTGTATAGAACTTCCACCAACTGTACGGCCAGCTATGCCGGTAGAGGTCATCATATTCGCCGTTAGCTTCGGCTACCACTGTGGGATCGACCTCGAGCGGATATCTGTATTCACCGGCCCCCTGATCAACCGTCAGGGTGACGACATCCCCTGATAGCGACATCGACACCGGCACCACGGTCCCATCCGCATCCCGCGCGCTCGGCGGCAACACCATCGCGATCGTCGCGCCTTCGTCCACGACCTCCACCGCGCCCGACCCGCCCTTCGCCGACACCAGGCTCGCCCCTTCCGGCAGGCCGACGCGGAAGTACAGCTGAGACGGGCTTTCGACCGAGCGCAACATCGTGTTTGCCTCGAACCCGAACGTCGTCGGTCTGACCAGCGTGTCTGTATCGGTCTGCGTGTTCGCATACAGCACGCTCGCACCGACGAGCGCTCCTTCAGAGCCATCAAGCGCGTTGCCCTGCGCGTCCACGGGCGTCACCGACACGCCCGTGCTCCCCAGCGACACCCCTCCCCCCAACCGCTTGGGGATCCGCACCGGCACGACCGGCGTCTTCGGCGCGAACGCAGCCCCGGCTTCGCTCAAGCTCAGATCGACCGGCGTTCGCTGCCCCGGTGAGCTTTCGATCGCCATCGGCGCCGTCGATTCGATCACCCCATGCTTGTTTTCCGGGAGCTCCACCTGAGCAGCATCATCTGACAGATAGCTCTTGATGCTCTCCCCCGCAGACAGCTTCGGCGGCCCACCCGCGGGTTCATCGACCACCCCCGGGAATGCTTCGCCATCCACATGCCCCGCCTGTTCGCCGTCCAACCCCTCGAACTCTGTCCTGGACGCTTCGCGTTCCGCCGCAGCTTGCGGGCTGCTCCGCTTCGCTTCTGCCTGCGCGTAAAGTTGTTCGGCTTCCGTCGGCGACCCCGGCGTCACAAGAACGCCCGACAGAGAACCAGCAGGTTCCCCGTTCAAAGGCGCCGCTTCAGACGGCGTGTCCCCGAGCACCACTGGTGACCAGCACAGACCGGCACCCGACAGCCCCGCACAGAACACTAGACAGGTCACCGATAGCCGTGCAGCCCGTCTCATACTCGCCCCCAAGTCTTGAATGATAGAAACAGACGAAAGTCCAGTTAACTAAGTTGTTCTGAGAGTTCTATTGAGGTTGAAGCCCAGATTACGAGATGCGTTTCTGATTCATACCGATCGCTCAAACGACCCTCCCCTGCAGGAGTTCGCACGGTCGGGATTGCGCGGCAGTCAAGCACAAGTCGGTGGACCACCGCGACCTCGCCGCGGAGGTGCTCAAGCGCGCGTGAGATCGCGCGGCCGTGCGCGACCTCGACCCCTGCCCGCAGTCCAGCACCGTCTACTTCGATGAGGCAGGGATGGCCGACACTAGACGCCTGGACGCGCTCAGCGATGTCGTGTCGCGTGCGGGCGGCAAGCTCGTCGCGATCGGTGACGAGCGCCAGCTACCCGCGATCGGCGCCGGAGGACTCTTCGCCCATCTCACCACGACGGCGCCGACCGCGCAGCTCACCGAAGTGCGCCGCACCGATGACCCTGAGGAGCGGCGCGCGTGGGCGGACCTACGCGCGGGGCGCGCGGAGGACGCGATGGCGCACTACCAATCACGCGGGCAACTGCACTTTGCAGACACGCGAGAGCAAGCCCTAGAGCAAGCCGTCCAGCAATGGGCCGGCCTCACCAAAACCCATGACGTTCGCGCAGTCGCGCTGATGTCTGACGCATCGAACATGGAGATTGACCGGATGAATGCCCGCGCACAACACCTGCGGGCGCAGCGTGGCGAACTCGGTGAGCAAGAGATTGAACTGCCCGACGTCCCCTACGGACTGCGTGAACGTGACGAGGTCGCGTTCATCACGCAGCACCACCCGCACGGAGAACGCCGTGTCGAGAACGGCGCTCGCGGTGAAATCACAAGCATCGACACCGGCCGCCAGCAGGTGAGCGTGCTCACCGACGACGCACGACAGGTCATCGTCGGCGGTGATGACTTGGAGAGCCTGCGACTTTCATACGCTCAGCGTATCTACCGCAAGATCGGCGCGACCGTGGAGCGCTCCGTCGCGGTCACCGGCGGCTGGCAGACAAGCCAAGAAGGCGCCTACGTCCAAGCCTCCCGCGCACGCAAGGGCACAGACTGGCACGTCGCCCGCGAGGATCTCGGCAGCGAGGGACTCGACGCCGAGCGCGTTACCCGCCTGGCGGAGACAATGCGCGCTTCGCGCGCGCAAATCCCCTCGATCGTCTATCGCGCGATATCCCCCAAACAGCCCGACGACATCGGCCGGGCCGACGAGGTTGGCCGGGAACTGGAGCGCTCCACCACCCGCCAGCTCGCACGCGAGCCCAGCATCCACCAAGACCAGGGGATCGGCCAGAGCCTATGAGCCGGATTGCGATTACCCTCGACGAGCACGCTCTTGCGCAGCTGACCCGCCGCGCGCAGGCCAACAGCGAGCCCATCGCCAGAACAGCCGCCAGGTTTGTCCGCGACGGGCTCCTCAGCACCCAGGCACATCCCGGCAGCGAGCCCGGCCCGTCCGCTGGCAAGGCTGCGCCCCCGGCAGACAGCACCGGGCGACCCGGATGGCTTGAGCCACCCGATAAGCGCGAGACATGGCGACGCGAGCTATGGGCCGCCGTCAGCGCGCTCGCCGAGCGCTACCCCCAAGTGTTCTCAAAGCTCGTCGCTGACTGGTACACCAACCGCGCGCTCGTGGAGACCCTCGCAGCACTCAGCGCATGGCGCTCACAACTCGACGCCGGGCTAACCCCCGACCCCCGCGCCGAGCTGCTATTCCACGACCGCCTAGAAATCCTCGAACGCCAACTCACACACACAAGCGACCCAACCGCCGCACGATTCACCAGCGGGCCGCCCCCATCACAGTGGGTTGCATAGCTGCCCGCGCCCCTTGCGACAAAGGGCGGGCCAGTCACAGTCAGTGAGGCCGGGGCCACCCGGGAACAGGTCGACCCGGATGGGCTCTCGGCCTTGCGGTAGTGCGAGCGCACGTCCGGCGGGCATCGCCCGCAGGTCCGCCGGCTGTATGACCCGCTCGCGCTGCTGAGCATAAGAGCGACTGTCTCCCCCGGTGAATGTCCTGCCGGCCCGCTCGACCTGATGGGACGTTGAGGTGTTCTCGCTGACCTGCGGGCGCCAGACGAGCTGCTCACCGCAGGCGTCTGAGACGAGCTGCGCCGTGTAGGGGTCAGCCACCCCGGCGAGCACCAGCCGCAGCGCTGGCGTCGACCACATCGTCGCCGTCTCGTGCTCACCCCATCGAGCACGAGCTTGGCTCATGTCCTGCACCCCCAACACCGGGACGATGCCCTGCTGGATACCCTCGCTCAACAGCCTGGGGAGCGAGCGTATCGGTGCGATGTTCGCCACCTCATCCAGCGCGAGCAGCAATGGGCGCTCAAGGCGCCCGCTGGCTGAGGTGATCGCCAGGTCGATCGCCTGCGCACACAGCGCGTCCAACAGCGCGGCGATCAGCGGCGCGAGCTCCTCCTGGATACGCGACGGAGAGACGACATACAGGGTGCCGTTCTGGGCGATCAGCTCGCCGAGGTCAATCTGCGGTGTAAGAGCGGGGTCGCTGGACGCGCGGACGGCCGCACGCGATGCCCACGCGAGCGCGACCTGTGCGGTGCCGAGCACGGAGGTGCGGTAGTCCCCGACCGCCTGCGCGGCGACACCTGACAGCTCCTCAAGCGCGATCGTCGCACCCGCGCCGCGCAGGATCTCCGCGGGCTGGGAGAACTCCGAGCGGCCAAGCCACCCCCGCGCACGATCGATCCCGCCGCCTGAGAGCGCGGCGGCGTGAAAAAGCGGCGCCAGCAACGCGCGGGCGGCGATCGCGAAGTGCTCGCCGTGGCGGACCGTCTCATCCGCGGAGGCCGGAGACAGCAACGCGGCGGCGACCTCCACCGCTCCGTCCCACGTCTGACAGCGCGAGAGCGGGGAGAACCCGACACTTGCCTCGGGATGCCCGAGCGAGCCGGTCGGGTCATACAACGCGACGGGGCCGATCCGCGAGCGGTGCCCCGCGCTCTGAAGGATGTCGCCCTTGGTCGAGGTGACAAGCGCCGGCCCCGCCCACGCGGCGAGCGTCGGTGCGATCACTTTGCGTGTCTTGCCCGCCTTCGGTGGCCCCACGACGATCGCCGCACAGTCCGGCGGAGTGCGCAGCACGCCGCCGTCGGCCTGCCCAGCCCAAACACAGGTTCCAGCCATCGAGGGTGCAGTGCGGGCAACCCACGGGTCATCAAGCCCCGCAGCCGGCAGCGCACGCGCCCGGCTCGGCCTGCTCGCCCCACCCATGCCCCGGAAAACCCACAGGCCAGCGGTCGCGCACGCAGTGAAGCTCGTGGCGATCAGCAACAGCGCGATCATGGCCAGCGCCCAGGTAGCGGAGGCCGTCGCTCGCTGACCAACGGCGCCCGAAGCGGCTCAGGGCCACCCGGCGACCGCGGTGGTTCCCGCTCACGACCGCGAACATTCGGGCCGAGCACCATCCCCAGCGCGAGCAGCAAGAACGCGACCAGCCCCATCATCACCGGCGAGGCTGCGAGGATCGCATGCAACGGATACCGCGGGCCATCAGTCGCGATGCCGTGAAAGCCGCCGTGCGCCGCCTTCCACGCCCGCGCCACCGGGCCAGCCCACCAGCCCCAGCACACCCACAGCAGGAACGCGAGCAGCCCGCCGCCCTTCAACCGCGCAGGCCAGCGCCACCCGTCCAGCTCGACCGGGCGCAACACACAATTCATCGCCGCCGAGCACAGCGCCCACACGAACACCGGGACGAACACCGGCGCCGACCACCACCCCAACTGCAAACCAACCACCGAGAAGATCGCGTGCAACGCCAGGATCACCAGCGCCACCGCAGAGCCGATAACCAGCAGCCCCTTCAGCCGCGCGTCCTGGTCGGCTTCCTTATCCGCACGCGAACGACCAGCCATCAACGAATCCGCCCAGCCCGGCGGACGATCCAACCGACCCCCATACCCACGTGAACGACCACGACCCGGATCGCTACCCATCACGCCCCCCTCCCTTCACCTTCGGCACCTCAGCCAGGCTCGCCAGCAACGCCGCCGCGTACTACGCCTAAAGCCGGGACGCGACGTGCCCACCGTCCGTGCGCTACCACGGCCAGCCGCATGCCCGTGCAAGACCGCGGCCTGTACTGCGAGCCAGTCTTCGAGCATCGCCCGTGTAAAGCGCAGATGCCGACCGACCCGCAGACACGGCAAATGCCCAAGCCGCGCCGCATCCCGAACCCACGACACCCGCACGTTCAACAACGCCGCCGCAGCCACACAATCAAGCAACGGCTCCGACAACGACACCACCTCGCCATCACCCGGCACACCGGACTCCTTTCCTCGCGCCCGCGCGACCCGACCCCCACTACGGGGATCAGACTTCGCCGGCCTCACATTCGCTCTACTAGCCAAAACTGACGCTCCTCTCGCTCGACAAAGCCCCGACACCTGTATGTCGAGAGCCGAGGCGCTATGCCCCTACACAAATCGCGCGCATCCGGCCCTCTGTTGTTCATGACCTCAACCCCGCTGAAACGGCCACGCAATTCGCGGCCAGCGCCAACAGCAACCAGCCGGCCGCGTTCACGGCAAGCCCAACGCGATACCCACCCGAGTCGCCCGCGGCACGATCCCGTGCCGGTATATGTGCGCGAGCACGCCAAAGCGGCCAAGAACTTGCGTGCCGCGCGCCAACGACGCGGCCAGCAGAAGCCGAGAACTCGCCTCGGTGCCGGGCGGGAAGTCATCCACAGGTAAGCCGAGCAACGACCCCGACACACAACCGAATAGCGCCGTGTCCGCTCGATCTCACGCATAACCGCCGGGCAGCGTAGAAGGCGCTGCTGTCCGGCCCACAACACCACGCACTCACCCGAGCCACCAACGCCATCAACAACGAGCACCGAGGGGCGATGGATCGCCAACCGGCACGCCCGACCCAGCGGCAGCCCAAGCTCTAGCCGCGACCCTCACACAACGCTACCGATTGCGGCGCGGTGGCCGCCGCTACCTGCGCCGGAGGCGTCGGGCAACGCCCTCCTTGCTAGACGGGCGTTTCAGGCCATCTCGGGAGGAAAACTCGGGAGGAACTTCATCGCTCCCCTTCCAGGCCAAGCAAAGATTTGGCTCGCCCGCTAGCTTTCCATCAGTGCCCCGGGCTGGATTCGAACCAGCGACCCTCGGATTAGAAGTCCGATGCTCTATCCAGCTGAGCTACCGGGGCGCGACCCTGGCCCAACGATACTTAGGCACGGTTGAGAAGAAACCTGTAATAGTTTCGCCATGAGCTCGATCGAAGGGGACGAGGGAGATCTGACGCGCAAGCAGCGCCGCGAGGCGGCGCGGGCTCAGCGCAAGGCGATGGAGGAGGCCCACGCGGCCAATGTGGCTAGGCGCACGCGCCTGACGCAGCTCGGGGTCGTGGTCGCGGTGGTGGTCGTTGTGATCGTCATCGTGCTGATCGCCACCGGCGGCAAATCCAAATCCGGGCTCGCCAAAAGCAAATCCGAAATCACGTCGACGACCACCGCGGTCAGCAACCTCATCGGCGGCATCCCCCAGAGCGCCAACGTGCTCGGCTCGCCCACCGCGCCCGTCACGCTCGAGTACTTCGGCGACCTGGAGTGCCCGATCTGCAAGGAGTTCACGCTCGGCTCCCTTCCCACGGTCATCCCCAAGTGGGTGCGCACGGGCAAGCTGCGGATCGAATACCGCTCGCTGGAGACGGCCACGCGCGAACCGGAAGTCTTCAAAACCCAGCAGGTCGCCGCGCTGGCCGCCGGCAAGCAGAACAAGGCCTGGTACTTCATCGAGACCT
>DATNLQ010000016.1:0-14729 GCA_035602785.1 Solirubrobacteraceae bacterium
CGTCGACCCGCCGTCGCTGCCCGAGCTGCCACAGCAGCACCTCGACACCGGAGCGGGCAAGCGCACGGCCATGCTCGACCTTGCTGACTCCCACACCCGCGAGACCCTGCTGGCGGGCGCCGACGTGGTGCTGATGGGCTACCGGCCGGGCGCGCTGGCCCGCTTTGGCCTGCGCGGCGAGGATCTGGCGCAACACCATCCGCACCTGGTCCAGGTTTCGCTCAGCGCGTGGGGAGCCGACGGCCCATGGGCGCAACGGCGCGGCTTCGATTCGCTCGTGCAGGTGGCCTGCGGCATCGCGGCGGTGTGCGCGGACGCCGACGGCGCCCCGGGGGTGCTGCCGGCACAGGCGCTCGACCACGCGACTGGACACCTCATGGCTGGCGCTGCGCTGCGCGCGCTGGCGGGTAGAGCCCGCGGCGAGGCGGTCTCGCCGGCGCGCCTGTCGCTGGCGGCGACGGCGGCCGCGCTGCTGCGGGCGCCGCGCCCACTACAGGCGACCGACGACCTCACCGGCCGCGCCGATCCTTCCCGTCACCGCGTGGCCTTCGGCGATGTCGCGCTGATCGCGCCGCCGGGCACGCTCGGCGGCCATCCGCTCGACTGGGCGCACGGCCCGCGCGAGTTTGGCCGCGATCCGCCGACGTGGCCGACGCGTCTGGCGTCGGTGTGACCTCCTGGAAAGCTCGCGCGGCGGCTCGTCTCTCAGTCGGCCTGAGCGCCAGCCGAGCCGTGGACGCGCTCCCACCCCTCGGGAGGACCGACTGTGGCGGCCTGTGACCCGAAGCGCTCCTGGTAGCCCTCGTGCACCTGGCGCCAGCGATCGGCCGAGGACCAGGGGCCCTGGCGGCCGTCGACCTCGCAGGCGAGCAGGTCCAGACAGGCGTGCCAACCGGCGCCGTCGCGGGCAGCCTTGCCGAGCTCGTCGAAGGTGTGGGTGAAGACGAGCACGCATCCTCCCGGCCCGTCCGGCTCGAGCTCGAAGCGCAGCACGTCGTCCCCCCAGCGCAGCTCCATCGACGATGCAGGGTCAAAGGCGAGCACCTCGCCGTCGAACGGCGGCACGATCTGCTCTTTGTGGCTGAAGCGCAACGGCGCACCGGGCGCCAGCGCGCCCTCGATCGTCGTGGGAAACCAGGCGGCAAGATGGTCCTCATCGGTGAGCGCGCGCCAGACCGTGTCGCGCGGATGGGCAAACGCTCTTGTGAAGCGCAGCACCGTCCGGTTCCCCGCCTGCTCGAGCGTTCCGTAGTCCGCCTGGCGAATGTCGTTCGCGTCGGTCATCTCGTCATCTCCCGCCGTTGGGTTGCTGGTCGAAAACCACGTGGCGCGCCGTGGCGACGGGATGCAACGCTGCCAGCAGCCCGCCGGCCTCGGCGTTCAGCGCGACCCGCTGGGCGCGCGCGATCTTGCGGTGGGCGACCAGCGTGAGCGTGGCCTCGCGACGACGAAGCTCTATCGACCACGTCCCGGCGACGAGGCCGTCGAGCAGGAACGTGGGCCGGATCTGCATGTTGGCCTTCTCATAGACGATGTCGCGCAGGTCGTCGGGCATGATCCGCTGGCGGTGCTTGGCGACATAGGCCAGCAGCGTGCTGTCAAAGGCGCCCAACAGCCGCGGCGGCGCGGGCGTGTCGGGGCCGGGCCGCGGCGCGTCGGCGAGGTCATACAGCGTGCGGCCGTGCTCGTCGGCGAAGCGCACGACGGTCTCCCCCATGCCCTCCAGCATCTGGCGCACGGCCGGCGTGCGCCAGCCGATCCAGCAGGCGACATCGTCGGCGCCGGCAGGCCCGAACGCGCGCAGATGACGCACGACGACGTCGGCGAGCGCCTGCTCGACGGCGGGCGCGCGCGGGCTCGTGGGCGCGACGGGCACGGCGATGTGATCAGCGGGCGCCTTGGTCCCCCAGGCGCCGTCGCGCGGGACGCGCGCGAGCGCGCTCCAGCGGTAGATCGGCCGCCAGCCGAGCGCTCGCTGGGCGTCCACCTCGCGCGGGTCGATCGCGTGGGGATGCTCGCCAACCCACTCTTGCGCGAAGTCGCGGATCTCCTCGTTGGTGCGCGGCTGCGCGGCGGCGAAGGCGAGCAGTGCGCTACGCAGCGCGTCCATCCCGGTGCTGGTCTGATCGATCGCGCGGTGCCAGTTGCGAGTCGTACCCTCGTGGGCGACAACCGCGTATGCGGGATGCTCGCTGGCGCTGACCAGGTGCAGAGTGCCGCGTATACCGATACCCCAACGCAGGCGCCCGTCGCGCAGGGCGTCGTAGAGATCGTGCGGCGCAAACTGGGCCATGCGCGACCACAGGCCGACGGGCAGCGCGCCCCAGGCCTGCCCCTGCATCGCGCCGATCGCCTCGACCACGTCGACGAGCGGCTGCTGCATGCGCTCGAGCAGTCCCTGGCGGGCGAGCAGCGCGCGGCCTAGCGCGCGATTGGAGATCGGCTTGGGCTCAGTCATGTGGGCCGGAGCGTACACTCGTTGCAAGATCGCTCGAGCGTCAGGAGAGCTGCGATGAGAAGCCAATTGCCCCCCGGGCCGCGTACGCCGCGAGCGCTGCAGATGCTCGGCTGGTGGAGTCGTCCGACGTCGTTCATGGAGCGCTGTAGAGAACGCTACGGCGACCGTTTCACGATCCGCCTGCTCGGCCAGCCGCCGTGGGTGCTGCTGTCGGATCCCGAGGAGATCAAGCAGCTGATGACTGCGCCGGCGGAGGTCCTGCATCCCGGCGAGGGAGCCCGCATCCTGGAGCCGGTCGTAGGAACGCATTCGGTGATCCTGCTCGACGAGGGCCCGCACATGGAGCAGCGCAAGCTGCTGCTGCCGGCGTTCCACGGCGAGCGCATGCAGCGCCTGTCGGGGCTGATGGCGCAGCTGGCCGAGCGCGAGGCGCTGTCGTGGCCGCACGACGAGCCGGTCGCGCTGCACCCGCGCCTGCAGCGCCTGACCCTGGAGATCATTCTGCGCGCGGTGTTCGGCCTGGAGCGCGGCGCCCAGCTGGACGAGCTGAGCGCACAGCTCACCGAGGTCCTGGCCTTCAGCGAGAACCCGCTATCGCTGCTGCCAGGGGTGCAGCGCGCTCTGGCCGGCCGCGGCCCGGTCAAGCGTCTGGAGCGCGCGGGCGCGCGCGCGGATGAGCTGATCTACGGGCTGATCGACGAGCGCCGGCGCGAGGACGGGGAGGGAGAGGACGTGCTCAGCATGCTGCTCGGCGCACGCCACGAGGACGGCTCGCCGATGAGCCCGACGGAGCTGCGCGACGAGCTGGTTACGGCGCTGGTGGCAGGCCACGAGACAACCGCGTCGCAGCTAGCGTGGGCGCTGGAGCGCCTGGCCCGCGAGCCGGCAATCCAGGCGCGCCTGCGCGAGGAGATCGACGACGAGGACTCCGATGACGCCTATCTGACGGCGACGCTCAACGAGATCATGCGCCACCGGCCGGTGCTTCCCAACGCGGAGCCCCGCCTGGTCAAGCAGCCGATCGAGATCGGCGGGGTGACCTACCCGCCGGGCGTGGTGCTGATCGCGTGCGTATACCTGGTCCATCACAACCCGGCGGTCTACCCAGACCCCTACGCGTTTCGCCCCGAGCGCTTCCTCGACCAGGCGACGGGCACCTACACGTGGATCCCGTTCGGCGGCGGGCGCCGGCGCTGCCTGGGCGCGAGCTTCGCGCTGCTGGAGTCCAAGATCGTGCTGAGGACGGTGCTGGAGCGCTACGAGCTGCGCTCGGCGGGCACGCAGCCCGAGCGCGCGCGCAGGCGCGGCATCACGCTGAGCCCGGCGCAGGGCGCACGGGTGATCCTCACAGCACGCGACGTTCGCGCGACGTCGTCGGCCGCCGCTTCACAGCCGCTGGCGACACCCGCCTGACACGCCGGCACAGCCGCCTCGAGCTGGCGGGAAGGTTTTGCGACATATCGGCATCTCTGTCTAGGACCAAGGCGGGGGCCGACGTGGGCGCCCGCCCGCGTGTGCTCTCAGCCATGACGACCGACAAGGAGACACGTGATGCGGATTTCGAGACGAGTAGCGGCTGCGCTGGTGACGCCCGCGGCGCTGGCCGGATCGGCGCTGACGGCGGGCAGCGCCGTGGCGACCCCCGAGCCGTTCCTGCTGAAGACGTCGCTTGCGCCGAGCATCCCCAGCGACCCGATGCTGCACGGCGTGACCGCCGGCGGAGCGCCCTGGAAGCTCAAGCGCGGCTTCTTCGCGCTGCAGAAGAACGGCCAGGTGCGGGTCAACATCCGCGGCCTGATCATCCCCGAACTGGGCAGCCCGGGCCCCGTGACGACGGTCGACGCGGCGCTGTACTGCGGTAGCGAAATGGAAAAGACGGCCGCGTTCACCACGCCTTCGGTGCCGATCTCAAAGAAAGGCAACGCCCTTATCGAAGCGACGGTGAGCGTACCGTCGAGCTGCCTGGCGCCGGTGGTGCTGATCGAGCCCAACGGCATCTCCTCGATCTACATCACCACCAGCGGGTTCATGCTGTAGAGCTCGTTCTTGTCGTGCGCGAGACGTCGTCGCGGTGCCCGCAAGGGCTGCGGCGACGCCCGCACGGGCCGGGTGCGCAGCGGTGTCGGTGAGGGCTGCGGCGACGCGAGCGGTTGACGGGCCAGTCATCATCAATGCGTGGCCCTGATCGCGGTCAAGCTCCTGCTCGCCCCCAATTTCGTGGTGGGCGCGTCGTTGGCGGCGCGCCGCTTCGGTCCGCGCATCGGCGGGCTGGTGGGCGGCCTGCCGGTGGTGGCAGGACCGATCCTGCTCGTGTATGCGCTCGCGCATGGGCGCGCGTTTGCGGCGGGGGCGGCGGCGGGGACGCTGCTGGGGGTTGTGTCGCTGGCGGCATTCGTGGTGGTGTACGCGCGCCTGGCGGGACGGCTGTTCTGGGGCGCGAGCATGCTCGCGGGCTGGCTTGCGTTCGCGCTGGCGACGGTGGCGTTCAGCGAGCTGTCGCTTCCGGCGGGCGTGGCGCTGGCGCTCGTGGGCGCGAGCCTGCTGGTCGGCCTGGCATCGCTGCCTCGTCCCGGCTCGCAAGCGCTCGCGCACGCGCGGGCGCCCGCCTGGGACCTGCCCATGAGGGCAGCTTGCGCGCTGGCGCTGGTGCTCGCGCTGACGGCTGTGTCGGGCTGGCTGGGACCCCGACTGAGCGGTCTGCTGGCGCCGTTTCCGGTGATCACGACGGTGCTTGCGACGTTCACGCACGCGCAGCGCGGCACCGACGAGCTGCTGCGACTGCTGCGCGGGATGCTGGCGGGCTTCGGGGCTTTCGCGCTGTTCTGCTTCACGCTGGCTGAGCTGCTGAACAGGCTCGACACGGCGGGCGCGTTTGCGCTGGCGACCGGGCTTGCGCTGCTGATGCAGGCGGCCGTGTTGGCGTTGACGCGCAGCGGTCAGCTATCGATGCCGTCGCGCGCGAGCTGGTGGCGGATGCGGTCGCGCAGCTCGGCAAAGCGCGTGGCCTCGTAGCTGATCAGCGCGACGAGCAGCGCGGCAAGCGCGGCGAGGGTGACGAGCGCGGCGGGCTTGAGCTGCGCGTCGACGAGCAGCAGCACGGCCAGGACGGCGGCGCAGAACAGCCGCTGGCGATTGAGCGTGTGGATGTTTCGCAACCTGAAGGCGACGTGCGCGAGCAGGTAGATAGCGCCGCCGCCGAGCATCGCGGCGGCGGGCACGAGCCCGAGCGGATCGTCGACGTGTGCGAGCGTCTTTTTCAGGCCCAGCGCGATGAGCGCGATGCCGACGACCATGGGGAAGTGCAGGTAGGAGTAGGAGTCGCGCGCGATGTCGTTGCGTTCGCGCCCGGGGCTGGCTTTGGACAGGCGCCGCGCGGCGACGATGGCGACGACGTCGAAGTACAGCCACCACATGGCGCCGGCTACGACGATGCCGAGCACTGCGGCGGCAACGACGCCGGCGCCCACGCCGGCGCTGGTGCCGGCGCCGATCGCGACGATCGACTCGCCCAGCGCGATGATGATGATCGCGCCGTGGCGCTCGGCGAAGTGACCGGGGACGAGCTTCCAGCCGTCGGCGCCGAACAGGAAGGGAGCGCCGACGTCGAGCACCACCGCGATCCCCCATACGCCCAGGCGCGTGGCGCCGGCGGCGAAGGCGGCGGCGAACAGCAGCCCGACGCCCACGGCGGTGCTCGCGGCCAGGCCGACGACCGAGCGGCGCAGCGCGGCGTCGTCGCGGCTGGCGAGCATGAACAGGGCGATGTGGGCGCCGCGCACGGCGGCGTAGGCACAGGCGAACAGCAGGGCATCGGCGCCGAAGGTGCGCGGTACGCACAGCGCGGCGACGAGGAAGGCGGCCATGGCGGCGAACATGGCCAGGCGCACGGCCCCCTCCTCAGGATCGACCACGCTGGTCAGCCAGGCATAGCCCGTCCACGACCACCACAGCACGGCCAGCACGAGCAGTGCCTTGAGCAGGCCTTCCCAGGTGGGAGTGCGCGCCATCAGCGCGGTGCACTGCGTGAGCGCGAGCACGAACACCAGGTCGAAGAACAGCTCCAGCGAGGTGACGCGCTCGCCGTCGCGCAGCACGGCGGTCAGGCGCGCGGGGCGGCTGCGGGGCGGTGTGCTGGTGCTCACCGGCCCATCTTGGCAGCCGTCAGCGCAGCGACAGCAGTCGTCAGTGCAGCGACATATTGGGCTCGCCGGCCGAGTTGACGCCCTTGCCGGCAACGCGCGCGGGCGCCTCGCCCCACAGCTGCTCCAGGCGGTAGAACTCGCGCGTCTGGGGGGTGAAGATGTGGACGACCACGTCGAGGCAGTCGATCAGGATCCAGCCGGCGTCGGGGGTGCCCTCGACACGACGCGGCAGGAGGCCGTGCTCGCGCTTGAGCCCCTCGAGGATGCCGTCGTGGATGGCCTTGGCCTGGCGGGCGGTATTGCCGGAGCAGACGAGGAAGTAGTCGGTGTAGCCGAGCACGCCGCGCAGGTCGAGCTCGACCACGTCGACGGCCTTCTTGTCGGCGGCGTAGCGGCTGATCTCGGCGACGAGCTGCTCGGGGCTCATCGCGCGGCTGCTTGCCTGCTCGTCGGGGGTCATCGTCCTCGAGCCTCGGTGTGTGCGCCGGCGGCGACGGGCGCGCGGTAGAGGCGATGCTCGGCGACGTAGGCGGCGACAGCGGGCCCGACGAGGTCGTCGATCGGCTCGCCGCGGGCAACGCGGTCGCGCACCTGCGATGACGACACGTCGATGGCGGGCATGTGCAGGAAGGCAACCGCGGGGACATGACCGCACCTGGCGATGCCTACGACGGTGTCGAGCACGCGCTCGCGTCCGGCCGACCCGGGACGCGCGGCGACTGCGAGGTCTGCGAGCTCGAGCAGCTCGGCCGGCCGGCGCCAGCTTGCGAGCGTGCTGGCGGTGTCGGCTCCCACGATGAACGTCAGGCGAGCTTGCGGGTGACTGGCATGTATGGCACTGAGGGTATCGACGGTGTACGACGGCCCGCGGCGCTCGATCTCCAGGGCGCACGCGGACACCCCCTCCTGGCGGGCGACAAGCAGCTGGCACATGCGCAGGCGGTGCTCAGGACCCGGATCGGACCCGCCTGACCCGCTGTCGCGGGCGGCCTTGTGCGGAGGGATGTGGGCGGGCATCACCAGGACACGCGTCAGGCCCAGCTCGGACAGCGCGTGACGGGCCAAAGCGAGATGGCCGAGGTGCGGGGGGTTGAACGTCCCGCCGAGGATGCCCAGCGACTCAGGCGCGGACGTGCCCGTCGCCCTCGATGAGGTACTTGAACGTGCACAGCTCGCGCAGTCCGATGGGCCCGCGCGCGTGCAGCTTCTGTGTGGAGTTGCCGATCTCGGCGCCCATCCCGAACTCGCCTCCGTCGGTGAAGCGCGTGGAGGCGTTGACGTACACGCAGGCGGCGTCGACGCCGAGCTGGAAGGCGCGCGCTGCGGCGGTGTCGCGCGTGACGATCGCCTCGGAGTGCCCGCTGCCATAGCGCGCGATGTGCTCGATGACGTCCTCGACGCAGTCGACCACAGCGACGGCGAGGATCGGCGCCAGGTACTCCGTGGCCCAGTCGCGCTCGGTTGCGTCCTCGATCATTTGATGGGGCGCCCGCCTGCCGGCAGCGCCGGCGGTGGTCGCGTCGTTCCCTGCCGCTGCGCGCGAGCTGTCGTCCTGCCAGAGCGAGGCCGCCAGCGCCCGGGTGCGCTCGTCTGCGCGCACCGTCACCCCGGCGTCGGCGAGCGCGTCGAGCATCGTGGGCAAGAAGGCGGCAGCAATGCGCTCGTGCACGAGCAGCGTCTCGGCGGCGTTGCACACGCCGGGGCGCTGGGTCTTGGCGTTGATGACGATCGCGCGCGCCTGCTCGATGTCGGCGGACGCGTCGACGTAGACGTGACAGTTGCCGGAGGCGGCGTAGATGACGGGCACGGTGGCGACGGCCTGCAGCGCGTCCTTGAGGCCCTCGCCGCCGCGGGGGATGATCAGGTCGACGCTGTCGCGCTGGGTGGCGAGCTCGGCCAGCTCCTCGCGCCCGCCGCCGGCGACGAGGCTGACAGCACCCTCGGGCAGGCCGGCGCCGACGGCGGCCTGCGATGCGATCTGGGCAAGCACGGCGTTTGAGTGCGCCGCGGTCGAGGAGCCGCGCAGCACGATCGCGTTGCCGGACTTCAAACACAGCGCGGCGGCGTCGATCGTGACGTTGGGACGGGCCTCGTAGACGACGGCGACGACGCCGAGAGGAACGCGTACCTTGCGCACGTCCAGGCCGTTGAGCAGGCGGTGGCCGTCGATGACCTCGCCGACGGGGTCGGCGAGCGCGGCGACCTGGCGCACGGCGGCCGCGATTGCAGCCAGACGCGATTCGTCCAGGCGCAGCCGGTCGAGCAGCGCATCGCCGATGTGGGCGTCGCGGCCGGCCTGCATGTCGAGCTCGTTGGCGGCGAGAACCTCGTCGGAGCGCGCGAGCAGCGCCTCGGCGATGGCATGGAGGGCGCCATCCTTGACGGCTGTGTCCAGCTGCGCGAGCGCACGCGCGGCGCGCTTTGCCGCGGCGCAAGTGTCGGCGACGGATGTGGCGATGGTGGCCATGGTCTGTAAAGGGTAGAGCGCGACGGGGGTGGTACGCCGGGGCGCGCGCCTGCGCGCGCCATCAGTCGACGACGAGGTAGTCGCGGTGCACGGCCTCCTCGCTTGCGCGCGGCAGGATCGCCCTTACGTCGGGCGACTTCAGGCCGATCACGCGGCGCAGCTCGTCGGCTGAGTAGTTGCAGATGCCCTTTGCGATGGGCCTCAGCGTCCCCCCCACTGCGGTGTCGCGTTCAATGATGTCGACGGCGTCGCCGGCGTCGAAGTCGCCCTTGACTTCGGTGACACCGACGGGCAGCAGGCTGGCGCTGCCGTCGCGCACGGCGCGCGCGGCGCCAGGGTCGATGACGAGCATGCCACGCGCCGGCTTGGCGTACTTGAGCCACAGCTTGAAGGAGCTGTAGCGAGCCTCGCGCGCGGCGAAGCGCGTGCCCTCGCGCTCGTCGGCGAGCACGGCCGCGAGCGCGCCGTCGCGCACGCCGTTGCAGATCACCGTGGGAATGCCGGCGGCGGTGGCCATGTCGGCGGCGACCACCTTGGAGCGCATCCCGCCGGAGCCGAGTGGCGAGGTGGTGTGGCCGATCTCCAGAGCGTCCAGGGCTGTGAAGTCGTCGACCTGGGCGACGATCTTGGCGTCGGGGTACAGCCTCGGGTCGGCGCTGTAGAGGCCGTCGATGTCGGTAAGCAGCAGCAGCTCGTCGGCGGCGACCAGCACGGCAACCTGCGCGGCGAGGAAGTCGTTGTCGCCGAAGGAGATCTCGTCGGTGGCGGTGGTGTCGTTCTCGTTGATCACCGGCAGCACGCGCCAGTCCAGCAGGGTGGTGAGCGTCTGGCGCGCGTTGAGGTAGTGGGTGCGGGCGCTCATATCGAAGAAGGTGAGCAGCACCTGGGCGCTGGTGACCCCGCGTTCGCGCAGCAGCTCGTCATAGATGCGATAGAGCTTGCCCTGGCCGACCGCGCTGGCGGCCTGCAGCTCGCCGATCGTGCTGGGCCGCTGGGGCAGGTCCATCACGCGCATGCCGCGCGCGATGGCGCCGCTGGTGACGACGATCACCTCCGTTCCCTCGCCGTGCACGCGCGCGAATACGTCGCACAGGCGCGCGAGCACATCAGCGCGCGGCTCGCCGGTCGCGTCGGCGACGACGCTTGAGCCGAGCTTGATGACCAGGCGTGTCATAGCGTCAGGAGCGTAGACGCTGGCGCTGTGAGCGTTGGCGAGCAGATCACGCGTTCACGGCTCGCGCGGGTCCAGCTCGAAGGTGACGCCGGCGATCTCGATCTCGTCGCCGGGCTGGAACCCGTGGCTCTCCAGCGCGCCGATCACCCCGATCCTGCGCAGGCGGCCCTCCAGGTATGCCATGGCGTCCTCGTTGTCGACGTCATAGCGCGCGAACAGCCGCTCGATTCCCCTCCCCCGTACGGCAAATGCGCCGGACCGCAAGCGTTCCACGCGGAATCCCGATGCCACATCGCGGTCGCCGACGGGCCGGAAGACCATGTACTCGGCCAGCTCCTGCTCGCCGATCGCGCCGGCGGACGCCGCCGTGCGCCCATTTGCCGCGCCGGCCTGCGAGCCGGCAGGCACGACGTCGCGCGGCGCGACATTCTGCAACAGCTCGGCGGCGAGCTCTGAGATCCCCTGGCCGGTGGCACTGGAGGTTGCGATCACCGGGACATCCGCGGCCAGGCGATCGCGCCACGCGGCGACCGCATGCTCTGCCTGCTCGGCGGTCACGAGGTCGGCCTTGGAGAGCACGAGCACGCGCGGCAACCGGGCCAGGCGCTCGTCGTGGGCGGCGAGCTCGCGCTCGATTGTGGCGAAGTTGGCGGCCGGGTCAGCGTCGGCGTCGCCGGTCAGCTCGGGCGCGACGTCGAGCACGTGCACGAGCAGGCGCGTGCGCTCGACGTGGGCGAGAAAGTCATGCCCCAGGCCGGCGCCCTCGCTGGCGCCTTCGATCAGGCCGGGGATGTCGGCGATGATCAGCTGGCGTTCCTCGCCTTCGAGCACGCCGAGCACGGGCGAAAGGGTGGTGAAGGGATATGAGGCCACCTTGGGCGCAGCGCGCGTGAGGCGCGACAGCAACGAGGACTTGCCGGCGTTGGGCAGGCCGACCAGGCCGACGTCTGCGAGCAGCTTGAGCTGCAGCTCCAGCCAGCCTTCCTCGCCGGGCAGCCCGCGCTCGGCAAAGCGCGGCGCCTGACGTGTGGCGGTGGCAAAGCGCTTGTTGCCCTTGCCGCCGCCACCGCCGCGCGCGACGGTGGCCCGCTGGCCGTCGGCGAGCAGCTCCCAGCGGCGCCCGGCCAGGTCCTCCCCGTCGTCCTCCCCCGCCACGACCTCGGTCCCGGGCGGCACGCCGATGACCAGCGTGTGGCCGTCTGCGCCGTGACGCAGCGCCCCCTCGCCGTGCCCGCCCCGCCCGGCGCGGAAGTGGCTGCGGCGACGGAAGGCCTGCAGGTCGCGCAGCGAGTCCTGGCACACGAACAGCACATCCCCCCCGCGCCCGCCGTCGCCGCCGTCGGGTCCGCCTCGCGGCACGTGCGCTTCGCGGCGAAAGCTCGTGCAGCCGTCGCCGCCGGCGCCGGCCTGGACGTGGATCCTCGCGCGGTCGGAGAGCATGCTGGCATCGTGACAGCAGCGGGCTCAATGTCCGGGACGCGACGCGATTGTGGATATACAGCTACGCGTCTAATTCCCGAGCAAGGAGCCGACCGATCGTATGAATGCCTCGACTGCGCAGCCCACAGACCGCGTCCTGCTGATCACCGGCGCATCCTCGGGCATTGGCGCGGCCACCGCCCGCCATGCAGCCGCGGCGGGCTGGCGCCTGGTGCTGGCCGCCCGCTCACACGAGCGCCTGCAGGCCCTCGCGCAGGAACTGGGCGGCCCCGAACGTGCGCTTGCGCTGCGCTGCGACGTGACCGAGTGGGAGGACCAGCAGCGCGTGGTCACAGCGGCGCTGGATGCGTTCGAGCGCATCGACGCGGCGTTCGCCAACGCCGGCTTTGGCGGGCCGCGCGGCTTTCTGTCTGACACCGTCGAGCACTGGCGCGAGATGGTGATGACCAACGTATATGGCGCCGCGCTGACGATCCGCGCGACGATCCCAGCGCTGAAGGACTCGCGCGGGCACCTGCTGCTGACCTCCAGCGTGGCGGGGCGCCGCGCGCTGCCGGGCTCGCTGTACTCGTGCACCAAGCACGCGGTCAGCGCCATGGGCGAGGCGGCCAGGCAGGACCTCAACGACACGGGCGTGCGGGTGACGCTGATCGAGCCCGGCATGACCGACACGCCGTTCTTCGACCAGCGCCCCAAGGACGCGCTGGAGGACGACGACATCGCCCGGGCAGTCATCTACGCGCTGTCCCAGCCCCCGCACGTTGACGTCAACGAGATCCTCATCCGCCCGACCGCGCAAGCGGGATAGGGCATGGAGCGGCTCGGGCCTTCTCAGGAGTGGGCGAGCAGGTGCGCGAAATAGAAGCCCGCCGCCGCGGCACCACCGGCGGTAGCCAAGGTGGCGATCATGCCGGCCGAAGGGAGCTGCCTGCGGGCCATCAGCGTGGCGAGCGCGTCGACCGAGTCGACCGCGGCACACGCGGCCTGCACGCGGGGGCCTACGTCGGGATCCTCGAGCGTCACCAGCGTCGCCAGGCCGAGCGCCACGTCGCGCGCGCCGAGCATACGCGCCAGGTAGACCACGATCGGCTGGCGCACCGCGTCGCGCCCCAGCCAGCGGGCCGGCACCGCCTGCGGAGCGGCCAGCACGCCAGCGCCGAGCGCCATGCGTCCGGCGGCGATCAGTCGCGCACCGGTCTTGGGGCTCACCCGAGCGGCGCTCAGCCGCGCGCGTCGGCGGGCGGCTGCACGGACACGACGCGCCCGCGCCGGCCGGTGGCGAACTGCACGGTGCCGGCCGCACGCGCATACAGCGTGTCGTCCTTGCCGATGCCCACGCCCGCGCCGGGCTTGAATTTGGTGCCGCGCTGGCGCACGATGATCTCCCCGCCGGTCACGCTCTGGCCGGCGAAGGTCTTGACGCCCAGGCGCTGAGCGTTTGAGTCGCGGCCGTTGCGGCTCGAGCCGAGCCCCTTCTTATGAGCCATCTGTGGTCTCCTTGCCTGTCTGCTGGGCGCTCTCGTCCGCGCCGTCGGTCGCGTTGGCGGCGGTCGCCTTCTCGGCTGTCGCCTTGGCGGATGTCTTGGCGGCTTTGACGCGGGCGCCCGATGCGATCTCGGTGACCTCGATCCGGGTCAGGTCCTGGCGGTGGCCGGTGCGCCTCTTGTAGCCGCGCTTGGGCTTGAACTTGAACACGCGCAGCTTTTCGCCGCGAACGTGCGCAAGGATCTTGGCGGTGACGCGGACGTCCTTGAGTCCGGCATGGTCGAGGACGGCCTCGTCGGAGCGATAGAGGATGGGCTCAAGCGTCACGCTTGCGCCCTCGGCCTCGGGCAGGCGCTCGACGAGCAGGGTCTGGCCGGGCTCCACGCGGTACTGCTTGCCGCCGGTCTTCACGATCGCGTACATGTCTTCTCAGTGTCGAAATTTGTGGCTGATGTAATGCGCCAACCCGACAGCATTGCCGGGGAGCGCTGCCTGCTATTCGGGCGCGGCCTTGGCCTTTGCAGCCGAACGGCGCCGTCCGCCCCTGCGGCCACGACGCCGAGGTTTGGATTGTAGGCCATCCTCATCGGTCCCGTCCGCAGGCGCCGCGTCGGGCGTGAGGGCGCCCGTTGCCAGCTCCTCCTCGGGCTCTGAGTCGATGCCAGCGGGCGGCTCGCCCAGGCCAGCTTCGCGGCGTGCCTCCAGGTCCTCGCTGTCGACCGGCGCCCTGCGCCGCCGCGAGCGCGATTCGCGCGCGCCAGCGCCGTTGCCAGAGCCCGATGACGCGGGGGCGCGACGCTTGCCGCGCCCTGAGCCCGCGCGCGAGCCTGACGGTCGGGCGGGCGGGCTGACGACCTCGCCGGACTCGTCCAGCAGCAGCGCGCTGGCGGCCGTGCGGCCGACCTGGTCGATACGCACCATGCGCTTCTCGCCCACGTGGGCGGCCGCGCCGGCGATCGAGATGATGTAGCCGTCGATTTTGGCCACCGCGTCGTCCACGTCGTACATGTGCGGCTCGACGATCTCCACCAGCACCTCGTCGCCCTGGCGAAAGGGCAGCGCGCGCTCCTCGACCTCCGCGCGCGTGCCCATGAAGGTGATCGCGAAGTGGTCCAGCGCGAGCCCTTCTGAGCCCTCGAACAGGAACGACTTGTCGGTCTGCGCCTCCAGCGCGTGCAGGACGCGCGAGCCGTGCCCGGTGAACTGTGTGCTCACGCGCGGGTTGGCCTGCACCAGGAACGCCTCCGCGTCGGGGTGTTCGGCGGCCACGTCGCGCAGTCTGCGCTCGAACTCGATCGCGATCGTCTCCTCCGAGCGGATCACGCCCTCGCCCTCGCAGGTGGGACACGGACGGCTCATGATCTCGCGCACGCCCTCGGTGACGTTCTGGCGGGTCATCTCGACCAGGCCGAGCTTTGAGATCTCCGCGGTGAAGGTCTTTGTGCGATCCTCGTCGAGCGTCTTTCGCAGCGTCTTCATGACCGCGTCGCGGTTGCGCGCACGCGCCATATCGATGAAGTCGATGACGATGATGCCGCCGATGTCACGCAGGCGCAGCTGGTT
>DATNLQ010000041.1:0-2071 GCA_035602785.1 Solirubrobacteraceae bacterium
GGCCAGGTCGGCCAGGTCGGCCAGGTCGGCCAGGTCGGCCAGGTCGGCCAGGTCGGCCAGGTCGGCCAGGTCGGCCAGGCGAGCTTCGCGCTCGCGCCGGACGCCTTCCCGGCGCGACCGTCGCGGGCGCTCGCTCCGCGAGCCCAGGCGCGCTAGACTGCGATGGACCTCGCGCCTGGGCGGGGTTTTTCTTCGCCTGGGCTGCTGTCCATCACCACCACGCAGGGGTTTTCATCATGGCCCGCGGAGACGTCCGAATCGCTATCACCCTCGCCTGCGAGGAGTGCAAGCGCCGTAACTACCAGACAAGCAAGAGCAAACGCAACAACCCTGACCGTGTGTCCATGCGCAAGTACTGCCGCTGGTGTCGCAAACACACCAGCCACCGGGAGACCCGCTAGCGCGGGAGCGCTGTCGTGGCTCGTGACCGAAAACGTGCAAAGCAGCGTCGCGAACGGCGGGGAACCACCGCAGGCGGGCGCATCGAGCGTGCGCCCGCGCCCAGCCAACCCGTGCGCGCAGACCTCCCCGGCGCGCTCGAGCACACCGGCGACGTCGACGAGTTCGACGCCGCGCTCGTGCGCGGCGCCCGCGGCGTACCCGCTGACACTGAAAACGGCACCCCCGCTGCAGACGCCGAGATCGACACCGAAAGCGGCCCCACGCTGTCCGAGCCCGAAATCGAGCAAGAGGCCGAGGTCGAGGGCGACGTCAGCGACAACGAGATGCAGGAGCTCGTCGGCGGCGGCGGGTCGCGCCGGGCGACCCCCGAGCAGGCCTCCGGCGCAGCCATACCCCGCGGCGGCAACCGCGCGATCGCCTTCGTGCGCGCCAGCTGGGCCGAGCTGCAGCGCGTCCAATGGCCCGACCGCCAGCACGTCTTCCAGGCGACCGCCGTTGTGCTTGGCTTCGTCGCCATCGCCGGCGCCTACCTTGGCCTCGCCGATGTCGTCGCCAAGGAAATCGTCGAAGCCATCCTCTAGAAGAGGCCCCCTGAATGTCTGAGGTCCGCTGAATGTTTCGCTGGTATGTAGTCAACACCTACTCGGGTCACGAGAACAAGGTCAAGCACAACCTCGAGCACCGCGTTGTCTCGCTCGGGCAGCAGCGCGCCGTGCGCAGCGTGGTTGTGCCAACGGAAGCCGTGGCTGAGATGAAGGACAACCAGAAGATCACCGTCGAGAAGCGCACCATGCCCGGCTACGTGCTCGTCAACATGGAGCTCAACGAGGACTCCTGGGGAGTGGTTAAGGGCACTCCCGGCGTGACCGGCTTTGTCGGCTCATCCCAGGAGCCCGTGCCGCTCACCCAGGTCGAGGTCGACCGGCTGTTGCACAAGGAGGTCGCCACCGCCCCGCGCACCCGCGCGCAGTTCTCCATCGGCGAGTCCGTCAAGGTCGTGTCCGGCCCGCTGTCTGACTTCTCCGGCGAGATCTCCGAGATCAACGAGGATGCGTCCAAGCTCAAGGTGCTGGTATCAATCTTCGGCCGCGAGACGCCCGTAGAAGTCAGCTTCGACCAGGTTAAAAAGCTCTAAGCGGGCCGATGGCCGGCGTCAGGCAGCGTCCTCGGTCGCTCGCGTGCACAGCACGCCACGCTTCCTGCGTCCTTGCCTGACTTGACCCTCGACCCGCTCAGGGGCGCAGTTCCCAGATAAGCTCCTTATCCGCCCAATCCAAGAGACAAACGAGAAACGATGGCAAAGAAGGTCCTCACCACGATCAAGCTGCAGGCCAACGCCGGGCAGGCCAGTCCTGCGCCGCCGGTCGGTCCCGCGCTGGGGCAGCACGGGATCAACATCATGGAGTTCTGCAAGGCATTCAACGCCCAGACGCAGAGCGAAACGGGAACCGTCATCCCCGTTGTAATCACCGTGTACGAGGACCGCTCGTTCACGTTCGTCACCAAGACCCCTCCCGCCGCTGTGCTCATCCGCCAGGCCATCAAAATCAACAAGGGCTCAGGCGAGCCAAATCGCGTGAAGGTCGGCACGATCACCGATGCGCAACTGCGCGAGATCGCCCAGCGCAAGTTCGACGACCTCAACGCCAACGACATCGACCAGGCCGCC
>DATNLQ010000049.1:0-7875 GCA_035602785.1 Solirubrobacteraceae bacterium
GGCCAGGTCACACACCTCGACGATCAAGGCGGTCTGACCCTCACGCTCGACGGCTCCAACCGCCAGGTACGGCTCGTCAGCAAGGATCTGGAGTCTCTGCGACTCAGCTATGCCCAGCACGTCTACCGCCAGCAAGGCGCCACCGTCGAGCGCTCCGTCGTGCTCACCGGCGGCTGGCAGACCAGCAAGGAGACCGCCTACGTCGAGGCAACCCGCGCCCGACACGGCACCACCTGGTTCATCGCACGCGACGACCTCGGCAACGAAGGACAGGACCCCGTTCGCATCACGCGCCTCGCCCAAAAGATGCGTAACAGCCGCGCACAGACACCCTCGCTCGCCCACCGCGAGCTACCCGCTCCCGAATGGGGGTCACGATTCGACCCGAGGCGACTTCAGCCGCTTCGCCTTGCACGCTGGCTCAACCCACCGACGCGGAACCCTGATCACACCCCAGACCGCGGCGCGGGGCGCGGACGCTGACGGCACAGCCGCTGCGGGTGTGGTCACGTGTTCCTCGAGCGCTACGGCGAGCGCAAGCAGGGCGTGATGCGGCTTTCGAAGCGCCGGCCTGGCTCACCACAGGATTGACGCCTTCTATCGCCAGCTGAGCCCGCTCGCATGCGAGCGGGCACCATCGCTCAGTCGTCCGGAAGCTTGTGAAGGTACACATAACGGACCCGTGGCTCGGGAGCATTCGTATCGCTGCTGACGCTACTCAGCGCATAGCGGTGCGTCTCCCAGACCGCCGTAGGAAACTCCCCACCCTCGGGGATCGGCTCCCACGGTGGGCCGACGTCGACCTCAACGTCGATATGCGCCGGCGGCCGATCTGGCACCTCTCGGACTTCTTGGTCGTTGGGACCGCCAACGAGTAGAGCTTGCACGCGCATGATTGTAAGCGCCCGCGGACGACCGACACGCGAGTCCTACAGTGGCCGTGAACGTGGAGGCTGATCAGAAGCGAGCCGGCCGCGCTGGTCACGGTGTTCTTTGCGCCACTCGCGCCGCGCAACTTCCCAGGCCAGGTGGCTTGCGCCCAGCTCATCGTCTGGCCCCTGCGCGACTAACCCGTGCGTACCCGACCCGGTCGAGCGCCAGCACTGGTCGCGCGTAGGATAGCCAGTTGCATCCCTCCACAGGCCAGAGTCGCCGTCCCAGACGGCTGAGGGCTCAAGAAAAGGATGACGTCGAGGAGCTTGCTGACGAGACGCCCGCCGCTTGCTGCTCCGCGGGAGAGACGGTCGATACGTTGGCGCATCGGCCAGTCCCGGCTGCTCGACCCGCATTGCAACGGCAGGATCGAATCGGAGACGACCCCGCTCGCCTCCGATTCTGATCGCCCCCAAGTCGCGTGCGTGTTCGTAGACAGACGAACGACTGACGCCGAGTAACCGCGCGAGCTCCCTCGCGTCGACCAGAGGACCGCGAGCCGGCGGAGCATCGCGAAGGCGCTCCGCGATGAGGTCGGCCAGTCGCTCGAGCTGATCGTCGTCGAGGCGGATTGACGCATGCGTCACCCGTAGCCGCTCCGCTATGCCATAGCCGGCTCGGACTCGCTCGCAACGCCGAGTCGTTTGCGTATCACGACAGCGAGGAGCTCACGGCGCTGCTCGAAGTACTCGGCGAAACCCGCCAACGAATCGCCAACCTCGCCGAAATGATGAAACGCGGCCACCGCCGCGCGCGCGCCGTCGTCTGGGTACGCCGACGCCAGCCACGGTCCCGGGAACCGGCCTCCCTTGGACTCGTTGTCCCCGGGCGTGAGCAGCTGAAGGTTCGGTATCTCCTGGGACGCCGCAAGCATCCACTCGACCTGCTCGGTAGCCAGCCCGAGTTTTGTGAGCTTCGCACGCGTGAACGCTGTCTGCGGGTACACGTGGTCGACGTGGCGGAGCAACGTATTCCCGCTCGGATAGATCAGCGACAGGAGCGGGAAGCAGTTGCGATCCCGGTAGCGCACCCGGAGGAGACCCTCCACGGCAGGCTCGTCAAACGCCAAACTCTTCCCGGCCTCCCCCATCACCTGTTCGATCGCGGCCACGGGGAAGGCGGCGTCGCCGTGCTCCTTGATCGCCGTGCGCAGCCGCGTGAGCAGCGTGTCGAGGCCGCTGCCCCAAATCCCCTGGCGAAGCAGACTCCGAACTACCCACCGCCGAATGTCGTCGCGATCCGCCTCCGACCCCTTTGCGGTCAGGTACGACGCATCCAGCTCCCGGTGCTTGATGTAGTAGGCGAGGGGGTGGATCACGCTGCGCACGTTGAGGTTCACGGCGGTGAGACCGAACTGATCAAGGAGGCTCGCGGCAAGATCGAGGCTCCTCTTGATCTCAGGCCACTCGTCCCGGATGCGCAGCATCTGCTCGCGCTTGAAATTCTCGATCTGGAAGCGAACGCTTGACGCGTCAGTCAGCACCAGACAAGCCTTCATAATCTGATCGCGCTTGAAATCGAAACGGTGATCGGCACGGTTCAGGTGCTCGTTGAACGACCGGATCTCCTCCCGCGCATCGACCGCCTCGCCCTCGTCGCTCGCGCTCCACGCAGCGGTCGCCTGACTAAGCAGGAGGTCGGCGAAGGACAACGGTTCCCCTTGCGCATTCACGCGGATGAAGATGTTCATCACGCGGTCAATGCTCTGGTTGGGCTCGACGAACGGGCTGATCACGCCGTGAACGTGGACGACCTCATGAATCCGGCTGAGGATCGCCAGCGCGTCCGTGTCCGTGCCAATGCCCGCCTTACCGATGTACTCGATCACGTCCTTCGTCTCGCGAAGCCCGAGCGCGTCGCTGACGCGCATCCACCGACGACCAGCCTCGTTCTCTGCCGCCGCCTGATCCGGCGTGCGGAAGCGGAAGACGAAGTTCTCCGTCTCCCCAGTCTCGTCCTCGGAGCCGGACTCGTTCGCGTCAGGATCCGCCTTGCGCAGGTCGAGGTAGAGGTAGCGCTTCGGGAAGGCGTCCGGGTTGTCCCACCACTTGTTCGGCAACTTCACGGTATGCGAGCCCCGCAAGCCGATGTTCAGGCTCGTGAGCCGCTGCTGGCCGTCCAGGACCGCGTACCGGCTGTCGGACGGCGCGATCTCCTGCAGGCGCGGGCAGAAGTTGTTCGGCGGCCGCTGGTCGTAATCGCGGATGAAGCCGTATAACGTGTGCTCCTTGACCGTCTCGTCGGAGACGAGCCAGTAGAGGAAGCCGCCGATCGGGTAGTCCCGCATCAACGAGTCGAACAACGCCGCGATCTTCTGCTCATTCCAGACGAACTCGCGCTGAATCGCCGGCAGAACGAGCTGCTGGCTCGAGATCGCCTCAAGAACGCTGGCGATGGTCCGCGCCGGTTGGAACCCTTCGGTCACGCGTTCAAGCTATCCGACTGGACACCAAGAGGAGGCCTACGGGCGAGTGGGCAGCGGAGAACGACGAGACCACCCCAGACCGGTTGTGATTGGCGCTCATGCCTGTGAATGTCCAGCAATTCGTCGGACCCGTGGCCCGTCCTTATCGAACCGGCTTGGGTACTTGTTGGCACGCGCGTGTATCTGGCTCGGCTCAACGGCAGAGCGGTCGCGCTTCTCGTAGAGCGCGCGTTCGTTGATCGCGTCGGCGAGCTCGTGAACCGTCATCCACCGATTGCGCTGCTCGCCCAGGACCAGCTCCATGGCCTCGTGCAACGTCAGTCGCTGCGCCGGCGCTCTGTGCGTCGGCTCTTGATCGTCGGTAAGCACCGATCGGGCGCGAGCAATCAGCCCTTCGAGCTCGGCACGACGGTCATTCAGTTCGGCGAGCTCTTGCTCTGCCTCCGCCAGCGCGCCTTCTATCGCGGGCCGGGTCTCCTCGAGGACCTTGACCAGGCTAGGGGCTGTCTTGCGGGGCATTGCTCAGAGTCTCCTTGGGCTGATTGTCGTATGGGCCGTGGACGGTCTGCCTACCCGGGCGGGTCGACAGACTGTCGTGGCGTTCAGGCGACCGCCAGGGGGCGGCTGCCTCGCACGAGGTTCGCGAACGGAAGCCGCCCATACGCGGCCTCAAACTCGTCCAGCAACTCGGCCTCGGTGCCCACGGGGTCCGAGTCGAGCTTCCAGGCAACGCGCAGGCTGTCGTGCGCGGCGATCTGCCACAGATAGCGACCGCCCTGATGCCCGACCGGTTCGCCACGACCGTAACGCGCGAGCAGATCAACCCGCTTGCGCAGGTCAGTCGCACGCCCGATGTACAGCGTCGGCACCCCCTCAAGCCGCTTGTCCTCGAGCAGGGCAACCGGCACCGTCGGATCGCTCCCCTTGAAGTGGCCCCCAACGCTCCGCGAGGTAACCGGTCACGGGCGGTTCGAGGGTCACGACATAGATCCCGGAGCCGCTCGGGACGTGCGCGCAGCGCCGAGGGAGCTGGCGAAGCAACTGGAAGTCCACGAATCCGCGTCGGGTGAGGTCCTGGTGGTCGAAGCTTTGGTGCATAGCGTCTCCTTGGCCGGCTGTCATGGAGGCAAAAGCCTAACATATTTATCGTCGCACTCTCTTGCCGCTATTTGCCGTAAACTTATCGGCAAAGGCTACACCGCCCGACTAAGGCATCCCAACGTCGATGTAACGTGGCGGCTAATGTCCCCTGCAAACCGAACTCGGCGCTTCACGACGCTGACTGGCCTTGGTCGTGCGTTCCGCGACTGGGCTCGCGAGTGCACGGTCAGCGCGACGCCGGAAGTAGAGGGAGCAAACAAGGAGGAGGCGCACCTGTTGGGCGCGCTCGGATCAATAGCCGCCGATGTCGCAGGCGACCATGTCGTCCGGTGGCCGGAATCGGTCCGGCGCTGGGCCGAGGAAGCCCCGGCGTGCCCGGCGGAGATCGTCGAGGGTGTGCGCGAATCCCTCGGGACGGGGGCCGACCCGCTCGCGGCGCTCTACGACGTGTGCATCTCTCGCGCGCACAGGCGACGACTCGGCACCGTCTTCACGCCTACGCCCGTTGTCGACCACATGATCGACGTCGTCGCCAACCTGATGGACGGAGTACCTGACTGCGTGGCCGACCCTGGAGCGGGAGTCGGAGCGTTCACGGTCGCGGCCGCGAAACGGTGGCCCGATGCTCGCATCGTCGCCATCGACGTTAACGTCGTGACGCTCGGTCTCCTAGCCACTCGGATCGCGTTCGAGCTCGACGCCGAGCCCGGGGACGCACACGGGCTCCAGCGAATAGAGCTCGTCCACGACGACTATCTCGACCGGCTCGTTGGCCGCTTCGGCGCCGGGACGGGCCGGGTGCTGACGCTCGGGAACCCGCCATACACTCGCATCCAGGAGCTGTCGGCCGAGTACCGTGCGAGAGCCACCGGTCTCTGCGGCCGAATCATCGACAGCGGCCACGCCAACCTCGCCGTGCTCTTCCAGGCCGCGACGCTCGAGCACATGCACGACCAGGACGCCACGTGCATGGTCCTGCCGGGCTCGATTGGCTACACGCGCGCGAGCCGCGGACTCCGGCAAACGCTCTGGAACTCAGACCGCCCAATCGTGATGCACCGCACCCCTGCGACCACGCGGCCGTTCACGGGCAACTGCGTGCAAGCCACCGTCGTTGCGGTCGGCCCCGTCGCCGACAAACGGTCGCCGGTGCGCATGGGCCGCGTGCGCTTCGACGGCGACAAAGCCGCGGTCATCGACGAGTGGGAGCGTGAGCGGGATGCGACCGAACCGGCTAACTGGTTCTGGACTGAGGAGGCGAAGAGCGGCGGCGACACAGTCCCCCTTTCGGAGTTGGCGACGGTCCGACGCGGGGTTGCCACGGGCGCCAACGCGGTCTTCTTCCTGACCGACGCGGAGGCCGCGCGGCTGCCCGCCAACGTCGTCACGCCAGGCACGCTGACGCTCAAACGTTTCGCGCTGAAGGAGCTGAGCCGCGCAACCCATCGAAGCTGGGGCGGCGAGGAGATGAAGCGCTGGCTGCTCACGATCCCGCCGGACCTCGAGATCACCGGCGAGCTTCAGGCCTATCTAGAGCGGTTCGAGGACGTCGTCCGCGATCGCTACCTCCCGTCCCAGCGGCAACCCTGGTACGCGCTCGGCGAGCTCACGCGGCCTGACCTGCTGATCGGCCCACTCTCCAGCAACAACTTCAGGGTCGTCGTCAACACCGCGCGCGCCGTGCCCTCGAACAATCTCTTCGGCATCACGATGCGCAACGGGACGCGTCCCCGTGTTCTCGCCGATTGGCTGCGCTCGGAGGACGGTCAGCACGCGTTGCTGCGCGCGAGCCGTCGTTACCACGGCGGCTCGCACAAGCTCGAGCCCGGCGACCTCAAGCGCGTCCCCGTGCCCGCAGTGCTCGCCAAGTCACGCTCGTAGCGTGAAGCGCTCCGGATTCCGGACACACTCCTGATACGTTTGTCACGCCGCGCGTCGCGGCGCACGTCTCCCGGGCCAACGGCCTCGCAGACAGCACCGCGACTCGCAGGCACCCATACATCGAGTGGTCCCGCCCACGGGTCGTGCCGCTCATGAACGAATGGAGGGTCCGTGGATACGGACGTCATCACCGGCAGCACCATGCCGCTTGAGTTGCGGCACGCTGCGTTCCTGCTCGAACGCCTCGCCGCGGACTCCGCGCCGCTTCAGGAGTACCGCGAGCTCACGAAGAACGCGCTCGAGGCCATCGAGCGCTCCCAGCGCGTGGAGAACGAAGCAGGCTTGCAGGCGCCTTCAAAGGGCCACCAGGTCGTTTGGGACGTCGAGTGGGGCGCGCTCGGTGCCCAGGTGGACGCCGGGCAGAAACCCGTCTACAAGCTCAGCATCTGGGACACCGGCGACGGTATGACCGGCGAAGAGATGGTCGAGTACATCAACCACCTTGCCAGTTCATCCGGCGTTCAAGCGCTCGACCGCAACTTCGGCGTCGGCGCCAAGATCACCGCCGGCGTAGCCAACCCCTCCGGCCTCATCTACACCTCCCTGAAGAACGGTGAGGTCCACCAGATCCACTTCTGGCGCGACCCGGAGACCAACGAGTACGGCATCAAGCCGTACCTGCTCCACCGCGACGGCACCTACCACCACTGGCGCAAGCTCAAGCCCGAGGTGCTCCCTCGGGAGATCATCGAGGCAGGGCACGGCACGATGGTCACACTCCTCGGCCGCACCGCCGACGAGAACACAATGGAGCCGCCCGAGGGCGCCGTCGGCGGGGTGCGGTGGCTGGTGCGCTACCTCAACCGCCGCTTCCTCGAGTTCCCAGACGCCGTCACCGTACGGGTGCGCGAGTTCGGCAAGAGCGACCCCGCCGACTGGCCCACGAAGCCGACCACATACGCACGCGACGGCGGCTTCATGCGCCAAGCCGTCGGACAGGCCAACTACCTGAACAAAAACGCCGCGGCCTCCGGAGAGGTCCGGCTCGACACCGGCCGCGCAACGGTCTACTGGTGGCTCCTCAACGAGGACAAGATCGGAGACCCGTCGTACTGGCTCAGCAGCGGCCACATCGCCGCGCTCTTCCACGACGAGCTCTACGAGCTCCGCGACGGCAACGCCGGAATCCGCCAGCTCATGCACTTCGGTGTCCTCTTCGGGCCCCGACGCGTCGTGATCTACGTCAAGCCGGACGCAAAGCAGCAGATCACGCCGAACACCGCCCGCAGCCAGCTCCTCGCAGACGGCGAGCCCCTCCCCTGGGAGGAATGGGCGGCGCAATTCCGCGAGAAGCTTCCCGAGCCGATCCAGCGGATGATGGAAGAACTCCTCAGCCAAGACAGCGACGGCAACCACGAGGAGGCGATCCGCTCGCGACTGAAGCGCATCGAAGAGCTGATGCGCACGACGCGCTACCGCCGAACCCCTACCGGCGACACGAACGTCGCCGGCGAAGCCACCGGCGGCTCTGCCGG
>DATNLQ010000062.1:0-11329 GCA_035602785.1 Solirubrobacteraceae bacterium
GTTTCGAGTTCTTCCTTGACTTCGTCTTCGCACTGGGTGATCGCCGCGAGCTCGTCGTTGGAGCCGATGTTCAGCGTGATCGCGTCGACCGGGTGCGCCGGGTGACCTTCTTTGAGGATGCTCAGCGCGTCTTCCAACTGCGAGATGCCCTGCCCGCCCACACTCAACGAGTTGTGCAACGGCAGACCATCCACGTTGAGATACGCACACGGGTGGTAGTCACCCAGACCCTGCGGGTCATGCCCCGCCGGTTCCGTCGATTTTTTCCCGCCCAGCAGTTCGTTTTCGCCGATCAGCCCATTGGACGTCTCACCCGGACAGGCATCGTTGACGATCGTCACGCCCGGACCGACCTCGCTCGGTTTGGAGAGGTCGGTAGCGAAGATGTTGTCGAACCCGTTTTCGAAGAACGACGGTGCCTCGTTGGGGAAGTTCAAGTCGAATTTTTCCTGCGTGTAGCCAAAGCTGATCGAGTCACCGAGCGCCAGATAGGTGGTCGTTTCAGCGTTCGCCGCCGGCGCGAACATCATCGCCGTCAACGCCACCAGCGCAGCAGCGCACCCGACCACCCGAGCGCGCGCACCTGTCATGACGTTCGAGCCGTTCCTTGCCTGCATTAGTCATCCCCCTCCCAGAGGTGGGCACGCCCCACGCAGTCAACCCCTACGCGCGCGATCATGCCGATCGCCGGCGTGGCCCGGTCGTTGATAGGGAACATATCCGGTTTAACCCCTATTGTCAAGCTATAGGCACCTTTGCTCGGGCTCGCGCCGAGAGGCCCTTCAGCCGCTGTGCGGCCGCCAGCGGAGGCGTCCGCGGGCCGTGCGATCTTTGTTGGCTCGTTCGACTCGGAAAGGTCGTGCCCAAATGAGCGTCGTGCTGTTGATCATCGGAGTCCTGCTGGGCGGCGCCTGCGCGGCGGCGCTTCAGCGCTACCACGGGCGCCGGCCCGAGCGCGAGCGTCTGCGCGACGAGCTCAAGGCGATCTCCTTGGACGTGCTCCAGCAGACCGGCGACTCGCTCGCACAGAGCCTCGAGCAGGCGCGCCGCGCCGAGCAGGAGCGCGTCAGCGGGGAGATGGCCCGGCGCACCGAGGAGATCAAGGGACTCGTCGGGCCGGTCGCCGAGAAGCTAGGCAGGATGGAGAGCGAGATTGGGCGCCTGGAGCGCGAGCGCAGACAGGCGCAGGGCGAGCTTGCGCAGATGCTGCGCCAGTTGGGCGAGGGCGTGGGCACGCTGCGCCAGGAGACCGGAAACCTGGTGTCTGCGCTCAAGCGCCCCGCCACGCGCGGCTCCTGGGGGGAGATCCAGCTGCGCAATGTGGTCGAGATGGCCGGGATGGTCGCCCACTGCGACTTTCTCGAGCAGAGCACGATCGCCACCGGCGAGGGACAGATGCTGCGCCCGGACATGCTCGTTCGCCTACCCGGCGAAAAGCTGGTCGTGGTCGACTCCAAGGTCCCTCTCGACGCCTACCTGGCCGCACTGGAGGCATCCAGCGAGTCAGAGCGTGAGACGCACACGGCCCGACACGCGCGCCAGACGCGAGAGCACATCGTCAAGCTGGCCTCCAAGGGCTATCAGCGCCAGTTCGACTCCACACCCGAGTTCGTCGTGATGTTCGTTCCGTCGGACGGCATCTACCAAGCCGCCCTGGCCGCCGATCCGGCGCTGATCGAGTACGGGGTCCAGCAGCAGGTGCTGATGGCCACGCCGACGACGCTGATCGGCCTGCTGTGGGCCGTCCACTACGGCTGGCGCCAGGAGATGATCGCCCAATCCGCGCGCGAGATCGGCGAGTCCGCGCGCGAGCTGCACCGCCGCCTGGGCCGCTTCGTGGAGCCGCTTGCCAAGGTTGGGCGCCAATTGGAGTCGGCGACGGCCGCCTACAACGAGGCTGTGGGCTCCTTCGACCATCGTGTCGTGCCCCAGGTACGGCGCATCGAGCAGGCGGGCGCGGCCTCCGAGCGCGAGGTCCTTGCGCCGGCCGCTGTTGAGATCACCGCGCGGGCGATCACCGCGCGGGTCGGGCTCACGACGAGCGAGGCTTCGCCGCCGCCAGAGCGCGAGCTGGCCCAGCTGTCGGTCGCGGAGCGGTTGTCCGCCGACGTATGACCACCGTCACGATCAGTGCAGTCGCGACAGGGACGGTGGCCGGCAGCTCGTCGACCGCGAAGAACAGCAAGTCGAAGGCAAGCGCCAACAGCGCCGTCAGCCCGGCAACACGCAGCTGCGTGGAGCGACCGACGGTGAGCGCGAGCAGCCCGCCGAGGACGCCCGCGACGAACAGGTCGCCGTAGCCCATCACGGCCGAGCCGAACACCGCGCTCTGAAGCCGTGGCAGGCCGGCTGCGGGATGCGCTGCGTTGAGCGCGTTGTTGGGCCGCTGAAGCAGGTCGGAGACCACCAGCGCGGTATCTGCGATGGCCATCGCGACGACGCCTGCGGCAAGCCAGCGCGCGGGGGTGACCGTCGCGATCAGCACGCCGAGCGCCACGCAGCTGAGCGCGGTGAGGACCAGCGCCGTACCCTCTCCCGCCAGGCCGCTGCGATCGACCCAGGCGAGCGCGAACAGAGGCAGCACGAGCAGTGCCCAGGCCCGACGACGCCGACTGGCGCCCCACAGCAGCCAGCCGAGGGCGAGCGCAGCAAGCGCCGGCACGGCGGCCAGCGCCAGGTAGGTCAGCCCCTGTGCGCTTGCGTGTTCTGCGGCGCGCGCGACGAACACGAAGGCAATCACAGACAGCGGCGGGATCAGCGCCCAGCGGCGCGAGCGCAAGCGCGCCAGGCGGTCCACCGCGAGCACGCCGGGCAGCGCCACCAGGGTGCCCTGGACGAGCGACAGCAGCGCGATCGATATCCAGAACGGAAGCACAGCAAATCAACATAGATGCCCGAGTCGAGCCCGGCCGCAGGTGGGCCCGTCAATGACCGAGCTGCACGGTCTTGACAATCAGCAGCAACACGGCCACCACCAGGTATCCGCGCAGCGTGAGCATGGCCATCTTGCGTCCGGGTGACCACGCCGGACGCTCAAGCAGCGCCAGTGGCGGCATCGTCCATGTGCTGCGCTTCTCCCTGGGCACCTTGGACACCTCGACGGCCGCTCCCGGCCTGTTGCGCAGCGCATACACGGCCATGCCGGCGAGCGCCGCGACCAGCGCGATGGAGAGGTAGATGAACAGGTGTGTGACGTTGAGCGTGGGGAAGATCGTGCTGGCCATCAGGATCAAAGAGAGCTCGACGAGAACGCCGATGATCACGCTGGCGATCGCGTTCAGCCATGAGGGGTTCGACCACGGGCCGAGCACCTCGTGGTCGTTGCACAGCAGCAGCAGGAACACCGTCGCGCTGGGCAACAGCACGCCCGCCAGCGCCTGCACGGAGGTGGTTATCAGGCCGAGCGGCGCGCCGGGAATGAGCACGATGCCTGCGGCCGCGCCCACCATCAGCGTGAAGCTCGCATAGAACAGCTTGGCGTCGAGCGGCCCGCGGTTGAGCGAGTGCTTTGCTCCGAACACGTCACCGAAGGCATAGGACGTGGCGAGCGTGACCGCCGCCGCGCCGATCAGCGATGCGTTCAGGAGCACCACCGCAAAGAACGCGCCCGCTGTGGAGCCAAGGCGATGCTCCAGCTGCGTGGCGACGGTCCCCGCGTCGACGAACCGTCCGAAGTCGGGCGTGCCCGCGAACGCGAATGCGGTGATCGCGATCAGCGCGCCCGCGCCGATGACCACTACAAACGCCCCGATGACCGTGTCGGCGCGCTCGTAGTTGATCCAGCGCGGCGTGATCCGCTTGTCGATGATGTTGGACTGCTGGAAGAACAGCTGCCAGGGAGCGACGGTCGTGCCGACGATCGCGATGATCAGCAACACCGCCGTCGAGCTCGCGCCTCCCCGGATGCCCGGTGAGAAGGTGTGTTGGAGGATGTCGCCGACGTGCGGATGCGCCAAGACGAGCAAGGGGACGATCAGGAAGTTGGCGACGACGAACACGTACATGAAGCGCTCCCAACTGCGAAAGCTGCCCGTCGAGGTGATCGCCACCAGCACGGCCGCCGCGATCGGCACTGCCACGTACCTGCTCACGCCGAAGTAGCCCAGTGCCAGGCTGACTCCGATGAACTCGGTGACGATCGTCAGGAAGTTGAGGATGAACAGATCGCCCACCGAGAACCAGCCCCAGAAGCGACCGAAGCGCTCGTTGATCAGGCGGGCATGCCCAACGCCGGTGACGGCGCCCAGGCGGATGACCATCTCCTGGTTGACGATCAGCACGGGAATCAGCAGCAGGAGCACCCACAGCAGGCTCGTCCCGTAGTTCTGTCCCGCCTGGGCATAGGTGGAGACGCCGCCCGCGTCGTTGTCGCCGACCATCACGATCAGGCCCGGGCCCATGATGGCCAGCAGCGCCATCGCCCGTGAGCGCCAGCCAATGCGCTCGCCGCTGTCGCTCATCCTGATCGTCCCGAGCGCGCCACGGATGTCGCCGATGTGCGCCTCGTCGAGGATCGGAGGCACGCCTTCGGGCCGCTGCGAAGCGGGCGCCAGCGTTGTCTGCTCCTCAGCCATGTCGGTCTGCCTCCTTTCCTTACTGCCCGGATTTGCGCGTCACGTCTCGACTGCGCATGCCGACGCGAAAGGAGTCCCGAGGAGAGCGGCTAGGCCAGCAGGGACGAGGGCGCGCGGCGTGCGGCCGGCTGGGTACTTCGTGGCTGTTCTCGATCCACGCCGACCTCCTTTCTACGCGCCTTGTCTAGTGCCTCATCCAACGCCCAGCCTAGCAACGGCGGCCGTCAATCGCTGGCCACGCCGAAGCGCCGCCGCCAACCGGCGGGCAGTGTCAGCTCGAGCACGTCGTCGACGGTCACGACCCCCACCGGCCGCTCCTGCTCGTCGAGCACCGGCAGCATCACCAGGTTGTAGTCGGTCATCATCCGCGCCACCTCGGGCAGGTCGGCACCGGTGCCGACCGATACCGGCTCGCTCTCCGCGATCTCCTGCAGCGACGTGTGCGCGTCGGCGCGCAGCAGCGCCACCACCAGCACCGAAGCGGACAGCCTGCCGTCACTGTCGAGCAGGTAGACCGTCGTCAAGGTCCCTGGCGCGAGATCGCTGTGTCGCACGGCCTCGAGCGCCGACTCGACCGAGTTGCCGATCCCCAGGCCGACAAAGTCCGGTGTCATCAGCCCGCCGGCCGTAGAGGGGTTGTAGCCGAGCAAAGCTTCGATCCGGCGCCGATGCGCGGGCGGCAGCAGGGCAAGGATCCGGCCCCGCCGGTCCTGGTCGATTTCCACGATCAGGTCGGCCGCGTCGTCGGGCGCCATACGTGCGATCACCGCCGCCACCTGAGCGTCCGGGCGCTCACGGATGAACTCCAGCTGATGGTGCTCGTCGAGCTCCTCGAACACGTCGGCCTCCAGCTCGCGATCCTGCCTGACCGCCTCGATGATCTCCTCGCCCTCGTCGTGAGAGGCAGCCTCGACCAGGTCGGCGATCTCGGCGGGGTGCAGGTTGGCGAGCTTGCGATGGGAGAAGCGCAGGCGCGCGCTCGGCACGTGACCCACGAACGGCTCCAGATCGGTCCAGTCCAGAAACGGTCGGTCTGCGACCACGCCGCGTAGGCGGCGCGGCAGGATGTGGCGCAGGCGAGCGCGGGCGCTGTGATCGACGCCGACAACCCGCCACCAACTGTCGATGCAGGCGAGCTCGATCTCGTGGGCGGTGACCAGGCGCGGCGGGTCGGCCTCCACGGCCACGAGCTTGTGCCCAAGCACATCGCCGCCGAGCAGCACCTCACCGGCCCGTCGCTCGAAGCGTTTGAGGTTGAGCTTCTCGCCCGCCAGGCGCACCGCGCCCGGCGAGAGCTCCGCGATCCGGTCGGCCGGCACGAACAGCTCGCGCCCGCCGATCCTCGCCTTCAACCCGGTCACCGGCGGGTAGCCAGCGTCCGCCAGACGCACGATCAGGTCTTCGACGCGCCCGAGACGCTCGCCCGCCCGGTCCAACAGCGGACTGCGCAGCACCGACGACAGATGCACGACCGGCTGTGGCAAATCACCGTGAACGTTACTCCGCGGCCCGGACCAGCAGCGACGCGCCGATCGCGCCGCCGAGATCGCCGAGGGCTGCAACGTGGACGTGCGGCGGCCGGCCGTCGGCGAACAGATGCGGCTGCATCGCTTCGGCAATCCGCTTGGCATACGGATGGCCGAGCCTGACGCCCAGACCACCGCCGATGATCACACCCTCCACGTCGAGCAGGTTGACCGCCGACGCGATCCCTGCGCCAAGCGCGTCGACCGCACGATCGATCACGTGCGTGGCCAGCTTGTCGCCGCGATCTAGCGCCCGCGCCCAGATGCCGCTGGTCATGCGCGTGCGTTCGCGCTCCTTCATCAGCTTGAACAGGTCGGTCTTGCGGCCCTTGTCGACGAGGGAGCTGACGTGCCCTTCCATCGCGGCACGCCCGGCGTATGCCTCCATGCAGCCGCGGCGCCCACACGTGCAACGCGCACCGTCGATCTCGACCACCATGTGTCCGATCTCGCCTGCGCCGCCGCGCCCGGTCCAGGTCTTGCCGTCCAGGATCACCCCGCCGCCGACGCCCGTGCCCCAGAACACCCCGAGCAGCGATCGGTAGAGCCTGCCCGCGCCCAGGATGAACTCGGCCTGCGTTGCCACCTGCACGTCGTTGCCCACCCGCACCGGACACCCCAGCCCGCGCTCCAGTGCGTTTGCCAGCGGAAACGTGCCTTCCCAGTCGGGCAGGTTGCGGGCACTGGTCACTTCGCCGTCGTGAATCGTGCCCGGGGAGCCCACCCCGACGCCAGCAAGCGAGGCCGGCTCAGTCTCGGCGGCCTTGGCAGCGTCGTGCAGCGCCACCTGCATCTGCGTGGCGACGTCGGCCGGGCCGCCGCTGGTGGGCGTCGGCAGGCGCGCCGAGCCGAGTACGTTGTTGTCGTCGTCGAGGATCGCCGCCTGGATCTTGGTGCCACCGAGATCGATCCCGCCGCGCATCTCCATCACGCGGATCATGGCAGACCCGACGGGCGGCTCCGTGGATCTCCGATTGGCAGGTCAAGGTGCAGCATCGCCGAATTTATCCCTGCTTGCAGGGTTTCTTCGGACGCTCTTACGCACCGACGCGAGTATCTGTTCCAAGTACATGACCGAGCGCACCAGAGCATCCTGGCTCGTCTACGCACTGGGGGCTCTTTGCGCCGGTGCGATCGTGGCGGCCGTGCTGCTGGTGGGACCGGCATCGGGCAGCCAGGCAAGCGTTACGCGCACGGCGACGGTCGCGCGGGGCGTCGTGCAGTCGACCGTGTCGGGAAGCGGAACGCTGCAGCCCGCGACCAAAGTCGGCGTCGACTTCGCCACCAGCGGGACGCTCACCGGACTATTGGTGAGCGTCGGCGACCACGTGACCAGCGGCCAGTTGCTGGCCGAAATCGATCCGTCCAGCGCGGAATCGAGCCTGCGCTCGGCGGAAATGAGCTTGACGACCGAGGAAGCGGCCTACCAGGCGGCGGTCGAAGGACTCACGCCTGTGGAGGTGCGCGAGAACGAGATCACAGCCGCGCAGTCGCGCGCGTCCGTCGCCTCCGCAGAACAGTCGCTCAGGCAGGCGCGCCAAACGGCCAAGTCAGACGCAGCAGCCTCCGCCGCGACGGTCGCGCAGAACGAGGTCTCCTTGAAGGCGACCGAACAGTCGGTCACCCTGGAAGCGACCAGCGAGCAGGACGCAGTCAACCAGGCGACCAGCCAGCGCGGCGTAGAAGAAAAAGCGCTCGCCGAAGCCAAGTCCCAGCTGGAAGAAGCCAAGTCCAAGCTCGAAGAAGCGAGGTCGGCGCTGGCCAGTGAAAGGGGCAAGTCGCCCTCCAGCGCGTCTGGGATCAGCGCCGCCGAATCGAAGGTGAGCTCAGCCGAATCCAAGGTCGCCTCAGCCGAAGCGACGATCAAGTCAGACGAAGCCAAGGTGGCCCAGGACAGCTACTCAATAACCACCGCGCAGAACAGCCAGGCCACCGCGGCCCTCAAAGGCCAGCAGTCGATTAACAGCGCTCGCAATGCTGTGGCGAACGCCAAGCAGAGCCTGGCCGCCACCAAGCTCAAGGATCAGCAGTCGATCGAGCAGGCGCAGACCAGCCTCACGAGCGCCAGGCAGTCGCTGCAGGCCACGCTGGCCTCCAACGAAGCCAAGGCGGCCCCACCGACCAGGTCGACCGTGGTGAGCGCCGAAAACAGCGTCGAGAGCGCGCGACTGACCGTCGAAACCGCACGCCGCACGCTGTCGGAGACGAAACTGTACGCACCTGCCGCGGGCGTGGTCGCGTCGATCAAGGACTCCGTCGGCGAAGCCGTCACCGGCACAGGAGGCTCATCCGGCGAAACGAGCAGTACCGGCACCGACAGCGCCACCCATTCGAGCAGCGCGGCCAGCGGCACAGGCGCCGGCAGCAGCTCGAGCTCCGGGACGACCGGCAGCAGCGGGACGACCGGCAGCAGCAGCGCGGCCGGCGGCGGCACGCGCGCCGGCGCCAGCGGCACGGCCGGCAGCGCAAGCGGCAGCGGCGCGGCCGGCAGCACGAGCGGAGCTGTTGGCGCGACCGAAGGGGGGGGCGCGACCGGCGGCGCCGGGGCGACCGGCAGCGGAGGTGGCGCAACGGGCAGCGGCACGACCGGCGGTGCCAGCGCAAGCGGGACAGCAGGCGCTGTCAGCGGAGCGACCTACAGCGGCGGCGCCAGCTATCACGACGTCGCCGCCACTAGCAGCGGCGCCGGTGCGGCCAGCGGCGCCAGCACCGGTGGCAGTGGTAGCGCCAGCGCCACCAACTCGGGCAGCGAAAGCAGCAGCAGCAGCAGCAGCTCATTCATAGAACTCGTCGACCTCCACGGCTATCAGCTGGTGGTGCCTTTGAGCGAGTCTGAAATCAGCAACGTCCACGTCGGGCAGATCGCCACAGTGACCGTCGAAGCGCTCGAAGGCCGCAAATTCGCAGCCCATGTTGTGAGCCTGCCTGTGCTGTCGACCAGCAGCAGCGGGGTGGTCAGCTACGACGTCACGTTCCAGCTCGACCAGGCCGAAGCGGCGCTGAAGCCGGGAATGAGCGCGACCGCCGAAGTGGTGGTCAAGCAGGCCGAAGGCGTCAACGTCCCGACCAGCGCGATCTCCGCCGACAGCGTCACGGTCATACGCAAGGGCAAGCAGGTGCGCCAGCGCGTCGTGACCGGACTGGCCGGCAACAGCTCCACGATCATCCTCAGCGGCCTGAACGCCGGCGAAGAGATCGCCCTGCCGGTCGCCACCACAACGTCGAGCACGAGCAGCCTGACATCCAGGCTGGGCGGCCGCCTGGGCGGCGGCGGCTTGGGCGGCGGGCTTGGCGGTGGCCTTGGCGGCGGCGGCGGGGCCGCGTTCTTCAGGGGCGGCGGCTAGTGCGCCGGCCTCTGTCTCCACGCGGGGAGCCTCGCAAGCGCGTCCCGCGCAGCCGGCCGCTGGTGGAGCGCGTGGCTGTCGAGGGTGCACCTAGCGGCCCGGCTCGGCGCCCGCGCCATCCGGTCATCGAGGTGCACGACGTCACAAAGGTCTACGACCTCGGACAGATCCGCGTGCGGGCGCTGCGCAACGTCTCGCTGCGCATCGACACCGGCGACCTGGTGGCGATCATGGGCAGCTCGGGCAGCGGCAAGAGCACGCTGATGAACATCCTCGGCTGCCTGGACATACCCACGAGCGGCCGCTACCTGATCGATGGCGTGCACGTCAGCGAGATGGACGAGGACGACCTCTCCGACCTGCGCAACCGCAAGATCGGCTTCGTATTTCAGAGCTTCAACCTCGTGCCCCGCACGAGCGCGCTCGCGAATGTGGAGCTGCCGCTCGCATATGCCGGCCTGCGGGGCGCCGCGCGCAGACAGCGGGCAGAACGCGCGCTGCGCTCGGTCGGGATGGCGAATCGTATGCACCATCAGCCGGCGGAGCTGTCCGGCGGCCAGCAGCAGCGCGTGGCCGTCGCGCGGGCGCTCGTGACCAACCCCTCGCTGATCCTCGCCGACGAGCCGACCGGCAACCTCGACTCGCACTCCACCGAGGATGTCCTGCGCATCTTCGCGCGCCTGAACGAAGAAGGACGGACGGTGGTCCTGATCACGCACGAGCCCGACGTCGCCGAGCAGACCAAGCGCGTGATCCGGCTCAGCGACGGCGAAATCGTCGAGGACCATCGCATGCTGGGCGTACATGACGCCCCGCCCGCCCTGCACAGCCAGAAGTCGGCCCACCGCCAAACCACCGATGTCGGCGTGAGCGAGGCGCGATCGTGATCGGTCCGGAGACCCTGCGCATCGCCTGGGGCGGCATCACCGCCAACAAGCTGCGCTCGGGGCTGACCATCCTCGGCATGACGATCGGCGTGGCCTCGGTGATCGTGCTGATCGCCGTCGGCAACGGCTCCTCCAAGGCGGTCCAGTCGCGGATCCAGAGCCTCGGCACCAACGTGCTGGTCGTGCAGGCCAGCGGCGGCGGCTTTCGCGGCGGCGCGCGGGCGAGCAGCGCCACGACGAGCGTCTCATTGACCAAGCAGGACGCGCAAGCACTACAGAGCCCCGGCCAGGCGCCCGACGTGAAGAGCGCCTCGCCGGTGGTCAACGCGACCGCCGTCAAACTCGTCTACGGCAGCTCGAGCTTCGAACCCTCGTCGTTCGTCGGCACCACTCCCTCCTACGTGGCGGCCCACAGCTACAAGGTCGCCGAAGGCTCCTCTTTCACGTCCGAAGACGTGAGCAAGCACAAGCGCGTGGCGCTGATCGGCCAGGAAGTGCTGCAGGAACTGTTCGCCGGGGTCAACCCGGTGGGGCAGAACATGAAGGTCAACGGCAGCAACTACGAAGTGGTCGGCGTCCTCGCCAAAAAGGGATCCAACGGCGCCACCAACGAGGACGACATCGTGATCGCGCCGATCACCACCGTCCAGGACTCGCTGACCGGCGTCGGGCCGATCGACTCGATCACCGTCCAGGCCAAGTCGGAATCCTCGCTGAACGCCGCCGAAGGCGAGGTCACGCAGATCCTCGAGGAACGGCACAAGATCAAGAACACCGCCGAACCGGGCTTCAGCGTGCTCAACCAGGGCTCCCTGCTGGAAACCTCCAGCTCGACCAGCAGCGTCTTCACCACGCTGCTGGGAGAGGTGGCCGCGATCTCGCTGCTCGTCGGCGGGATCGGCGTGATGAACATCATGCTCGTCACCGTCACCGAGCGCACCCGCGAGATCGGAATTCGCAAGGCCGTCGGGGCACCCAAAACCGCGATTCTCTCGCAA
>DATNLQ010000005.1:0-7744 GCA_035602785.1 Solirubrobacteraceae bacterium
GATGTACAGCACGCCCACCAGCGACGAGCCGATCTGCGTGGCCAGGCGGATGCGCTGGGCCTCGCCGCCCGACAGCGTCGCCGCGGCCCGGTCCATCGACAGGTAGCCGATGCCCACGTTCTCCAAGAAGCGCAGACGCTCTGAGATCTCGCGCAGGATCAGCCGCGCAACGTGGCGGTCGGTCTCCGACAGCTCCACCTCCTCCAGCCACTCCAGCGCCCGGCGCGCGGACAGCGCGCAGAAGTCCTCGATCCGCGTGCCTGCGACGAGCACCGCGCGCGACTCCGCGCGCAGGCGCGCGCCGCCGCACACCGGGCAGGCGCGCAGCGACATGTACTCCTCGATCTTCTCGCGCGTCCACTCGGAGTCGGTCTCGCGGTAGCGGCGCTGCAGGTTGCTGACGATCCCCTCAAAGCGTGTCGCATACGAGCGCCGGCGCCCATAGCGGTTGCGATAGGTGACCTGCACGGGCTCGCCGTCGGTGCCGTACAGGAACAGGTCGCGCTGCTCGTCGGGCAGGTCTTCCCAGGGCACGTCCAGGTCCACGCCGTACTGCTCGGCGATCGCCTCGGTCATCTGCTCGTAGTAGTTGGACGCGCTGTTGGCCCACGGCGCGAGCGCGCCCTCGCCGATCGACAGCGACGGGTCGGGCACCACCAGCTCGGGGTCGATCTCCATCTGCGAGCCCAGGCCCGTGCAGCGCTCGCACGCGCCGTGGGGCGAGTTGAAGGAGAAGATGCGCGGCTCGAGCTCGACCAGCGAGGGACCGTGCTCGGGGCAGGCAAAGCGCTCGGAGAAGGTGAACAGCGTGCCCGGATCGGGGACCATCCCGGGAACGATCTGCGTGGCCGCCGCGCGGGGGCCCTTGGCGCCCTTGGCGCCCTTGGCCGCGCTCGCATCCTCACCGGCCGACAACTCGGCGGAGGCCGGACGGCCGGAGCCCACCACCTCCACCTCCACCAGGCCCTCCGCAAGCCCAACCGCGGTCTCGATCGAGTCGGCCAGGCGCTTGCGCACGTCGTGGCGCATGACCAAGCGGTCGACCACAACCGAGATGTCGTGCTTGTAGCGCTTGTCCAGCACGATCGATTCCTCGAGCATGCGCACGCGCTCGTCGATCTTCACGCGCGCAAAGCCGTCCGCGCGCAGCTGCTCGAGCAGCTTGCCGTACTCGCCCTTGCGCCCGCGCACGACCGGCGCGAGCACCATGAAGCGCACGCCCTCCGCCAGCTCCATCACCTGGTCGATGATCTGCTCGGCCGACTGCCCCACGATCGGGCGCCCGCAGATCGGGCAGTGGGGCTTGCCCACGCGCGCCCACAGCAGGCGCAGGTAGTCGTAGATCTCGGTCACCGTGCCCACGGTCGAGCGCGGGTTGCGCGAGGTGGTCTTCTGGTCGATCGAGATCGCCGGCGACAGGCCCTCGATCGAGTCCACATCGGGCTTGTCCATCTGCCCGAGGAACTGGCGCGCGTAGGCCGACAGCGACTCCACGTAGCGGCGCTGGCCCTCCGCGTAGATCGTGTCGAACGCCAGGCTCGACTTGCCCGAGCCGGACAGGCCCGTTATGACGACCAGCGCGTCGCGCGGCAGCGCCAGCGAGATGTCCTTGAGGTTGTGCTCCCGTGCGCCCGAGACCACTATCTGGTTGCTGGTTGCCATCTGCGCTGCATTCTATGACCACGAACAGATGTTCGTGCCGCGGAGCGGCGGAGACGCCTCCCAGCAAGCTACCGACATATAAATTTATATATGAGTAAGATGTTGGGCGTGGCTGCCGAGACAACGCCCCGTACACGCCTGCCGCGCGAGGCCCGCATGGAGCAGACGCTGCAGGTCGCCCATGCGCTGTTCGCAGAGCGCGGCTATGGGCCGGTGACGATGGACGAGGTGGCGGCCGCGGTTGGCGTGACCAAGCCGCTGCTGTACAACTACTTCGGCAACAAGGAGCGCCTCTATCTCGCCTGCATGGAACCGGGCGGCGACGCGCTGGTGGCAGCAGTGGTGGGAGCGGTCGAGCGCACCACGACGCCCGACGCCGCCCTGCGCGCGGGCATCCACGCGTTCTTTGGCTTCGTCGACCAGGACCGCGGCTCCTGGCGCGTGCTGTTCGACGAGACGCTGCCGACCGAGGGCGGGATAGCGCGGCGCGTGGGCGAGTACCGCGCCCGCATCGCCGATCTGGTCGCCGCGGCGCTGCTGGCCCAGCCGTCGGTCTCCTCGCGCACCCAGGTCGAGGCCCTGTCGATCGCGCTGTTGGGCGCGGCCGAGGCGCTGGTGCGCTGGTGGCTGCGCACGGAATCCATGACGGCCAGCGCCACAGCCGAGCTGTTGATCCAGACCGTCGAGCCGGGGCTGGCGCTGGGCGGACGGTCATGAACGCTCGTCGCGTAGCGATCGTTGGCGGCAACCGCATCCCGTTCGCGCGCTCGAACGCGGCCTACGCGCACGCGTCCAACCACGACATGCTGACCGCCGCGCTCGACGGGCTGATCGACCGCTTCGGCCTGGAGGGCGAGCTGCTGGGCGAGGTGGCCGCGGGGGCGGTGCTCAAGCACCCGCGCGACCGAGACCTCACGCGCGAAGCGGTGCTGAGCACGCGCCTGGCGGCGCAGACGCCCGCCTACGACGTCCAGCAGGCGTGCGGCACGGGCCTGGAGGCCGTGGTCCTGGTCGCCAACAAGATCGCCCTGGGGCAGATCGATGCGGGGATCGCGGGGGGCGCGGACACGACCTCCGACGCACCGCTCTCCCTCAACGAGAGCCTGCGCAAGCTGCTGCTGGAGCTCAACCGCACGCCCGACACGGCCGGCCGCCTGCGCCTGCTGACGCGACTGCGCCCACGGCAGATCGTGCCCGAGATACCGCGCAATGCCGAGCCGCGCACGGGCCTGTCGATGGGCGAGCACTGCGCGATCATGGCCGGCGAATGGGGCATCACGCGCGCCGAGCAGGACGAGCTGGCCGCGCGCAGCCATCAGCACATGGCCGCGGCCTACGAGCGCGGCTTCTTCACCGACCTGCTCACCCCGTACCTGGGACTCGATCGCGACCAGAACCTGAGGCCCGACTCCACGCCTGAGAAGCTCGCCAAGCTGCGACCGGTGTTCGGCGGAGGAAACGGCACGATGACTGCCGGCAACTCGACGCCGCTCAGCGACGGGGCGTCGGCGGTGCTGCTGGCCAGCGAGGAGTGGGCGCGCGAGCGCGACCTGCCCGTGCTGGCCTATTTCACCCAGGCGCAGACCGCGGCCGTCGACCACGTGCACCCCTGCAACGGCACGGGCACGCCCGAAGGCCTGCTGATGGCGCCCGCCTACGCCATGCCGAGGATGCTCGACCGGGCCGGGCTGGGCCTGGGCGACTTCGACCTGTATGAGATCCACGAGGCGTTCGCCGCGCAGGTGCTGTGCACGCTGCGCGCGTGGGAGGACCCGGTTTTCTGCCGCGAGCGCCTGGGACGCGAAGCGCCGCTCGGCCCGATCGACCGCGAGCGGCTGAACGTCAACGGCGGCTCGCTGGCCGCCGGTCACCCGTTCGCGGCCACCGGCGGGCGGATCGTGGCCGCCTTGGCCAAGGCGCTGCACGAGCGCGGCTGCGGCCGCGGCGTGGTGAGCATCTGCGCAGCCGCCGGCCAGGGCGTGGTGGCGATGCTCGAGAGCAGCGGAGGCGCATCGTGACCCGCCGCGGAGCCCAGCTTGGAGGCTGCTCGTGAGCGACCGCTACGCCCAGCTGGTCAACTCCCGCCCGGGCAGCCTGCTGGCGCGCCAGGTCGGCCTGCCCCGGCCGGCCCGGCTGGAGCGACACAGCCCCGGCGACCCGCTGATCCGCGGGCGGGTGCTGCTCGCCGGGACGCCACATGGCCGCCTGCTGGAGTCGGTCGCGGCCGTGCTGGCGCAGGCGCACTGTGAGCTTGCCACGCACCCCGAACAGAGCATGCGCGAGCTGGTCGCGCGGGCGGGCCTTGACGCCACGATCTTCAACCCGCAGGCCCCTGGCGAGCAGCGCCTGAAGGCGCTCGTGTTCGACGCCAGCGGCATCGCCGACTCGGGAGAGCTGGCGTCCCTGCACGCCTTCTTCCACGGCGCCGTCGCGCAGCTCGATCGCTGCGGGCGCGCGATCGTGCTGGGCACGCCGATGGACGACTGCGCGCCGGTCGCGCAGAAGACCGCACAGCGCGCGCTGGAGGGCTTCACCCGTTCCTTGGGCAAGGAGGTCGGCGGGCGCGGGGCGACCGCGCAGCTGGTGCTGGTGGCGGCTGGCGCCGAGGACGCGATCGCCTCCACCCTGCGCTTTCTGCTGTCGCCCCGCTCGGCCTACGTGTCCGGCCAGACGATCCGCGTCAACCGCGCGCGCCCGCGCGATGACATCGACTGGGAGCGCCCGCTGCAGGGACGCCTCGCGCTCGTGACCGGCGCCTCGCGCGGGATCGGCGAGGCGATCGCATCCACGCTCGCCCGCGACGGCGCGCGCGTCGTGGGGCTGGACGTGCCCGCGCTGGCCGAGGACCTGCGCCGGGCGATGGCGCGGCTGGACGGCGAGGCGATCGAGCTGGACATCACCGCGCCCGACGCCCCGGACGTGCTCGCGCAGCGCTTCTCCACGGGCCTGGACGTGATCGTGCACAACGCCGGCGTCACGCGCGACCGCACGCTCGCCAAGATGCCCGGCGAGCGCTGGAGCGAGCTGATGGACATCAACCTGTGCAGCCAGGAGAGGATCGATAACGCGCTCCTGGCCGCGGACGCGTTCAACGACAACGGGCGCATCGTGTGCGTGTCGTCGATGAGCGGGATCGCGGGCAACGCGGGCCAGACCAACTACGCGACGTCCAAGGCGGGTGTGATCGGGCGCGTCCAGGCGCTCGCCGGCGAGCTGGCCGGGCGCGGCCTTGCGATCAGCGCGGTGGCCCCCGGCTTCATCGAGACGCAGATGACCGCCAAGATGCCGATCGCGATCCGCGAAGCGGGGCGGCGGATGAGCAGCCTCGGCCAGGGCGGGCTGCCGGTGGACGTGGCCGAGACGATCGCCTGGCTGGCCCAACCGGCGTCTGGCGGCCTCAACGGCAACGTGGTCCGCGTGTGCGGCCAGAACTTCCTGGGGGCGTGATGACCACGCGCCGGCTCGACAGCTCCCCGCGAATACTGCCGCTGTATGCCCGCGCGGTCGCGCCGCTGCTGCCCGGCGCCTCGCGGCTGCCGTGGGTGGCGGGCGCCGCCCACGAGGTGCCCGACCTGCGCCTGACCCTCTCGCGGGTTCGGATCGACCCCGAGCGCGTGGCGCGGTATGAGGGCGTGTGCGCCTTCACGGCGCGCGGGCAAGTGCCCGCCACGTACGTCCACGTGCTCGCCTTTCCGCTGCACCTGGCGCTGATGGCCGACGGAAGCTTCCCGTTCCCGGCGATCGGCCTGGTGCACGTGGCAAACCAGATCATCCAGCACCGGCCGATCGGGCACGCCGAGCGGCTGGACCTGGCGGTTCGCGCAACCCCGCTGGCGCCCCATCGGCGCGGGCGCACCTTCTCGATCGCCTCGACCGCGCACGTGGACGGCGAGCTGGTGTGGGAGGAGACCAGCACGATGCTGCGCCGCGGCGGCGCAGGCAGCGCAGGCAGCGGTGCAAGCAGCGACGGGCCGGGGTCGCGCGAGGACGAGGCCGGCGCCCCGGAGCCGTCCGACGCCGCAGAGCAGTGGCGGCTGGCCGGCGAACTGGGCCGCCGCTACGCGGCCGTGTCGGGCGATCGCAACCCCATTCACCTGCACGCGCTGACCGCAAGGGCGCTGGGCTTCCCGCGCGCGATCGCGCACGGCATGTGGACCAAGGCGCGCTGCCTGGCCGCCCTGCAGGACGCCCACGCGGACCTGCTGCGGGGCGCCTTTGCCATCGAGGTGAGCTTTCGCCGGGCGATACTGCTGCCGGCCACGGTGCGCTTCGACAGCGTCGCCGAGGCAGACGACGTGAGCTTTGGCGTGCACGAAGCGGCCCCTGAGGGCATCCACCTCGTCGGCCGCCTGCGGCCACTGCATGGGGCATCGCCGGCCAACACATCCCGACAACAGGAGGAAGCGCAGTGAACACGGCCGAACGCAGCATGGGCCTGGGCCTGCGTGCGCTCAACCGTCTGGCGGGCTCGCAGCTTCTGGACCGGGTGGGCCAGCGCAAGCGCGTGGAGCGCTGGGTGTTCCAGGGCACGCGCCAGGGCTTTCGCGCGGCGGGGGCGACCAGCCGCAGCTTCAATGCGGCGGCCAAGCTGGCGCGCCCTGCCCGCCAGGCGCACGCGCGGACGCCCGAGCTGTTCGACCTGACGCCCGACGACGAGCAGCAGATGCTGCGCGAGGCGATTGGGGCGTTCGCGGCCGAGCAGGTGCGCCCGGCCGCGCTGGCGTCCGACAACGCGTGCGCGACGCCCACGGAGATCCTGGAGCAGGCCGACGAGCTGGGGATGGCGACGCTGGGCGTGCCCGAAGAGCTCGGCGGCGTGATGGCCGAGCGCTCGGCGATAACGAGCGTGCTGGTCGCCGAGGCGCTGGCGCACGGCGACATGGCCATCGCCTTCGCTGCGCTGGCCCCCGGCGCGGTGGCGAGCGCCCTGGGTCTGTGGGGCGACGCCGAGCAGCAGGCGGCCTACCTGCCCGCTTTCGCCTCCGAGCACCCGCCGCCGGCCGCGCTCGCGCTGCTGGAGCCGCGGCCTCTGTTCGACCCGCTCACGCTGGCGACACGGGCGCGGCGCCAGGAAGGCGAGTGGGTCCTCAGCGGCGCCAAGTCGCTCGTGCCGCGCGCGGGCGACGACGAGCTGTTCGTGATCGCCGCCGACGCCGAAGGCCTGGGGCCGGCGCTGTTCGTGGTCGAGTCCTCCACCGCCGGCCTGTTCACCGAGCCTGAGCCCGCCATGGGTCTGCGCGCGGCGGCGACCGGCCGGCTGATCCTCGACGACGTGCGCGTGCCGGCGACCGCGCTGCTGGGCGAGGGCCGCCGCGACGTCTATCAGGAGTGCGTGCAGCGCGCGAGGATCGCATGGTGTGCGCTGTGCGTGGGCACGGCCCAGGCGGTGCTGGACTACCTGATCCCCTATGTCAACGAACGGGTCGCTTTCGGTGAGCCGATCTCCAACCGCCAGGCAGTCGCCTTCGCGGTTGCCGATGTCGGCATCGAGCTCGAGGGGATGCGCCTGCTGACCTACCGTGCGGCCAGTCGTGCAGACACCGGCAAGAGCTTTGACCACGAGGCCGCGCTCGCGCGGCGCCTGTGCGTAGGCAAGGGCGTTCGCATCGGCTCCGATGGAGTGCAGCTGCTCGGCGGGCACGGGTACGTCAAGGAGCATCCGGTGGAGCGCTGGTATCGAGACCTGCGCGCGGCGGGCGTGATGGAGGGCGCCCTGCTCGTTTGAGTCGAGCCGGCGCGCAGCGCCGTCATCGACGTTTTCATCGAGACCCGAAGGGACAACCATGATCAGCCTCGAGACACCCAGGAAGTTCGCACCGCTCGTCAGCCAGGCGCGCCAGGTCGCCACAGAGGTGTTCCGCCCGATCTCGCGCAAGTACGACCTCGCCGAGCACTCCTACCCCAAGGAGCTTGACATGCTGGCCTCGCTGATCGACGGCGTGAACGCCGGCAGCGACATCGGCGGCGCCGGCGCAGCGGGCGTGCGGCGCGAGCACAGCGCGGCGGGCGACACGGCCAACCGCAACGGCTCGAACCTATCGACGGTGCTCAGCGTGATGGAGCTGTGCTGGGGCGACGTGGG